>NZ_JAXAVW010000004.1:0-341043 GCF_033949945.1 Lentzea miocenica
TATAAGAGACAGGGGCGAGGCGGCGCGGGGCGAGGCGGCGCGGGGCGAGGCGGCGCGGGGCGAGGCGGCGCGGGGCGAAGCGGCGCGGGGCGAAGCGGGGCGAGGCGGGGCGGCGCGGGGATGCAGTGTGGCGGGTGCGAGACAGGTGCGGGGTGCGGTGGGCGACGTGGCGGCGGGAGATCCGGCGGAAGTCGCGGCCGTGAGCGCGGCGGTGCCTCCGCCATCCGCTGCGGATCGGACAGGCGCGAGGTTCCCTCAGCGGCGGGACGCCAGGCGTGATGGATGCGGGATCTGGCGGACGTTGGACCCCGGCAGGCACTGGGTCGTCTCGCTCGCCGGGCATCGTGTGGAGCTACGCACCGCTGGGCACGCCCAGGTGCGCCGCCACGATGGGTACGCCCGCGTGTGCGATCCCCCGCCGGGTAGCGGTGCACACCCCACGCCTCGCGATTGGGGCTTTACCTTGAGGGGGCGGGATGCTCCCCTGTTCGGGTTCGGCCGGGGCGCTTTTCACCCCGGCTTTTGGAGGCCGTGTCAGCATCCCGTCAGAGGCTCAAGGTCAAGCCCCAATCGCAATCGTCGCGCAGCGGCGATGGACCCCACATCTCGTCCATGCCTGACGGACCACGCTGGGGACGTGACTAGCCAACGAACCTGGCGTCACGGTTTCACGTGAAACGCCGCATCGCGGTCAGCCCACCAAGCCGCGAGCCAGGACTCCTGCTCCGCCGTGTCCGGCACCGGGAACCCACGGGCTGCCGAGATCAGGCGCCAAGCCTCCCCCGGCTCCACCCCGTCCATCCCCAGCAGCAGGCCGGCCAACAACGACGACCGCCCAATCCCCGCCCAGCAGTGGAACACCACGTGCGCACCCGCCCGGTACATCGCGTGGAGCGGCGCGACGACGGCGACGGCCTCCGCCACGACAGGCGCTGTCCGGTCCTCGATCGGGAAGCACACGAACTGAAGACCGGCTGCGGTCACCGCGCGCTCCTCGTCGGCGAGATCGCACTCGACCCGTTCGCTGTCGGTCTGGGCAGACACGAGGATGTCCACGCCGAGGCGGCGGAGGTCGCGGATCTTTGCCTCCAGGTATCGGCCGCCGGCTGGGTGGGACATGGTGGAGACGCGTCCGGGGCCGGGGTGGGCGACGGTGTAGATGGTCGGGCGCAACTTTTCCCCAAGTTTCACGTGAAACAGCGCTCAGGATTTGGCGGAGCGCACGGTCGATCCGTCATGATGGTGCCCTGGCATTCGCCAGCTTTTCCACCGGCCGCTGCAAGGTCGCCGCCGCGTGGTTTCACGTGAAACGCTCACGGACGGAGAACATGGCCGGGGAGTTGCCCGACAACGCGAAGCTCGTCTTCGGCGAGCACGTTGAGCGTGCTGCCGAGTTTGTTCGGCTCCTGGAGGAGCACGGCGTCGAGCGTGGCCTTATTGGTCCTCGTGAGGTCGACAAGATTTGGGATCGTCACGTGCTCAACTCGGCGGTGATCCAGGAGGTCATCGCGCCGAATTGTCGGACGGTCGACGTAGGCTCGGGTGCCGGGTTGCCTGGGGTGCCGCTCGCCATTGCGCGGCCCGACCTGAGGATCACGCTGCTGGAGCCGATGGCTCGGCGGATTGCGTGGCTTGAGGAAGTGAAGGAGCGGCTGGAGCTCGACAACGTGACCGTTCTTCGCGGGCGTGCGGAGGAAGGGCCGGTTCGGGCGCAGCTGAAGAACTGCGACGTGGTTACTGCGCGCGCGGTGGCTCCCCTGGAGAAGCTCGCGCGGTGGTGTCTTCCGCTTCTCAAGGGCGGTGGGCGGATGGTGGCGCTCAAGGGTGAGCGTGCGCAGGAGGAGCTTGATCGCGACGGCGCGGCGGTGCAGAAGGCTGGGGGCGCCAATGGCCACGTCGTCGTTGTGGGAGCGGACGTACTTGAGGTGCCTACGACGGTGCTGATTGTTGAGCGCCAGACGAGGAGGGATCGGTGAGCGTGTTTCCGGAGTTTCAGGCTGCTGATGTTCCACGTGAAACCGAGCCCAAGCAGAAGCCGAAGACCAAGCCGACCAACAACGGAGATGACAGCGCCGTGGTGTGGACCCCGATTGCAGAAGAGGCGGCTCGTGCGGCAAGCGTGCTGCACCCCGACGAGTCACTGCTCCCCCGGCCTACGCATCGCCGGGTGATGACTGTCGCCAACCAGAAGGGTGGCGTGGGCAAGACGACGAGCACGGTGAACCTGGCCGCGGCGCTCGCGATTCACGGGCTCAAGACGCTCGTGATCGACCTCGACCCCCAGGGCAACGCCAGCACGGCGCTCTCTGTTGAGCACCGCTCCGGCACGCCGTCGGTCTACGAGGTGCTGATCGGCGAGATCTCCATCGCGGAGGCCGCTCAGGTCAGCCCGACGTCGCCGAACCTGTACTGCGTGCCCGCCACGATCGACCTCGCCGGCGCCGAGATCGAGCTCGTCTCGATGGTCGCCCGTGAGTCGCGACTGAAGGAGGCGCTCTCCCCCGAGGCGCTCGACGCGTTGCAGCCGGACTACGTCTTCATCGACTGCCCGCCGAGTCTCGGCCTGCTGACCGTCAACGCGATGGTCGCGGCCCAGGAAGTCCTCATCCCGATCCAGTGCGAGTACTACGCGCTGGAGGGTCTGAGCCAGCTGCTGCGGAACATCGAACTGGTGCAGCAGCACCTCAACCCGGACCTCGCGATCTCGACGATCCTCCTCACGATGTACGACGGCCGCACGAAGCTCGCGGACCAGGTGACCAGTGAGGTGCGCGGTCACTTCGGCGACGTGGCGCTCAAGACGGTGATTCCGCGCAGCGTGAAGGTCTCCGAGGCACCAGGATTCGGGCAGACGGTGTTGACGTACGACCCGGGCTCGCGCGGGTCGATGAGCTACCTCGACGCCGCCAAGGAGATCGCGATCCGCGGGGCTATGGAGGAGGGCGCATGACGGAGCAGCGCAAGGGCGGACTCGGGCGCGGCCTGGCCGCATTGATCCCGCAGGGTCCTCCGCCCGGTGCGCCCAGCACCATCCGGCCCGCCGCGGCCGGAAACGGGAACGGGACGGCGAGGAACCAGCAGCCGATCGGTGAGGTTGCGGGGGCGGTGTACCGGGAGGTTCCGGTCACCGCGATCAAGACCAACCCCAAGCAGCCGCGCCAGGTGTTCGACCCGGACGCGATCAACGAGCTCTCGTTCTCCATCAAGGAGTTCGGGCTCATGCAGCCGATCGTGGTCCGCGAGCTCACCGCGGACACCTACGAGCTCGTCATGGGCGAGCGCCGATGGCGGGCGACCCAGCAGGCCGGGCTCAAGACCATCCCGGCGATCGTGCGGCAGACCGCCGACGACGTGATGCTGCGCGACGCACTGTTGGAGAACATCCACCGCGTCCAGCTCAACCCGCTCGAAGAAGCGGCGGCCTACCAGCAGCTGCTCGAGGAATTCGGCGTCACGCACGAGGAGCTCGCGGACCGCATCGGCCGCAGCCGCCCCGTCGTCACGAACACCATCCGTCTGCTCAAGCTCCCCCTCCCCGTCCAGCGACGGGTGGCGGCGGGGGTGCTGAGCGCGGGTCACGCACGCGCGCTGCTCGGTCTCGACGACGCCGGCACGCAGGAAGACCTCGCGGCACGGATCATCGCCGAGGGCATGTCGGTCCGCGCGACCGAGGAAGCGGTGACGCTCGCCAAGAACGAGAAGCCCGCGAAGCCGAAGCAGGCTCCTCGCAAGCAGATGCACGCACCCGGTCTGCAGGAGCTCGCCGAGCGCCTCTCGGACAACTTCGACACTCGCGTGAAGGTCGAACTCGGGCAGCGAAAGGGCCGGATCGTCGTCGAATTCGGGTCAGTTGACGATCTTGAACGCATCATCGGCATGATGAGCCCAGAAACGACAATTCGGACATCGGAGTAGGCCCATACGATCACCCACGGGCCTTATGTCACGGTGACGATGACGCCCCGCAGCCGACTGGCTACGGGGCGTCACCTATGAAGGAGAGGTCAACGAGCGACAGCGCGCTCGATCAGTCCGGCGTAAATCTCGCCCAACGACTCCCCCGCCGCCTCGACGGCCATCGGCAGGAGCGAGGTCTCGGTCAGTCCCGGCGACACGTTCACTTCGAGGAAGTAGACGGTCCCGTCCTCGGCCACGACCGCGTCGGTCCGCGACACGTCCCGCAGCCCGAGCAACCGGTGCGCCGCCACCGCCAGCTCCCCGACCGCCTTGGCGGCCGCCGCGTCCAGCCGAGCCGGCGCGTGGAAGTCCGTCAGCCCCGCGGTGTACCGAGCGGTGTAGTCGTACACACCGGTCTCCGGAACGATCTCGACCGCCGGCAACGACGTCGGACCGTCAGGTCCGTCCACCACCGTCACGGCCACCTCCACCCCGGAGATGAACTGCTCCGCCAGAACGGTGTCGCCGTACGCCAGGCACCCGACCATCGCCGCGGGCAGATCGGCAGCGTCCCGGACCACGTGCGCACCCAGCGCCGAGCCACCCTGATCCGGCTTCAGCATCAACGGCAGCCCCAGCGTCGAGACCATCGCGTCGAGCACCGGCTTGGCACCCAACTCCCGGAACGTCGCGTGCGGCAGGACGACCCACTCCGGCGTCGCCAGACCGGCACGGGCCAGCTCGGCTTTCGCGGTCGGCTTGTCCCACGCCCGGCGGCACGCCCGCGAGTCGGTGCCCACGTACGGCACACCGAACATCTCGAGGATCGCCTGCACCGAACCGTTCTCGCCCTCACCGCCGTGCAGGGCGACGACGACAGCGTCCGGGCGATGCGAAGCAAGACGCGTCAACAGCGAGGCGTCGGCGTCCCACTCCTCCACCATCACGCCCGCCGACCGCAGGGCAGCCGACAGACGGCGACCGGAGCGGATCGAGACTTCGCGTTCGTGGGAGAGCCCACCGGACAGCACAGCGACCATGCGGTCAGCCACAGCAAAACTCCAAAGAGAGGATCAGGCGGTGTCGGGCGAAGGGGTCTGCGGACCGGACAGCTGCCGCCCAGGCGTCGCCCCGAAGGTCGCGTGCAGCTGCATCTCTTCCTCGATGACGTTCGCCAGGCGGCGAACACCCTCCCGGATGCGCTCCGGCGTCGGGTAGCAGTACGAGATCCGCAACTGGCGGGAGCCGAAGCCGTCCGCGTAGAACCCGGTGCCGGACGCGTACGCCACGCGGGCCGTCACGGCTCGAGGCAGCATCGCCTTGGTGTCGATGCCCTCGGGCACCGTCACCCAGACGTAGAAGCCGCCGTCGGGAATGTTCCACGTGGAACCTTGCGGCATGTGCTGCTCGAGAGCCGACACCGCCGCATCCCGGCGTTCCCGGTACGCCTCGCGGTACGTCTTGATCTGACCCTTCCAGTCCTGGGTCGAGAGGTAGCGCGACACGATCATCTGGTTCAGCGTCGGCGGGCACAGGGTGGCCGACTCGGCCGCCAGCACCAGCTTCTCGCGCACCGCGTGCGGCGCCAGCACCCAGCCGACCCGCAGTCCGGCGGCGAACGTCTTCGAGAACGACCCGAGGTACACCACGTTGTCCGGGTCCATGGACCGCAGCGCCGGGTACGTCTGGCCGTCGAACCCGAGCAGCCCGTACGGGTTGTCCTCCACGACCAGCACGCCGTACGAACGGCAGATCTCCAGGATCTCGGCCCGCCGCGACACGGCCAGCGTCACGCCGGCCGGGTTGTGGAAGTTCGGGATCGTGTAGAGGAACTTGACCCGCTGGCCGGCGCGACGACAAGCCTCCAGGGCCTCTCGCAGCAACGACGGCACGAGCCCGTCAGCGTCCATCGCGACGTGCACGACGTGCGCCTGGTACGCCGTGAACGAGCCCAACGCGCCGACGTACGACGGTCCCTCGGCGATCACCACGTCACCGGGGTCGCAGAAGATCCGGGTGACCATGTCGAGGCCCATCTGCGAGCCGACGGTCACCACCACGTCGTCCGGGTGGCCCTTGATGCCTTCCATCGCCATGACTTCGCAGATCTGCTCGCGCAGCGTCGGAACACCGTGCGCCGAGCCGTACTGCAGCGCCACCAGACCCTCGGTCGCGACCAGTTGACCGATCTCGGCCGACAGCGACTCCAGCGGCAACGCGGCCAGGTGCGGCATGCCGCCGGCCAGCGATACGACCTCGGGACGGGATGCGACTGCGAAAAGTGCCCGGATCTCCGACGCCGTCATCCCTGCCGTGCGCGCTGCGTAGCGGCGGAGGTGGGGGTCAAGGCTTCTGGGGCCCTGCTTGGCGGGCTGTCCGGGCACAGTCATGTGGGACTCCTGAATAGGAAATGTCCCGAGCGAGTGTAACCGTCGTCCCGTTCAGGGCACGCGCCTTCCCGGTTCCGTCACATTCGCCTACCCTCGTATGGGTTCACTGTGTGTGTTAACGGGTGGAGGTTGGGGTGTCCCGTCGCGTCGTGGGCGTCACGCTGGACAACCTGGAGCATCTCTCCAAGCACAGCAGGACGTGCGTTTTCTGGGAACTGGCCCCTCACCTGCGCGAACAGGCTGAGGAATACGGCGACACCGAGTTCGAGAAGGAAGCCTGGGTCTCCAGCGTCCTGCTTGAATGGGGCTCGTGCGGTCGCATGATCTACTGCGACGGCATTCCCGCAGGTTCGGTCTTCTACGCACCACCGGCCGCTGTTCCGCGCAGCGCCGCCTTCCCCACGTCTCCGGTGAGCCCGGACGCGGTCCTCATGACCTCGCTGGACGTTCTTCCGGAGTTCCGAGGGGGAGGACTCGCGCGCGTGCTCGTGCAGGCCGTGGCGAAGGATCTGACGCGTCGTGGCGTGAAGGCCATCGAGGCGTTCGGCGACATGCGCCCGGACGACGAAGAGTCCAGTTGCGTCACACCCGCCGACTTCCTCACGAGCGTCGGCTTCAAGACCGTGCGGCCGCACCCGCGCTGGCCGCGGTTGCGTCTGGAGCTCCGCAGCGCCATCACGTGGAAGGAAGACGTCGAGGCTGCCCTCGAACGACTTCTCAACAGCGTGACCGTCTCGACGGCGGAACCGAGCTTCCGTCCCGTCTGACCAAAGCAAAAAGGGCCCCCTCGCGAGAGGGGGCCCTTTTTCGTGCGGGGAAGAGATCAGCCCTTGGCCATCTCGTAGCGCAGCAGGTCGTTGAACGTGAACGTGCCCGTCGGCTGGTCGTCCTTGCCGAGCAGGTAGAGCCGCTTCACGGCGACGAGGATGCCCTCGGCCACGATGTCGCGGAAGCCCGGCGTGGCCAGCCGCGCGCGGTCCTCGGTGTTCGTCAGGTACCCGGCCTCGACCCGGACGGCCGTGCAGCGGGTGAGCCGCAGCAGGTCCCACGTCTTCGGGTGCGAGCCGCAGTTCCACATCGACGTGCGGGCGGTGACCTCGCGCTGGATGAACCCGGCCAGCGCCTCGCCCACGGTGGACGACGCGCCGTTGCCGGTGCCGTAGTGGAACGTCGCCACGCCCTGCGCGTGCGGTGACGAGTTGCCGTCGGCGTGCAGCGAGAGGATCAGGTCGGCGCCGGCCTCGTTCGCGAACCGGGCGCGCTCCGCCTCGTCCGGGCAGTTGTTCGGCCCGCGGGTGAGCAACGCCTCCATGCCGGTGGCGGCCATCTTGCCTTCCAGCCGGCGCGCGAGGTCCAGCATCAGGTCGGCCTCGGAGAGACCGTCCACGACCACACCGCGGTCCTGGCCGCCGTGACCGGGGTCGATCACGATGCGCTTGCCGGACAGGCGCGAACCGGCGCCGCGGAGCCGTTCCTGCTCACGCAGCAGCTGCGGGCGGCCACCGCGGACCTTCGGCTGGAGCTGGCGCAACGCGCGCACGGTGTCCGGGCCGCACATGCCGTCCACGATCAGGCCGTAGTCGCGCTGGAAGTTCTTCAGCGCCTGCTCGGTCTGCTGGCCGAACACGCCGTTGGCGCGGCCGGCGTCGTAACCGAGTTCCAGCATGCGTTCCTGCAGCATCAGCACGTCGTCGCCGGTGGTCGGCTGCGACATCAGGAAGGCGAGCGGACGGTCGCCGAGTGAGAACGTCGCATCGCGCATCGCGCGGTAGGTCGCCGGGCCGACGATGCCGTCGATGATCAGCCCCCGCTGCTGCTGGAACGCTCGCACGGCGTGCTCGACCTGCTGGTCGAACACCGGCGGCGCCTGGGGGTCGGTCGGCGGAAGCATCCCGATACGGGTCAGGGTCGACCTGATCTCGGCAACATCACTTCCGACGTCCCCGCGGCGGAGCAGCTGCATGCACCCTCGCTCGACTAGGGCGCCGAACCTGGTCGGCGCGTCAGTTGGGAAGTCCTCATTGTGCCCTGCTCCGCAGAGTGATCGATGCAGGGCTACTCACAGTCGTACCGGGATCACGTTCCCGGCACGAAAACGAACGTGACCCGCTCGTCTTATCGATAGACGGGCGGGTCACGTTGCGCGTTGCAAAGGACTTCTTGGCCGATGCAACTTTTTTCGTCAGGCCAGAACGTCCGACAGGTCGTTGAGCAGCGCGGCCTTGGGCTTCGCGCCGACGATCTGCTTCACCGGGCGGCCGCCCTGGAACAGGATCAGCGTCGGCACGGACATGATCTGGTAGTCGCGGGCGATCGACGGGTTGGCGTCGATGTCGACCTTGGCGATGGTGATCTTCTCGCTGTGCTCGGCGGCGATCTCCTCGAGCACCGGCGCAACCATCTTGCACGGGCCGCACCAGGTCGCCCAGAAGTCGACCAGCACGGGCTTCTCGCTGGTCAGCACGTCGTCCGCGAACGACTTGTCGGTCACCGTGACGGTGGCGCCTGCCATGTTCTCTCCTAGAACTCGAAGAAACTTCAGTTGCTCTTGCCGTAGCCGCCGCCGACTGCCTCAGCGGCGATCTCGGCGTGCTCCTCGCCGTGCTCGGCGAGCCACCGTTCCGCGTCGATCGCGGCGCTGCAACCCGAGCCGGCGGCGGTGATGGCCTGGCGGTATTCGTGGTCGACGAGGTCGCCGGCAGCGAACACGCCGTCCAGGTTCGTGTAGGAGGACTTGTCCTTCGTCAGGACGTAACCCTCCGCGTCGAGGTCGACCTGGCCCTTGACGAGGGACGAGCGCGGGTCGTGGCCGATCGCCAGGAAGAATCCGGTGACGGGCATCTCGGACTCGGCGCCGGTCTGGGTGTCCTTGATCTTGATCGACGACACCGTGCCGTCACCCAGCACGTCGGTGACCTGCGTGTTCAGCTGCCACTTGATCTTCTCGTTGGCGCGGGCGCGCTCGAGCATGACCTTGGAGGCGCGGAACTCCTCGCGACGGTGGATGACCGTCACGGACTTGGCGAAGCGGGTGAGGAACGTCGCCTCCTCCATCGCCGTGTCGCCGCCGCCGACCACCGCGATGTCGTGGTCGCGGAAGAAGAAGCCGTCGCACGTCGCACAGGCCGACACACCGCGGCCGAGCAGCTCCTGCTCGCCGGGGATGTTCAGGTACCTGGCCGCCGCACCCATCGCGAGGATGACCGCGCGGGCCTCGTACTCGACGCCGTTCGCGACGACCTTCTTGATCTCACCGGTCAGCTCGACGGACTCGACGTCCTCGGCACGCAGCTCGGCACCGAAACGGGTCGCCTGCTCACGCATCTGCTCCATGAGCTCGGGGCCCATGATGCCGTCGCGGAAGCCGGGGTAGTTCTCGACCTCGGTCGTCGTCATCAGGGCGCCGCCGTACTGCGAACCCTCGAAGACCAGGGGCTCGAGCTGCGCGCGGGCGGCGTAGACCGCCGCGGTGTAGCCCGCAGGCCCCGATCCGATGATGATCACGTTGCGCACGCTCACGGCCCCAGCAACTCCTCGATCTCGTCGTCTGTCTGGCTCAACGGATCGTAGGTGCAGCTAATTCCGTGACTTGAGCGACTACCTCTGACCCACCGTCGTGTCCGCGAGAACGCCCTCCGGCTTGTCCGGTCCGCAGGTCGCAGGGTCCAGCACGACCAGCCGGTACTTGCCGAGACCGGCGGGCAGGATCGCCATCACGGCGTCCTTGCCCTCGAGGTTGATCGGGCTGATGCCGAGCGGGTTGCCCGAGCTGGTGATGCCACCGCCCCGCAGGCAGCCGGCCAACCGGTCGGGCGTCTCCAGCGGGCCGTAGTTCTGCGCCTTCAGCACTTCCCCGACCGCGGAGCCCAGTTCGTCGCGCTTGATGGCGAGCGGGGCCTGGTTCGCGGCGGACGTCGTCGGTGCCGGTGCGGCGTCGCCGGGGGTGTTCGCCTCTTTCCCGCCAGGGGAAACGGCCAGCACGATGCCGAACGCCGCCGCGGCCGCGACCAGCACACCGCCACCACCGAGGCCGAGCCTGCGGTTGCGACGCTTGCGGGCCTCGTTCAGCGACACCACCGGCGCGATGCCCGGACGGGCCTCGGCGGCGAGAGCGGCGTCGATCCTGGCGGCCACGTGGTCGGGCATCGGGATCGGCGGCAACGCCCGCAGGTCCTCCAGCGTGGCGTCCAGCGCCTGCAGGATCTCCCTGGCGTCAGCGTCCGCCTCGACCCTCGGGCGCAGCTGTGCGGCGACCTCAGGGGGCAGCACGCCCGCGTGCAGGTCCGCGATGAGGTCAACAGACCACGGCGGACCCATCGGCACGCGCTCCATGCCGGTCATCGGCCCTCCCACTGACGTTGCTCTTGCACATTCACACCGTCAGCTGGGACGTTCGCATCTGCGATTCGGTTCCTGAGGTGCCCGAGAACTTTGGCGAGCTTGGCGCGACCTCGCGCACACCGGCTCTTCACCGTGCCTTCGGCGATGCCGAGCATCTTCGCCGTTTCGGCGACCGAATAGCCCTCGACGTCGACGAGCACGATGGGCGCCCGCTGCTCCTCAGGCAGCTCCATCAACGCCTGCTGCACCATCAGGCTGGTCTCGCGGTCGCTCATCGCGTCACGGGGCGCGACGGGCTCGCCGGGACCGGCCTCGGGCAGCGGCACTGTCGGTCTTGTCTGCCGCCGTCTCATCCGGTCGAGGCACGCGTTGACCACGATCCGGTGAAGCCAGGTGGTCACCTGTGACTCCGCGCGGAACGTCGAGGCCGCCCGGAAGGCCGAGATGAACGCCTCCTGGAGGGCGTCCGCCGCTTCCTCCGGGTCTCGCAGCGTTCGCAACGCCACCGCCCACATCCGGTCGCGGTGCCGTTTGACCAGCTCCGAGAACGCGTAGGGGTCACCTGCGGCGTGGGCCGAGATGAGATCGGCGTCCGAGCTGGCTGCGGCGGTCACGGGACGCACTTTAGCGAGCGTGATCACAGCGTTGTTGGCCGCTCCTTCGGAGACGGCGGCGAGGTCGTCGAGAAGTCGGCCGGACGACCGACACGACCTCGCGTCACCCGAAGATGGCCATCCAATGTGCAGGCGTAGTTCTACTGGGCTCGGGTGTAGAGGATCTCGCGGATCTCCGACTGGTTCTTGCCGCCGCCGGAGTTCGTGAGTTGCGTGATCCAGATCAGCACGTGCCCGGTCGGTTCGTGCTCGTTGAGCTGGATCTGCGTCTGCCCTTCTGACAGGTCCGCGACCCCGATGACCTTGGTCTCCTCCAGCGGGGCGTCGAGCGAGGACGCCACCCTGATCTCGACGTGCGTGCCCTTGCTGGGCGAGGTGATCGTGATCGAGGCGAGCCGCACCGGTTCGGCGAACGACCCCATCAGCCCGATCCCCGGCTTCAGGGTCGGGAACGGCTGGAAGTAGTTGTCGGTCCGCCAGAACGTGGTCGCGTTGTTGTCGACCGCGCGGCTCGCCTGGTTCGCGTTGTCCGGCTGGTTCGTCACGTCGTAGACGCCGATCTGGCCCGGCTGCACCGGTCCGGCCGGCGCGGGTGCGGGTGCGGACTGGCCGTTCGACCCCGGCTGGTTGATCACCACGGTCGGGCCGCCGCCCTTGGACGGCTCGTCGCTGAAGAAGCCGACGATCTGCACGCTCAGCCACACGATCACGGTCAGCGTGGCCACGGCGAGCACGCCGACGCTGATCCACAGCTTCTTCTTCTGCTGCTTGTCCTGCCGCGGACGCTGTGTCGTCCACACGACCTGGTCGTCGTCGTCTTTAGCCGGCGACACGGCCGGGATCAGCGAGGTCTGTGCTTCCTCGGCCGCGATCTGGTCCAGGACCTGCAGGATCGCCGCGGACGTCCGGATGCCACCCACCGAAGTGTCTTCCAGCGAACGCACCGCGACGGACGACAGGTCGTGCGGCAGGTACGGGTGCAACGCGTTCGGTGCGACCACGGACCCATCGGGACCGGTCGGGGCGAGCGGCACGCCCTGAGGGCCGCCCGGCAGCGCCCACCGGCCGGTGAGCAGCAGGTACAGGATCGCGCCCAGGCCCTTGACGTCGTCGCGCGCGATCGCGTCCGGCCGAGGACCGGGGAACGCGAGGCGCAGGCGGCCGTCCGAGGTGACCCGGATGCGCTGCGGGTGGTCGGCGCCCAGCACGAGACCGGCGTGGTGCGCGCCTTCGATGGCGGCGCCGAGCGGCTCGAGCAGACGGGTCGCGGCGCCCGCCGGCAGCGGGCCCTCCGCGATGAGGTCCATCAGGTCGGTGCCCTGGG
Organism: Lentzea miocenica; assembly: GCF_033949945.1. Classification (NCBI taxonomy): domain Bacteria; kingdom Bacillati; phylum Actinomycetota; class Actinomycetes; order Pseudonocardiales; family Pseudonocardiaceae; genus Lentzea; species Lentzea miocenica. The sequence continues at coordinate 12,567 of NZ_JAXAVW010000004.1, forward strand.
TCCACTCGGCGATGACCATGCCGAGGATGCCCTCGTCCGGGCGGATGCCGGTGCCGGGCGTCAGCACGTCGATCACGCGCGAAACGCCGGGGTGCGTGAACGACGCCGCGTGCATCGCGCGTTCGACCGTTCGGCGAGCACGAGCGGCGGCGTCGTTGTCCGCCAGATCGCCCAGCAACACGGTCAGCGCGACGTCCCGGTTGAGCTGACCGTCGCGGGCGCGCCACAGCTCCGCGTTCGACCGGGCGTCCGCTCCTGATTTCGCGAGCAGGCGGTAGCGGCCATTGCCGATGACGCCGCCGGGAACCAGGGCGGCGTGAACTCCGCTACTCACGGGCACGAGGGTACGGGACGACAGTCACGGGCCGGAGTCACCGCCGCCGCACCAAACGGTTGATCTTGTCGATGGCCGGCTTCATCTCGGGTACCCGGAATGCCGCCAAAAGGCCGAACGCGAGCGGCAAACCGATCAAAGTCACCAGAACGACCTCGACCCAAGCGGCTACAACCGGGTCGCCGAACTCGATCAAGCCCTGGACCAGCGCGTTCGCTCCCTTGGCCACCGCGAACGCCAGCGAGGACGCCACCACGGTGAGGCACACGGTCCAGATGGTGAAGCCGGTGCGCAGCCGGCCGAGCCTGATTCGCAGCCAGATCTGACCGACGATCGCGCCGAAGACGAAGCTGAGCGACATCGCGAGTGACACGCCGACGGCGAGCTGCCCGGCGTCACCCGGCGTGGACACCGCGAGGAACAGGTAGAGCAGCCCGATGCGGACCGCCACGATCAACGCCTGGATCAGCGTCGGCGTGCGGGCGTCCTTCATCGCGTAGAAGACCCGCAACTGCAGCAACGTGATCGCGTACGGCACGAGACCGAACGCCGAGAGCGCCAGCGCGAGACCGATCCTCGTGCCGCCGGTGATGCCCGAGTTGCCCCAGGCGAAGGCCGCGAGGCCGATCGACAGACCGGACACCGTCATCAGCGCGCTGAACGGCATCAGCAGGATCGCCGACATGCGGTTGCCGAACAGCAGGTCGCGCACGATCGAGTCGTTGTCGTTGTGCGCGGCCGCCCTGCTCATCTTCGGCATCAGGGCGGTGAGCAGCGAGACTCCGAGCACGCCGTACGGCACCTGGGCGATCAGCCACTGGTAGTTGAACGCCACCAGCGTGCCCTTGGCGCTCGTCGCCACGTTCGTCAGCACGGTCATGCTGGCCAGGCCGAGTCCGACGTAGAGCAGCACCCAGAACGCGAGGCTGCCGAACTCCGACAGCCGCGAGTCCCAGCCGAACCGCCACTTGAACCGGAATCCGGTCTTGCGCAGCGCCGGGAACAGGACGGCTGCCTGCACCGCGACACCGAGCGCGGTGCCGAGGCCGAGCACCAGCAGGTGCGTGTCGGTCATGCGGACCGGGTTGAGCGTGAGCTCGCCCGGCAGCATCGCGTAAACGACCAGCACGACGATCACGACGAGGTTGTTCAGCACCGGCGCCCAGGTGGGGATGCCGAACACGTGTCGTGCGTTCAGCACGGCGCTGAGCAGTGCCGTCAGGCCGTAGAAGACGATGCCCGGCAGCACCAGGTAGGCGAACGCGGTGACCAGTTCGGGGTTCGCGTCCTGCGAGTCGGAGATGTAGATGTCCGTCAGCAACGGCGCGGAGGCCATCGCCAGCAGGGTGCCGACGCCGAGGATCAGCGTGCCCATGGTGATCAACCACTGGGCGTACGACTCGCCGCCGTCGCTGTCCTCCTTCTCGGCGCGGACCAGCAGCGGAATCGCCACGCTGGTCAGCACACCGCCCAGGAGCAGCTCGTTGATCATGGTCGGCAGCGTGGAGGCCGCCTGGTACGAGTCACCGAGCGTCTCGGCGCCGATCACCGCGATCAGCAGCACTTTCGACAGCAGCCCGGTGGCGCGGCTGACGATCGTCGCGATCGCCATGGAGCCGCTCGCCTTGGCGACCGACGGTGCCTGCTTCTGCTGCTCTGGTTCGGTGGTCGTGGCTGTCTCGCTCACGCGCTCGACTTCTCCGGTGTGACGTTCTCGATGGACGGTGCGTCGCCGTTCTCGCCGTTGCGAGCGCGGACCCGCTTGTAGATGCGCCGCCCGGAAAGCAGGACGAGTGCGATGGCCGCGATCACGGTGATGATCACCGTGATCGTGCCGTAGGCGGACGACGACACCTCAAGCTTGACAGTGTCACCGAGAGCGACGCCCTCGGGAGTGGTCAGGCGGACGTTGACCGGGAACCTGCCGGACCGCAGCACCTCCACGGGCACCCGCACGACGCGTTCGCCACGTGCGGGAAGCACCTGGTCGGCGAGGTCGAGCTTCCTGATCCCCGGGGTGTCGGCCAGCGTGATCCGCACGGTCACCCGGACGTCGAGCTTGTTCGTGAGGGTGACCGGGATCGGACTGTCACCGGAGCCGAGCAGGATCGGGCTGTTCGGCTGGGTCACGCCGACCATGCCGGTCAGGCCGTTCAGCTCGCCCTGGCTGACCTCGGCCGCGGACCGGGCGCCCTGCTCGTTGGACCGCCACGCGCCGGACATCGCGCGCAGCAGGCCGAGCCACAGCGGGTCGGCCAGGTCGGCGGGCGACGCGTGCTGGGTGTCCTCCTGCTGCATCGCCGCGACCAGGCCGTTCAGCTGTGCGCTCTGGTTCGTCACGGAGTCCGCGATGACCGTCGAGATCTCCCGCGCGCCGGCCTCCGGCGGGTAGGCGACCTTGGCGTTCGTCACCGCGGGGGTGGCCTTCGTGAGCTCCTCGAGCCCGGTCTGGGCCGCGTAACCGCCGGCGAGCAGCTTCTGGGACGCCGTCAGGAACTCGGTCATCTCCGAGAGCGGCGCGTTCCACCGGCGCGGCGGCGCGACCAGCACGTTGCGGCCGTCGCCCTGCCATCCGGCGCGGAACACCAGCACGGCCAGCGCGTTCTGCACGGACACCGGCTGGTTCTCGAACGGCGCGGTCACGCCGGACAGCGTGCGCGGGCGCGAGTCACTGCCCTGCAGCGCGTCCGAGACCATCGAGTCGATCTTGACGGCGGTCACCGGGTTCTTGCCGCCGATGCCGACAGGGGTGGTGCCGGGCGCGTCCGCGAGGCCGGTCGGGTCGAGCAGGACCGACTTCATGCCCTGGTAGCCCTTGTCCGGCTGCGGGGTGACCAGCTCGTCGAACGTCGACTGGTCCAGCACACCGTCCTCCGGCCACACCAGGTTCGGCAGCGGCTGCACGGCCAGGATGTCCTGGATGAGCTTGGGGCCGCCGGTCACCGCGAGCGTGCGCATCGGACCGAGCTTCGCCCTGTTCAACGCCACGAGGTCGGCGTCGGCGTAGGGCAGCGCGATCACGCAGCGGCCGCTGACGGCGAGCTTGAGCCGGTCCAGCCACAGCCTGGCCTCGGTCCTGCCCTTGCCGTCCGCGCCACCGCGCACCTTGTAGCCGGTGCTCATGGCCTGGACGGTGCGCAGCAGGTCGGGGTCGATGGCGACGCACATGGCCGTGCTCATCGACGAGATCGCCTGCTCGTAGGCCTGCAACAGGCCGTACAGCCGGCCGTTGACCGAGAGCGACGTCGCGAGCTCGTCGTCGATCAGCTCCGACTGACCCTCGCCGCCGAGCCGGACCAGCCTCGGCCGGTCCGCGATCGGCCACAGCACGGTGAGCTTGGCCGGTGCGCCGGTCTTGCCCTTGGTCTCACCGCCGGGCACGCCGAGCACCGGCAGCAGCGTGGACAGCGCCGCGAGCCGCGCCTGGCCGCCGAAGTCCGGCCTGCCGTTGACGTTGGCGAGGATCGGGTAGATGCCGGGCTGCTCGACCTCGAGCGAGGTCGGCTCGGTGCCCCGCAACGGCACGTCGAGCGTGAAGTCCTTCTGCTGGCCCGGCTCCAGCACGTCGGCGACCTGCGTGAACTTGGGCTGCACGGCCTCGGCCGCCGCCGGTTCCCGCAACGCCTTGCGCAGGTCGTCCTCGGTGGCCAGCGGCTCACCGCGTTCCAGGCGCAGCACGATGTCGGAGACCTTGCGGTCACCGATGTTGACGATCGTGCCGGTGATCTTGACCGTGCCGGGCGAGTCGCTCGTCACGAACCGGGGGGTGAGCTGGGCGATGTCGAGCCGCAGGAACTGCGGCGTCTGCTGGCCCGGCTGGGCGGAAAGAGATCTGGTGGCCCACACCTCGGTGGCGGGCAGGAACGGCAGCGCGTCGACCTCGTCCGGTGGTGACTGCTCGACGGCGCCCGCGGGCGGCGAGGCGATCACCAGGAACGTGGCGACAGCGGCTGTGCAGACGAGCTTCCTCAGACTCACGCCGACCCCGCCCCGTTGCGGCAGCGGCCGGCGAGCAGTTCGGCGGCTCGGCGGACCAGGCGGCGCTCGTCGGCATACGCGAGTCGCTCGTCCAGTTCGCCGAGTGGCACCCACGCCACCTCGGTGACCTCCACGTCTTCGTCGGAAAGCTCTCCCCCCAGCGCTTCGAGGAGGAAGTGGTGAACCGTCTTGTGCACCCGGCGGTCGTCAGCGACGAACCAGTAGTCGATCGACCCCAACGGGCGAAGCACCCTGCTATGAATACCGGTCTCCTCGGCGACCTCGCGCACCGCGGTCTGTTCCGCGGTCTCGCCGGCCTCGATGTGACCCTTCGGCAAAGACCACAGCAACCGGCCGCGCCGGTCAAGTCTGCCGATCACCGCGGCCCGTTGTGCTCCGTCGAGCACCAGGCCACCCGCCGACGTCTCGTCGACCGTCTTGAGCCTCCTGCCCCGGCGCCTCTTCCGGCGCCCCGGCTTGGGACTCCCGGAACGTGCGGCTGACGGGGACATACGGCCGATCGTACTTAGATCCGATGAGTACGCTGGTTTCTCGTGTCTCGATCGCTCCAGCAGAATGCGGTGGTGGAACAGCCCGCTATCACGCCAGTCGTCGCCGAACTCGCCGCCCGGTTCGCAGCCGGCGACAAGCGCCTCTACCTCGTGGGTGGGAGTGTGCGCGACGCCGTGCTGGGGCGCCCGACGAACGACTTCGACTTCACCACGGACGCGCGCCCCGCCGAGATCCAGAAGCTGCTCAGCGGCTGGGCGGAGGCGCAGTGGGACACCGGGATCGCCTTCGGCACGGTCGGTGCCTCGAAGAAGGGCGAGATCATCGAGATCACGACCTTCCGCGCGGACGTCTACGACGGCGTCACCCGCAACCCCGAGGTGACCTTCGGCGACAACATCGACGGCGACCTGGTCCGTCGCGACTTCACGGTCAACGCGATGGCGTTCGACATCGCGGCGAACGAGTTCGTGGACCCGACCGGAGGCCTTCAGGCCGCCCGCGACGGTGTGCTGGACACGCCCGCGACCCCGCAGGAGTCGTTCGGTGACGACCCGCTGAGGATGTTGCGCGCCGCGCGGTTCGTGTCCCAGCTCGGCTTCACGGCGGCGCCGCGGGTGATCGAGGCGATGCGGGAGATGGCAGGCCAGCTCACCCGCATCACGCCGGAGCGCGTGCAGGTGGAGCTCTCGAAGCTCCTGTGCGGGGCCTACCCCCGCCGCGGCATCGAGCTCATGGTCGAGACCGGCCTGGCAGACGTCGTGCTGCCGGAGCTCACGGCCATGAAGCTGGAAATCGATGAACACCATCAGCACAAGGACGTCTTCGACCACTCGCTGGTTGTGCTGGAACAGGCAATTGATCTTGAAGATGTTGATCAATCACCCGATCTGGTGCTGAGGATCGCCGCGCTCCTGCACGACATCGGCAAACCGGCCACCCGGAAGTTCGAGTCAGGCGGCGGCGTCTCGTTCCACCACCACGAGGTCGTGGGCGCGAAGATGGTCCGCAAGCGCTTGCGGGCGTTGCGGTACTCGAAGGAGATCACCGAGGACGTCGCGAAGCTCGTCTACCTGCACCTTCGCTTCCACGGCTACGGCAACGGCGAGTGGACCGACTCGGCCGTGCGCCGGTACGTGACCGACGCCGGAGACCTGCTGACGCGGTTGCACAAGCTCGTCCGTGCCGACTGCACGACCAGGAACAAGCGCAAGGCGAACCTGCTGAAGCGGACCTACGACTCTCTTGAGGAACGCATCGCGCGCATCGCGGCCGAGGAAGACCTCGCGCGCGTGCGGCCGGACCTCGACGGCAACGAGATCATGAAGCTGCTCGGGCTGCCGCCGGGTCCGCAGGTCGGTGCCGCGTGGAAGTTCCTGAAGGAGCTCCGGCTCGACAACGGGCCGATGGACCGCGACGAGGCGGAGGCGGCGTTGCTCGGCTGGGCGCGCGAACAGGGGATCACGCCACCCGCCACGTGACGCATTGTGAGCGGATGAAATCCCCGCGTTAGCGAAGTGTCAGCGCGGGGCTGCACCATGGGAAGTGCGCTAGGGGGCGCATGGGGGTGGTGCAGATGTTCACTTGGGGACTTTCCGCAGGTCCGGCGGTTCGCGACCTGGACGAGCTGACCGACGACCAACGGGCGGTGCTGAGGTGTCTCGCGCGTGGTCACGCAGACCACGAGATCGCGCGGGTCCTCGGTCTCGGGCAACAGCGGGTGGCCGACGAGGTGGCCGACATCCTGCGGCGCCTGGATCTACCTGATCGGGTGGCCGCCGTCGTCTTCGCTCACGAGGCCGGCATGTTGCACCTGCCGTTTCCGCGCTAGCAGGTAGCCGGCCAGTCCGACCAGGTACAGACCCGCGGCGGCGATGATGAGACCGGGCGCGCGCCCGTCCAGTGGGACCACCGTCGCCGTGACGGACACCGCGGTGACCTGCGCGATGTTGAACAAGGTGTCGTAAAGGGAGAAGACCCGGCCGCGCACCTCGTCACCGATGTCGTGCTGCACCGCGGTGTCCACGCACAGCTTGACGATCTGACCGGTGAAGATGATGACGAAGCTGGCCGCCAGGATGCTCGGCAGCGTCATCGGCAGTCCGAGCCCGATCTGCGCGGCCGCGGCGAGGATCAGCGCACCGCAGATCGTCCGGGTGGTGCCGAACCTGTCGACGACCCGGTCGGTGAGGATGCCGGCGAGCAGCACACCGGCGCCACCCGCGACAGCGACCTCGCCGAGCCCGCCGATGCCCGCCTTGAGGATGCCGACGTCCTCCAGGCTGTAGCGCATCAGCAGCAGCGTGATCATCAGGCTGATGCCGAACGCCGCCCGGTGGGCGAGAACGGCGGCAAGTGCGGCGATGACGCTCGGGGTGCGCCAGGCGGCCTTCGCGCCGTCCAGCAGACCGCGCGCCACGGCCGTGATGGCGTTGTGCGGCTCGTCGACCTCGTCCGGTCCGAGCACGCCGGCCTTGAACCTGCTCGCGATGAACGCGCTGAGCAGCAGTCCGACCACGGCGATGGTCGTGGTCCACGCCGACCCGCCGTCCCCGGCGCCGAGCAGCGTGCGGAACCCGATGGCGCAGGCGGCGCCGACCACGGCCATGATCGCCCCGGCCGTCGTGGCCAGCGCGTTCGCCTCGACCAGGTGGTCTTCCGGGACGACGTGCGGCAGTGAGGCGCTCAGCCCGGCTCCGACGAACCGTGCGATGCCCATGACGATGAGAGCGGAGACGTAGAGGGGCAACCCGCTCAGGCCCGCTCCGACCGCCGCGGCGGTGAGCAGGACGAACACGGCGCGCGTGACGTTCGCCACGACGATGACCTTCTTGCGGTCCCACCGGTCGAGCAGCGCGCCCGTGAACGGGCCGATGAGCGAGTACGGCAGCAGGAGAACCGCGAACCCGGCCGCGATGGCCACCGGATCGGCCTGGCGCTCGGGGTTGAAGAGCACGGCACCGGCGAGCCCGGCCTGGAAGAGCCCGTCGCCCCACTGCGACGCGAGGCGGGTGGCGAGGAGCCTGCGGTACTCGGGGATGCCGAGGAACCGGCGTGATCCCCAGTGGTGCTTCTCCACCGCAAGCGCTGTCACCGTTGCACTGTAGGCGCGTGGTGGTGAAAACCACGAAAGCCGGACCTCACGGTCCGGCTCTCTTGGATCGGATGCCAGGTCGCCTCACGGCGCGGCGCACTACGCGGCTCCAGCCGAACGGTATTCCGCGAAGGCGGTTGTCTGTTGAGCCCGGGGGACACAAAGACATCCGACACTTGAGTCTAACGGGGTGCGGCCCTGAGTTGTTCCGGCGATCACGGGTGATTTCATGGTGACGTGCGTCCCGATGACGAAGTCGAAGTCGAGCCAGGCTCCCTGTTGGTTGCCGCTCCGAGCCTCAACGACCCGAACTTCACGCGCACTGTCGTCTACATCATCGATCAACGTCCAGAGGGGACCCTCGGCGTCGTGCTGAACCGCCCCTCCGAGGTGGCGGTGCACGACGTGCTGCCTCCGTGGGGCTCGCACGTCACGAAGCCGCAGTGCATCTACGTGGGCGGCCCGGTCGAACAGAAGACGGCGCTGTGCCTGGCGGCCTTGAAGACGGGCACCGATCCGTCCGCAGTGGAGGGCCTGGTCGGCGTGCAGGGCCCGGTGGCGCTGATCGACCTGGACGCCGAACCGGACGACCTCATGCCGCTGGTGCGCGGCCTGCGGGTGTTCGCGGGCTACGCGGGGTGGGGCGAGGGCCAGCTGGAAGGCGAGATCGAACGCGGCGACTGGATCGTCGTGACCGGACTGGCCGACGACGTGCTGGTGGGCGCCAACGTCGACCTGTGGGGTCGCGTGCTGCGCCGGCAGGGCATGCCGCTGGCGCTGCTGTCGACCTATCCCAAGGACGTCCGCGAGAACTGACCTCAGCGTTGATTCACGTGAAACGTCGGATTACAGCCCGGCGAGCGGGGAGCAACCGCCACCACCACAGGCGCAGCCACCGCAGCCCTTGGGCTTGACCGGCTCCGGCAGCGCCTCGGCCGCGCGGCTTCCCACGAGCCCACCGGCGACCGCGATCGCGAGGGCGCCGACCAGTCCGATGATCCCAGCGGTGACGGCCAGGTCGGCCATGACGAACGCCATCGCGCCCGACACGATCGCCACCACACCGGCCGCGACGTTCGGCACGCCGGCGACGCGGTTGGCCAGGGCGAACGTCTCCTCGTCACGCAGCGCCGCCGCGGTGCGCACGCCGACGTAGCGGTTGCGTCGCAGCTTGCCCTGCAGACCCAGCAGACCGACCGCGCCGAGAGCGACGCCGAGCACACCCAGGACGACCGACAGCACGATGTTCACCCCATGAGGGTAGGACGAATCCTGAGTTCACCTGGCAGTCACCCCGGTCAGGTGTGCTGTGCGCCATGCTCAGACGACTTCTGCTCGTCCCGGTCCTGCTCGGACTGTGCGCGACTCCCGCGCAGGCGCACAACCCCGAAGTCCGCTTCCTCGGCCAGCACGTCGTGCCGAAAGGCCTGGTCGTGCGCGGTACGACCGTCGGCGGCATCTCCGGCCTCGACTACGACCCGCGCTCGCGCAAGTGGATCCTGATCAGCGACGACCGCGTGGCACCCCGGTTCTACGAGGGCAAGCTGTCGCGCGAGGGTGTCGAGTTCACGGACGTCCACTCTCTCGTTGGTCCCAACGGTCCGTACGCGCCCGGCACCGTCGACCCGGAGGACGTCCGGGTGGATCGCTGGACCGGCGACCTGCTGTGGAGCCAGGAAGGCGACCGCACGCCGACCACGCTCATCGACCCGTCGGTGCAGTTCAGCCGTCAGGACGGTTCGTTCAAGCGCGGCTTGCCCACGCCGGAAGATCTCAAGATGAAGCCGGAGACCGGCCCGCGGCAGAACCAGGCGCTGGAAGGCCTCACGTTCGCCCTCGGTGGCAGCCTGGTCGTCACCGCGGTGGAAGGCCCGCTGCTGCAGGACGGCCCGCCGGCCGACGCCACCAAGGGCGCGGTCTCCCGGATCGTGGTCCAGACGCGCACCGGCCAGGTCGTCACGCAGTACCGCTACCAGCAGGAACCGTTGTTCGCGGCGGGTGCTTCGACGGGTGTCACGGCGATCCTGGAGAAGTCCCCCGGCGTCTACCTGGTGCTCGAAAGGTCCTTCCACCCGCAGCTCGGCAACAAGGTCCGCCTGTTCGAGTTCCGTCCGCTGCAGAACAAGAAGCGTCTGCTCGCCGACATCGGCGACTTCGCGAAGCCCGACAACCTCGAAGGCATGGCGTGGGGGCCGGACGGCACGTTGTGGCTGGTCTCGGACGACAACTTCAGCGCGACGCAGGTCACCCAGTTCATCGCGCTTGCGGTCCGCTGATACCGTTGACGACATGAGCACGGCCCGCCTGCTCCTTATCTAGCCGCGACGACCTGATCGCAAGACGGTCGGCGCGGCCGCCCTCCATGCCCTTTCTGGGCTGGGGGGTTTCGTCATGTCAGGGGCAGGAACGACGTGAGAGGGACCTTGAAATGAGCACGGACGCGGCGGAGATTCCCGCCTACCGCTACACCGCCGAGCTGGCGAACCAGATCGAGGAGCGGTGGCAGCGGTACTGGGAGAACCACGGCACCTACCACGCGCCCAACCCCGTCGGGCCGCTCAAGGGTGACGTGCCCGCGGACAAGCTGTTCGTGCAGGACATGTTCCCGTACCCGAGCGGTGCCGGCCTGCACGTCGGGCACCCGCTGGGCTTCATCGGCACGGACGTGTTCGCGCGGTACCACCGCATGAACGGCCGCAACGTGTTGCACACCATGGGTTTCGACGCGTTCGGCCTGCCCGCCGAGCAGTACGCGGTGAAGACGGGTCAGCACCCGCGCAAGACCACCGAGGAGAACATCAACACCTACCTGCGCCAGATCCGCAGGCTGGGGCTGGGCCACGACGAGCGTCGCCGCATCTCGACGATCGACCCCGAGTACTACAAGTGGACCCAGTGGATCTTCTTGCAGATCTTCAACTCCTGGTACGACGTCGACGCCCGCAAGGCGCGTCCGATCGCCGAGTTGATCTCCCAGTTCGAGTCTGGCGAGCGGGACGTCGAGGGCGGTCGCAAGTGGTCTGAGCTGTCTTTTGCCGACCAGCAAAGGATCTTGGGCGAATTCCGGCTGGCCTACATGTCGGAGGCGCCCGTCAACTGGTGTCCCGGACTGGGTACTGTGCTGGCGAACGAAGAGGTCACCGCGGACGGTCGCAGTGAACGTGGCAACTTCCCAGTGTTCAGGAAAAGCCTGCGCCAGTGGATGATGCGCATCACCGCGTACTCGGACCGGCTGATCGACGACTTGGACCGGCTGGACTGGCCGGACAAGGTCAAGGCCATGCAGCGCAACTGGATCGGGCGCTCGCACGGCGCCCGAGTCCGATTCGCGGTGGGAGACGAGAGCATTGAGGTCTTCACGACCCGGCCGGACACGTTGTTCGGCGCGACCTACATGGTCCTGGCACCGGAACACGAGCTGGTGGACCAGATTGCGACGCCCGATCGCGTGGCAGACATCGCCGCGTACCGGCGCGCCGCGTCCCTGAAGTCCGAACTGGACCGTCAGGAGAACAAGGACAAGACCGGCGTCTTCATCGGGGCGTATGCGACAAACCCGGTGAACGGCAACGAAATCCCGGTCTACATCGCCGACTACGTGCTGATGGGCTACGGCACCGGCGCGATCATGGCCGTGCCCGGCCAGGACCAGCGCGACTGGGACTTCGCGAAGAAGTTCGACCTGCCGATCATCCGCACGGTCCAGCCGTCGGAGGGCTTCGAGGGCGAGGCCTTCACCGGCGACGGCCCGGCGGTGAACTCGGGCTTCCTGGACGGCATGGCGATCGACGACGCCAAGAAGACGATGATCGGCTGGCTGGAGGAGAACGGCCACGGCCACGGCACCGTCCAGTTCAAGCTGCGCGACTGGCTGTTCAGCCGCCAGCGCTACTGGGGCGAGCCGTTCCCGATCGTCTACGACGAGGCCGGCACGGCCATCGCGCTGCCGGAGTCGATGCTGCCGGTCGAGCTGCCCGAGGTCGACGACTACTCGCCGCGCACCTTCGACCCGGAGGACGCGGACACCGAGCCGTCGCCGCCGCTGTCGCGTGCCGCCGAGTGGACGACGGTCGAGCTGGACCTGGGCGACGGCCTGAAGACGTACCGCCGCGACACGAACACCATGCCGAACTGGGCGGGTTCGTGCTGGTACCAGCTGCGCTACGTCGACCCGGTCGAGACCGAGCGGTTCGTCAACCCGGAGAACGAGAAGTACTGGCTGGGCCCGCGCACGGCCGAGCACGGCCCGACCGACCCCGGCGGCGTCGACCTGTACATCGGCGGTGTCGAGCACGCGGTGCTGCACCTGCTGTACTCGCGCTTCTGGCAGAAGGTCCTGTTCGACCTGGGCCACCTGACCGGTGACGAGCCCTACCGCCGCCTGTTCAACCAGGGCTACATCCAGGCGTACGCGTACACCGACGCCCGCGGCTTCTACGTGCCCGCGACCGAGGTCGTCGAGGAGAACGGCAAGTTCTTCCACAACGGCGAAGAGGTCAACCGCGAGTACGGCAAGATGGGCAAGAGCCTGAACAACGTCGTCACGCCGGACGAGATGTGCGAGAAGTACGGCGCCGACACCTTCCGGTTCTACGAGATGTCCATGGGCCCGATGGACGTGTCACGGCCGTGGGCGACCAAGGACGTCGTTGGCGCGCAACGGTTCCTGCAGCGTCTGTGGCGCAACCTGGTCGACGAGACCGACGGCTCGTTGCGCGTCACCTCCGATGAGCCCTCGGTAGAAGCGTTGCGACTGCTGCACAAGACGATCGCCGGCGTGCACGACGACTACGCGAACCTGCGCTACAACACGGCGGGCGCCAAGCTGATCGAGCTGAACAACTTCGTCACCAAGCACTACTCCGCCGGCACGCCCCGCGCGCTGGCCGAGCCCCTGGTGCTGATGCTGGCCCCGCAGGCCCCGCACGTGGCCGAGGAGCTGTGGGCGAAGCTGGGCAACGAAGGCACGCTGGCGCACGGCCCGTTCCCGAAGGCAGACGAGCAGTACCTGGTAGAGGACACCGTCGAGTACCCGATCCAGGTCAACGGCAAGGTCCGCTCGCGGGTCGTCGTCTCGGCGTCCGCGTCGCAGGACGAGATCAAGGCCGCGGCACTGGCCGAGGAGAAGATCGCCGAACTGGTCGCCGACGGCGAACCGCGCAAGGTGATCGTCGTTCCCGGCCGCCTGGTGAACGTCGTTCTGTAGTCGTCGAGAAGAGCCGGCGTGGCTACGGCTGCGCCGGCTCTTCCTCCGGCCACGACTCGGGTGCCGGGCCGAACGCGCGCCGGGCCGCCCGGACAGCCAGTGCGGCCATGGTGGCGTTCGCGCCGCCGCCGATCAGCGCGCCGATGCCGAACGGGACCGCCCTGCCGAGCACGATGATCCCCTGCTTGGTGCCGTACTTGGTGATGAAGTTCTTGCCCAGGACTTTGTTGATCTGCTTCAGGGTCGCCGTGGGCACCATGCTGACGAGTTGGCGGGCCCAGTGCTGACCGGTGCGTTCGGCGACCTTGCCGATCGTTTTGGAGCTGGATTCGCCGAGCAGGATTCCCAGTACGAGAGTCCGGCGGCGTTCGATCTCGTCAAGCGAGATCCCGTGGACCTCGGTGACCGAGAGCACGAACAGGGCGCTCAGCTCGAGCGAGGACAAGTGCGACCCCGGTGCCGACGCCAGACGCGGCCGCGGCGCCCCCGACTGCGGCCCCAGTTGTCGCCAGTGCGCTGACGTACATCTTCTCCAGGGTGCCGATGACCTCCGCCGGTGTCGCCTCCGGATTGCGCTGGCGGGCACGGGCGATGTTCCTCAGTGAACAGCTGAGTCGTCCTCCTGGAACCCGATGTCCGTCAGCATCTGGTCGAGCATGCTGTCGAACATCGGCTCCGGGTTGCTCACCGTGAACGGGAACCGCCCGAACACCTCCAGCGCCACGTGCCCGTACAGCCGGACCCACGACTGCACCACGTGGTAGATCTTGCCCAGGTTCAGGACGTCGTCCTCGACCGTCACGCCGTGCACCGACACCGCGTCCATCAGCACCTGTTGGAACCTCGCCAGGTCCTCGTGCAGCACCTCGGGCACCTCGTCGTCCGCGTGGTTGGCGACCAGGTTCGAGGCGATCAGCCGTCCGGCGAGCTGCAGGAACACCGAGCCGAACTGGTCGGCGCCCAGTGGGTCGCGCGGTGAGGCGAAGACCAGGGCGAACTCCTGCGGGTGGGCCAGTGCCCAGCGGCGGAAGGCCTTGCACACGGCCCTCACCTGGCATCCCACGTGTCCCGACGGCTCCGCGGCGAGGTCCGCGTAGAGCGCTGAGGCCATGTCCGCGCAGATGTCGTCGCAGAGCTGCCGCAATAGCGCGTCGTGGGAGTCGTAGTAGCGGTAGAGGGCGGGCGCGGTGATGCCTAGTTTGCGCGCGATGGCACGCAGGGTAACCGCATCGCGGCCGCTTTCCACCAAAAGGGCGCGGGCCGCCTGCCGAATCTCACGCTCGGTCTCAGCGCGGAGACGTTCTCGGCGAGTGGCCTCGGTCATATGTCACTCCATCGGGTTGTAGACCCCGTCCACGGCCCCGTACGGTTTCAGTGAACGGTGTTTACAAGAGTTCACGGGATTTACAGCACGGTAACCCAGGAGGCCGTCGTCGATGTTCGCGAAGTGGGGCTCGATCGCATATCGCCGCCGGTGGGTGGTTCTGGTCGCGACCGTACTGCTCACCGTTCTCGGCGGTGTTTGGGGCTTGGGCGTGTTCGACAAGCTCAGCCAGGGTGGCTACGAAGCTCCCTCCAGTGAAGCGGCGCGGGCCGACAAAGTAGCCGAGGAGGCGTTCGGGCGGCAGAACGGTGACGTGATCGTCATTTACCGCGGCGATTTCGCCAACCCGCTCGAGTTGAAGAAGGTCGCCGACCACATCAGCGGCTTCCCCAAGGACGACGTGCTGAGGGTCAACGGGCCGGTCCCGTCCGACGACAAGCAGCAGGCTCTTGTCGCGATCACGCTCACCAGCGGTGACTCGAACGAGCAGATCAAGCAGTTCGAGGACATCCAGAAGCAGCTGAGCATCGACGGTTTCACCCAGCAGGTCGGTGGGCTCGTGCCCACCCAGAAGGCCATCAACGACATGTCGCAGGAAGACCTGACGCGCGCGGAGATGTTCTCGCTGCCGCTGGTCCTGCTGCTGCTCGTGATCATCTTCGGTGGACTGGTGGCGGCCAGCCTCCCGGTCGTCGTCGGCGGTCTCGCGATCATGGGCGCGCTCGGCGTGCTGCACGGCGTCGCGCTGTTCACCGAGGTCAACTCGTTCGCGGTCAACGTCGCGTCGCTGCTCGGCCTCGGCATGGCGATCGACTACGGGCTGTTCATGGTCGGCCGGTTCCGCGAGGAGCTCGCCCAAGGACGCACCACCGAACAAGCTGTGGGCCGCACGGTCGCCAGTGCCGGCCGGACCGTCGTGTTCAGCGCGACGCTGCTGGTCATCGCGTTGGCCGGGCTGCTGCTCTTCCCGCACGGCTTCCTGAAGTCCCTCGCGTACGGCGGCATGTCGTCGGTCGCGATCGCCGCGGTGGTCTCGCTGACGCTGCTGCCCGCGTTGCTCGGCGTGCTCGGCCACCGGGTCGACAAGCTCGCCATGCCGTGGCGCAAGAAGGAGCCGAGCGAACGCGGCTGGCGCAAGCTGAGCGGCAAGGTCATGAAGCGACCGCTGCTGTTCGCGATCCCGCTGATCGCGATCCTCGCGGCACTCGGCGCGCCGTTCCTGAACGTCCAGTTCGGCCAGGTCACCGAGAAGGTGCTGCCGGAGGGCAACACCGTGCGGGTGGCCACCGAGAACATCAACCAGAACTTCTCGGCGCTCTCCAACACCGGCTTCAAGATCGTCGTCAGGGGCGGTGACCAGGCGGGAGTCCAGGAGTACCTGGGCAAGGTCAAGGACGTCCCCGGCGTCGGCGAGGTCCAGCCGATGGGGGCGGACAAGGGCGTCACGGCCGCGGCCGCCGGGCTTGAGCAGGACGCGCTGAGCGACGAGTCGAAGCAGGCGCTCAAGGACGTCCGGGCGATCACTCCCCCGCCTAACGCCGAGGTGCTGGTCGGCGGCAACACCGCCACGGTCAGCGACTCGCTCGACGCCATCGCGGCAGGGCTGCCGTTGATGATCGCGTTGCTGGTCGGTGCCACGCTGATCCTGATGTTCCTGGCGTTCGGCTCGGTGGTGCTGCCGATCAAGGCCGTGCTGATGAGCGCGCTGTCGTTGTCCGCGACGTTCGGCGTGCTGGTGTGGATCTTCCAGGAGGGACACGGAGCGGACTGGCTCGGCGTCACGCCGGGGCCGCTCGAGTCCGGCATCGTCGTGCTGATGGCGGCCATCGTGTTCGGTCTGTCGACGGACTACGAGGTGTTCCTGCTCAGCAGGATGGTCGAGGCTCGCGGTCAGGGCGCGACGACCGAGGAGGCGGTGAGCACCGGCCTGGCCAAGACCGGCCGGGTGATCACCTCGGCGGCGCTGCTGCTGATCGTGGTCACGGGTGCGTTCGCGTTCTCGCAGGTCGCGATGATGCGATTCGTCGGCGTCGGCATGATCCTGGCGCTGGCGCTCGACGCCACCGTGGTCCGGATGCTGCTCGTGCCGGCCGTGCTCAAGCTCCTCGGCGACGCCGCGTGGTGGTCACCCGGTCCGCTCAAGCGGATCCAGGAACGTCTCGCGCTTCACGACGAGCCGGTGGACGACTTCGACGACTGGGACGACGAGATCCGCGAGCCCGCCAGGGTGGGCTGACCGGAGGCGAAGGCGATCATGGCCGCGTCGAACTGGCGCGGCCTCGCCTCCTCCAGCTCGCCCGACCGCATCCGGTAGGTGGCGAGCACCGCGTTCGACGTGTCCAGCACCGTCGTCGTCGCGCCGGTCGCGAAGAAGACTCTCGGGTCGCCCGGCGCGATGGCGACACCCGGCGTGTTGATGGGCAAACGTTCGCGCACCGTCATGGTCGCCGCGTCGACGACCACGACCGAGCTTTCCTTCGGCAACGTGAGGTAGACGGTGGCGCCGTCCGGGGTGACGGCGATGCTGCCCGCTCCCCTGCCGGCGTTCAGCGAGCCGACGACCTGGTTCGTGGTCGTGTCGATCACCGACAGCGTGCCGGGCGTCTTCTCGCCGAGGCGCATGCTGCTCACGTAGAGGCGCTTGCCGTCGGGTGAGATCGCCAGGAACTGCGGCAGACCGCCGACCTGGACCGTCGAGGTCTGGAACGCCGTCGCGGTGTCGACCAGACCGACCGTGCCGTCCTGGGCGTTGGCCACGTAGAGGACCTGGTTGTTCGGGTGCACGGCGAGACCCTGCGGCTGGCCGGGCACCTTGACCGCGGCGACCAGCCGGAAGTCCTGCGGGTCCACCACCGCCACGCTGCCGCTGGCCGAGACGTAGAGGCGCTGCCCGTCCGGGCGCATCGCCGCGTGCGAGAGCTGGACCTGGGTGAAGATGCGGTCGAGGATCGCGCCGGTGTCCGGGTCGACCACGGTGATCGCGCCGGTCCACCCGTTGATCACGTAGAGACGCTGCCCGTCCGGTGACACGGCGACACCCGTCGCGCGGCCGCCGGTGTCCGCCTGCGCGAGAACCGTGCCGCTCCGGGTGTCGACGACCTGCACGAGACCGGTCTTGCCCACCACGTACGCACGCGGGGAAACCGATGCGGAGGAAGTGGTCGTGTACTCGTGCCCTTGGTGAACACCCGTCGCCGCGAAGGCCGCTGAGAGCGCTAGAACCGCGGCCACGAGGCGTGGCTTTGCCATACGCCCGATGGGACCACTTCCGGGTGCTTTCGATCTACTTCCGTCACTCGGTCGAGGGAAATCTTTGCCTGGTTGTAGTACGACCGTCGCCCGCGACGGCGGCGCGGGCGACGGTCGTCAACTAGTAAGACGGCGGAGCGACTGGTTTGGATTCATATGACTCGGGACTTTTCGCCGTTGCCACCAATTTGGCGTAACGGGTGCCCGCGGTGAGGAGCACCAGGCCGGCGCCGAGGAACGCCAGTACGCGGGCGACACCGTCGAGCGCGGCCAGGTCGAACAACACCAGCTTCACCACCGCGGCGGCCACCAGGATCAGGCCGGAGATCCGCAGCGCCTTGTTGTTGATCCCCTTGACCAGCAGGAACAACGCGGCGATCGTCCACGACACGGTGACCACCGAGTGTCCGAAGAGGAATCCGCTCTCGTCCGGCGACACCAGCAGCGCCGCGCACAGCACCGCACCCGCCGCGCCGTAGAGCATCACGAGCCCGGCGAGGATCCACGGGAACGGGTGCTTGGCCGGCTCGCGCAGCACCTGCATCCTCAGCGCCGCCCACGGCAGGACCGCCGCGAAGACACCCAGCACGACCGCGGTCACCAGGCCCGCCGCGTAGTCGCCCGGCTGGACGTTGTTGAAGAAGCGCGGCTCCTCCAGCAGCCACGTGATCGGCACCGCCTGGCCGATCGTCATCAGGAACCCGACGACCCCGAACACGATGGACCCGACCAGCGCGCTCTTCTTGTTGAGCCGGGCCGCGAGGAACGCCAGCAGCACCGCTTCTGCCAGCACGATCGCCGTGCGCACGTTGCCGTCGAGCGCGATCACGGTCGTCTGGAACAACGCGAGCATGCCCGTCGCGCCGGCCGCCGTCGTGAACGCGCGGGGCAGGTCCGGGACCATCCAGATCGCCAGCAGCGCCGCGGCGACCGCACCGGCGAGCACCGAGTTGGCAGGGTCGTTCAGCAGCGTGGTCGCGAACATCGCGGGCAGTGCCGAGCCCGCGATCAGCGCGATCGCGACGATGTCCTCCGGACGCTTGCGGATGGTCAGCAGTGCGACCGCGATGCCGACAACCGTCGTGGCACCGGCGACGCCGACCACGGTCCACTCGAAGTCGTTGGGGATGGCGTTCGCGGTGGTGAGCAGCGAGGCGAAGATCGGCATGAAGCCACCGGCGATCGCGAGACCCGGCCAGTTGCGCTGGATCTGCACCGGCGTGCTGGCCATCTTCAGCACCAGCAGGAACGCGACCAGCAGGACCGTGAAGCCTTCGGTCAATATCGGCGAGCAGATGGCACAAGCTGCGACAACACCGACCGCGAGCGTTTGCGAGTCCCAGCGGAGAGCGAGCACGACACCGGCCGCCGCGACCGCGAAGCCGACCACGAGACCCACGCCGGAAGGGAAGTACCCGTACAGGCTGGTGGCGGCGATGACGTCGAGGTAGAGGCCCGCGAAACCGGTGGCCGCCAGCGCGAACGCACCGGTGCGACCGGCCGGGTTGCGGTGCAGCCACATGCCGATGCCGACGAGCGCGCCGCTGAACACCGCGCCGCCGATCACGCGCGGCATCGGGCCGAGCCAGCCGCGCTGGATGGCGAGGATCAGCAGCAGCACGAAGCCGAGCACGGTGATCGCGCCACCGACCCAGGCCAGCAGCTTCGCCCCGGCGCCGTCCTTGCCGAGCTTCTCGAACAGGGTCTCGCGCGGTTGCGGAGCGGGCCACTGCGGCGGCGGCTGCTGCCACTGCGTTTGCGGCTGCTGCGGCCATTGCGCCTGAGGCGGCGGCTGCGGGAACTGCTGCTGAGCCGGGGGCGCGACCGTCTGCTGTGACCACGGGTTCGGCTGCTGCGGCACGCCGACCGGTGGCGTCGGGAAGGACGTGGTCGGCGGCAGCGGCACGGACACCGGCGCGTCCAGGCTCGGCGGCGGCGCGACGACCTCGGCCACCGCGGTCGCGGCAGCCGGAGCTTGCGACCGCATCTCCGTGCTGATCGTCACCAGCCGCTGCCCGATGGCCGCGAGCTCCAGCGAGAGCCGCTGCTCGTACCCGAGGCGATCCTGTCCGTCCATGTGATCAGAGTGAGGCAGACCACGGTCAGTGACATCCGTACACCTACTCATCCCCTGATCTCAGCTTGACTACATACATGTGTAATCGATTAACTACGCCCTCGTGACGACCATGAAGGACGTCGCGCAGCACGCCGGCGTCTCCACGGCCACCGTGTCGCGCGTGCTCAACGGCCATGCCGCGCCGACTCCCGAGACCCGTGTGCGAGTGCTCGCCGCGATCGAGGAACTCGGCTACCGGCCCAACGCCCTGGCGCGATCCCTCAGGACCACCAGCACCCAGACCCTCGGTCTGGTCATCAGCGATCTGCTGAACCCGTTCTTCGCCGAGATCGCTCGAGCGGTCGAGGACGAAGCCCGGTCACACGGCTACTGCGTCGTGATCGGGAACGCCGACGAGAGCGCCGAGCAGGAAGCGACCTACGTGCGCACCCTGCTCGACCGCCGGGTGGACGGCCTCCTGCTGTGCCCCGCGACCGACGACCCGAGTCTGGTTCGTGAAGTGAGCGCAGGCGGCGTTCCGCTCGTCCTGCTCGACCGGACGGTCAGGGGCGCGACATGCCCAGTCGTCCGCGCCGACGGCAGCGAGGCACTGACCGCGCTCGCCCGGCGGCTCGTCGGCGCCGGCCACACCCGCATCGGAGTGATCGCGGGCCCGCCGAACACCTCCACTGGAAGAGAACGAACCGACGTGCTCACGGGGTCGCTCGGCGGACTCGCGCAGGTCGTGCACGGCGACTTCCGGCAGGAGAGCGGCAGCCAGGCCGCCGCCAAGCTGATCGAGGACGGCGCCACCGCGCTGGTCGCGATGGACAACCTGATGGGCCTCGGCGCGCTGGGCGAGATCAGGGCCCGCGGCCTGCAGATCCCGCACGACATCGCGCTCGCCGTGTTCGACGACCAGCCGTGGTTCCCGCTGCTCGACCCGCCCATCACGGTCATCGCGCAGCCGACCGTCGAGATGGGCAGGGCCGCCGCGCGCAGCCTGCTCGCCCTGATCAACGGCCAGCAGCCCGACGACGTCCGCCTCACCGCGAAGCTCGTGCTGCGCGGCTCGCTCGGGGAGGCCGAGCTGTGAACGCGCTGATCACCGCTCGCGGGATCACCAAGCACTTCGGTGCCACCAAGGCGTTGGACGGCGTCGACCTCGACATCAACGCGGGCGAGGTCCACGTCCTGCTCGGCGAGAACGGCGCGGGCAAGTCCACGCTGGTCAAGGTCCTCGCGGGCATCCACAGCCACGACGCGGGCACGATCGAGGGCCACGCCAGCCTCGCCGTCATCCACCAGGAACTCGCGCTCGTCCCGGAGCTCACGGTCGCGGAGAACCTGTTCCTTAACCGCCTCCCGCGCAGGTTCGGGTTCGTCGACCGCGCCGAGATGCGCCGCCGTGCCCCCGAGCTGCTCGACCGCGTCGGCCTGCACGTCGACCCGAACGCCAAGGTCAAGGACCTCGGCATCGCCCAGCAGCAGATGATCGAGATCGCCCGCGCGCTCGACAAGAACGCCGGCGTGCTGATCCTCGACGAACCGACCGCGGTCCTCACCGACACCGAGACCGACCGCCTGCTGGAGATCATGGCCCAGCTGCGCCACAACGGCGTGGGCCTCGTCTTCATCACCCACCACCTCGACGAGATCCAGCGCATCGCCGACCGCATCACGATCCTGCGCGACGGCAAGAGCGTCGGTGTCCTCGGACCGCG
Organism: Lentzea miocenica; assembly: GCF_033949945.1. Classification (NCBI taxonomy): domain Bacteria; kingdom Bacillati; phylum Actinomycetota; class Actinomycetes; order Pseudonocardiales; family Pseudonocardiaceae; genus Lentzea; species Lentzea miocenica. The sequence goes on from NZ_JAXAVW010000004.1 coordinate 34,045, forward strand.
CGCCACCACCCAGCACATGATCGAGCTGATGGTCGGCCGCCCGATCGACGAGCAGTACCCGCGGGCGCGGCAACGCCCAGGTCAGCCGTTGCTGAGCATCTCGGGGCTCACCAAGCGGGGCGTCTTCCGGGACATCACCATCGAGGTTCACGCGGGCGAGGTCGTCGGCATCGCCGGCCTGGTCGGCGCCGGCCGCACCGAGGTCGCGCGCGCCGCGTTCGGTGTGGACGACTACGACCACGGCACGGTCGAGGTCGACGGGAAACCGCTGCGACGCCACGACGTCCAGGCCGCGATCAAGGCAGGGCTCGGCCTGGTTCCCGAAGACCGCAAGGGCCAGGGCCTGGTGCTGACGGCCACGGTCGGGGAGAACCTCGAGCTGGTCACGCTGGACAACCGCGACCGCAAGCGCCTGAGCGACATCGCGGGCAAGCTCCGGATCAAGGGCCGCGTCGAGCAGCCGGTGAAGGAACTGTCCGGCGGCAACCAGCAGAAGGTCGTCATCGGCAAGTGGCTGCTGGCCGACCCGAAGGTGCTGATCCTCGACGAGCCCACCCGCGGCGTCGACGTCGGCGCCAAGGTCGAGATCTACGAGCTCATCAACCGCATGACCGCGCAGGGCCGGGCCGTGCTGCTCGTGTCCAGCGACCTGCCCGAGGTGATCGGGATGAGCGACCGCGTCGTCGTGATGGCACACGGCCGGGTGGCCGGTGAGCTGCCCAGGGGCGCGACCCAAGACCAGGTGATGGCACTCGCCGTGCAGGAGATTTCGGCATGACCACGATCAGCATTCGCAAGTACGCCAGTGAGAACGGCGCTTTGGCGGGGTTGATCATCCTCGCCCTGGTCATCGCGATCATGCAGCCGGCGTTCCTCAACGCGCAGAACCTGCTCAACGTCGGCGTCCAGGCCGCGGTCATCGCGATCATGGCGTTCGGCATGACGTTCGTGGTCGTCGCGGGCGGCATCGACCTGTCCGTCGGCAGCATCGCCGCGCTGGCGGCGATGGTCGGCGCACTCACCGCCGGACCGCTCGGCCTCGTCGTCGGCGCGCTGTGCGGGCTCGTCAACGGTGCGTTGATCAGCTACGGCAAGCTGCCGCCGTTCATCGCGACGCTGGCCATGCTGAGCGTCGCCCGCGGTCTGACGCTCGTGTTCTCCGAGGGCCAGCCGCACGAGACGGACGCGCTGGTCACGTTCCTCGGCTCGAACCTCGCCCCGATGGTTCCGTTGCCGCTGCTGCTGATGCTGGCGTTCTTCGGCCTCACCGGCCTGATCCTCACGCGCACCAACCTCGGCCGTCGCATGTACGCGATCGGCGGCAACGAGGAAGCCGCGAAGCTCAGCGGGATCGACGTCCGCAACCAGAAGCTGTGGATCTACGCCCTTTCCGGCCTGTTCGCCGCCGCCGCGGGTCTCGTGCTCGCGGGACGGCTCGGGTCCGCCGGTCCGCAGGCAGCGGCCGGCTACGAGCTCGACGCCATCGCCGCGGTCGTCATCGGCGGAGCGTCGCTGTCCGGTGGCGTTGGCCGCGCCACCGGGACGTTGGTCGGCGCACTTGTGCTCGCCGTCCTGCGCAACGGCCTCAACCTGCTGCAAGTGCCGCCGTTCTGGCAGCAGGTCGTCATCGGCGCGGTGATCGCTCTCGCCGCGTTGCTCGACTCACTACGCCGTCGCTGAGAAAACCCGCAACAGGTAAGGAAGACACCAATGAAGGTGACCCGACGGATCGCGCTGACGCTCGGCGCCGCGGCATTGCTGGCGACCGGGTGCAGCGGTACAGGGGCGTCCGGAGGAAGCGACCTCACCATCGGCCTCGCGGTGTCCACTTTGAACAACCCGTTCTTCGTGGAACTGCAGCAGGGCGCACAGGAGATGGCGGACCAGCTCGGCGCGAAGCTGACCGTGGTCGACGCGCAGAACGACGCGACGAACCAGATCAACCAGGTGCAGACGCTGGTGACCCAGGGCGTCAAGGTGATCATCCTCAACCCGGTCGACTCCAAGCAGTCCGCGCCCGCCGCCAAGGCCGCCGAGACGGCGAACATCCCGCTGATCTCGGTCGACCGCTCGGTCGAGGGCAAGGTCGCCGCCGAGGTCGCGTCGAACAACGTGTCGGGCGGCAGCCTCGCGGCCATCGAACTCGGCCGCGCCACGTCCGGTGAGGTCGCGCACCTCAAGGGCATCTCGGGCGCGTCGGCCTCCCGTGACCGCGGCCAGGGCTTCGAGCAGGGCCTGAACAGCGGCAACATCAAGGTCGTCGCCTCGGCCGTCGCGGACTTCGACCGCGCCAAGGGCCTCAACGAGACCACGAACCTGTTGCAGGGCCACCCCGGCATCAAGGGCATCTTCGCCGAGAACGACGAGATGGCGCTCGGCGCGATCAAGGCCCTCGGCGCCCGTGCCGGCAAGGACGTCATGGTCGTCGGCTTCGACGGCACGCCGGACGGCCTGAAGGCGATCCAGGAAGGCACCCTCACCGCCACCGTCGCGCAGCAGCCGAAGCTGCTCGGCTCCAAGGCCGTCGAGCAGGCGGTCAAGGCCGCGAAGGGCGAGGCCGTTCAGCAGGTCGTGGACGTCGAGGTGAAGGTCATCACGAAGCAGAACGTGGCAGAGTTCATCAAGTGACAAAGACGTTGCTTGTCCTCGGGTCCGCCAATGCCGACCTCGTGGTCGAGGTCGGCAGGCGGCCCGCCGGCGGTGAGACCGTGCTCGGCGGCGACACCGTCGTGCTGCCCGGCGGCAAGGGTGCGAACACCGCCGTTGCCGCTGCTCGCGTCGGTGCCTCCGTTGCTCTCGTTGGTGCTGTGGGAAACGATGGCTACGGCTCGCTGCTGCGTGAGTCGCTGGAGTCGTCCGGTGTCGACTCGTCGCTGGTGAGGACTTCCGAACGGCCGACCGGCATCGCGTACATCACCGTGACTCCGGACGGCGAGAACTCCATCGTCGTGTCGCCCGGCGCCAACGCGGACGTGTCACCGTCCGATGTGGACGCTCTGTCGTTCGACGGCGTTAGCGTGCTGACGTGCTCGCTGGAAGTACCGCTGGAGACGGTGATCCACGCGATCGACGTGGCCGCGGACGCAGGCGTCCGGACCGTGCTGAACCTGTCGCCGGTCGCGGAACTGCCCGCGGAGACGTTCAAGCAGCTCGACACGTTGATCGTGAACGAGCACGAGGCCGCCCAACTCGTGTCGGACTGGCGGCACCTGCTCCGGCTCGGCCCCAAGACCGCGATCGTCACGCTGGGGTCGCGCGGCGTCGCCGTCGTCCTTCCGGCCGGCGTCGAGGAAGTGCCGTCGATCGAGGTCGACGAGGTGGTCGACACGACCGGTGCCGGTGACGCCTTCGCCGGTGCCTTCTCCGCGCGGCTGGCCGAGGGCGACCGGGTCGTCGTCGCGGCCGAGTACGCGGTGAAGGTCGCCGCGCTGTCCGTCACGAAGGCCGGTGCGCAGCCGTCGTACCCGACCGCAGCCGAGGTCAGCTCGCTAGCGGCGGGATGACCTGCTTCCTCACGACCTCACCGCCGCGCGGTCGTGGAACAGGTCCTCGGTCGGCACGGCGTACTTCTCGACGTTCGGTGCCTTGTCCGGCAACGGGCCGTCCGGCATCTCGGGCTGCTCGGGCGGTGCGGCGACCTGGTTGAACGGGATTCCACGCGGTGCGGCGGGTTTCTTCAGGGTCTCGCCAACGCCGTCGTAGCAGCGGCCTTCGACGCAGTTGTTCTTGCCGGGCGCGCGTTTGGTGGCCGAGTACAGCACGTCCTGGCCGTTGCGGGTGATCACGTTGCCCTCGAAGCGGTTGTCCAGCGGGGCCAGGTCCTCGCTGGACGTCAACGCGATGCCAGTGCCGGGGTTGGCGGTGATCAGGTTGCGGGACACGAGGTTTCGCGTGCCGCCCGCGATGCCCATGCCGAGTCCGAACGCGCCGTCGGCCTGTGCCGGTGAGAGCGCTTCGGCGTTGTCGGAGATCAGGTTGCCGACGATCGTGGCGTCCTCCTGCGGCAGGAACGGCTCCTGGTGGTCGGAGTTCGAGGTCATGCCGACGCGGTTGCCGCTGAACCTGTTGCCCAGCACGTACATCTGACCGGACGCGTTCGTGCCCTCGTAACCGACGGCGTTGCGCTCAGCGACGTTGCCGCGCACGACGACGTCGCACGGCTTGCACTGGCCGACGTGGAAACCGGAGTCCGCGCTGCCGCTCGCGTAGTTCTGCTCGATCACGCCGTGCTGGGCGTCGAACGCGTAGATGCCGTACAGCGCGTTGTTGCTGGCCGTCACGTACGAGACGCGGAACCCTTGCAGCGGCGGGAGCTTCTCGGACAGCCCGGTGACCAGCACGCCGTTCAACGTGTGGTTGCGGACGGTCAGGTTCTGCACCGACACGTCCGGCGCCATCACCACGATCCCGTTGGCGCGCTTGACCTCGCCGTCGATGATCACGCTGCCGCGCCGGGCGCCCCTGATCGTGAGGCCCTTGGTCCTGACCTGCACGGTCTCCTTGTAGACGCCGGGCGAGACGAGGATGGTCGCGCCCTCCCGCGCCTCGTCCACGGCGGCCTGAATGGTGCTCAGCTGCGCCGGGACGTTGATCTCGGGACCGAGCTTCGGTTGCGCCGCCGACGAGCATCCGGCGACCAGAAGCACTGCTGCGATGCTGTACGGAACGTGCACAGCCGGGCACCGTACTGCTCCGTTCGGCCTACTGGGACACTGGCCCTGCCAGCGCGAACTGAAGACGTTTGTGAACACGATGTATCGGATGACCGACGGAGTTGCCCTGTTGCGTTACGCCACGACGACCAGTTCGGCGGCGTTCCGCGTTCCGCCTCTCAATTGGTCACACTGAGCTGTTGGTCGTTCCCGGTGGAAGGGTATGGTCTAGACCATGTCGAGCGCGCGGCTGAGCGGTGTCGGTGTGAGCAGCGGCCGGGCAACCGGCCCGGTGGTGAGGGTTTCCGAGGCCCTTCCCGAACCTCCCGCGGGCCCGCGAACAGCGGATACCAAGATGGAAGCCTCTCTCATCCGGCCTGCGACCGAGGTCGTGGCGCAGCGGTTGATGGAGCGCGCGAAGACGGTCGAGGGCGAGGCCCGTGCCGTTCTGGAGACCACCGCGGCGATGGCCGGCGACCCGGCGCTCATCAAGGCCGCCGAGAAGCTCGTCGTCGACGAGTCGCTCACCGCCGCCCGTGCCGTGCACCAGGCAGCCCAGAAGTTCATCTCGGCACTGCAGGCCGCCGGCGGGTACATGGCCGAACGCGCCCGTGACGTCCAGGACGTCCGCGATCGCGTGGTCGCAGAGCTCTTGGGCCTGCCGGCTCCCGGCGTCCCCGACCTGACCTCGCCGTCCGTGCTGGTGGCGCGTGACCTCGCGCCCGCCGACACCGCCGGCCTCGACCCGTCGAAGGTCCTCGCCCTGGTCACTGAAGAGGGTGGCCCCACCTCGCACACCGCGATCCTCGCGCGGTCGTTGGGCATCCCGGCCGTCGTGGCGTGCCGCGGCATTCTGGCGTTCGCAGGCACCGCTCTCGACGTCGACGGCGACACCGGCCAGGTCCGCGAGTCGGACGGCAAGGTCCGCGCGGCCGGCACCGGCAAGAAGGCCACCTGGAACGGCGTCGGCGTCCTCAAGGACGGCCTCCGCGTGAAGGTCCTCGGCAACGTCGGCTCCCCCGCGGACGCCGCTGCCGCCGCGGCTGCCGGTGCGGAAGGAGTCGGCCTGTTCCGCACGGAGTTCTGCTTCCTGGACGCCGCAGAGGAACCGACCGTTGCTGAGCAGACTGCTGCTTATGAGGCTGTGCTGGCGCCGTTTGCGGGCAAACCCGTTGTGGTGCGCACCCTCGACGCGGGCGCGGACAAGCCGCTGGCGTTTCTGAACCCGGACCCCGAGCCCAACCCGGCCCTGGGCGTCCGCGGCCTGCGCGTCGCCTTTGACCGGCCCGAGATCCTGGACCGCCAGCTCGAAGCCATCGCCGCCGCGGCTGTCTCTTCTGGCGCCGACGTCTCCGTCATGGCTCCGATGGTCGCCACGGCCGCCGAGGCCGCCTGGTTCGTCGAGCGCGCCCGCAAGGCAGGCATCAAGCGCGTCGGCGTGATGGTCGAGGTTCCCTCGGCCGCCTTGTCGGCGAAGGAAATCCTCCAGGTCGTCGACTTCATCTCCATCGGCACCAACGACCTGGCCCAGTACGTCTTCGCCGCAGACCGCCAGCTCGGCGGGGTCGCGGCACTGAACGACCCGTGGCAGCCCGCGTTGCTGCGCCTGATCGCCCTGGTCGGCGAGGCGGCGACCGCGACCGGCAAGCCCGTCGGCGTCTGCGGCGAGGCGGCGGCCGACCCGCTGCTGGCGTGCGTGCTGATCGGCATGGGCGTGACGTCGCTGTCGATGAACCACACGGCGCTGGCCGACGTCGGCGCCAGGCTCGCGACGTCCAGCATGGACATCTGCCAGCTCGCGGCCCGTGGCGCGCTCGCGGCGGGCGACCCGGCGACGGCGAAGCTAGCTGCTCGCGCCCCGCACTAGTTCGAGAAACGCCGACCACGCCTTGTCCGACACGGGCAGGTGCGTGGTCGGCGCTTTGCTGTCCCGGATACCGATCCCACGCCCGATCTCGACGCAGTTGTCGCCCTCGATGCTGTAGCTGCTCTTGCGCCAGACCGGCATGCGGAACATCTCCTCAGATCAGGATGCTGGTGATCAGCTCCTTCGAGTGTTCCGCATCCAACGCCTGCAGGTCGAGGAGCTTGAGCACCTCGTCGTAGGTGGCAAGGATTGCCGCGTCTTCGAGGAAGAGGCTGGAGTTCTTGCTCTCCAGGTACACGACAGGCTCGAACTTCTCGTACCCGAGCAGCGTGAACGAGCCGGCCAGTCCAGCGTGTGCACCGATCGAGGTGGGCACGATCCGCACCTCGATGTATGAGCGCTGCGTCATTGCCAGCATGTGGAGAAGCTGGTCTTTCATGACGTCCGAGCCACCTACCGGAAGTCGCAAAGCCTGTTCGTGGACGAAGAAAACGTACTGGCGGCTCCAGTGGAAGAGTTCGCGCCGAGCGAGCTTCGCCGCGATGATCTCCTCATAGTCAATCGACTCCGAGCGCGCGGTAGCTGCGACAAGGGCGCGCATGTAGTCAGCAGTCTGGAGTCGACCAGGAATCAGGTCCATCGACCAGACCGTGATGGCGTTTGCAAGGCGCTCTTGGGTGATCAATGTGTGCACCTGGGCTGGGATCTGGAGATAGCCGTTCTCGCGCGACTCCCGGAACAGCGCCAGCAAACGGCGGACTTCGTCCGGCTTGACGCGGCAGTACCCGAGCAGCTGCTTCACGTCGGCTTCGTTGACGCCGCCCTTGCCTCGTACGAGGTCGGAGAGCTTGGCCGGGTCCCAGTCGAGTGCTTCAGCGAGTTCGCGATGGGTCAGGTGGATCTGCTTGATGGCGTGCCGGACGCCCTCGCCGAACTCCCGTCCCACCACGCTGGAAATTCGTCGTGGCATGGCGCTGAAGCTAGAAGTCCGGATCCCCTTCGCTCCATCGTTTCCGCCCGAATATCCCCGAAGGAAGTAGTTATTGGAGCCGGTCCAACACCTCAAGGACGATGCGTATCAACGGATGGTCCTCCGACCCGCGGCGCACCGCCGCCACCACCCGTCTCAACGGTGCCACACCGGCGACCGGGATGCCGCGCACAGCATTTCGCGGAGCCAACGCCACTCCGGCTCCTGCGGCGACGAGGGCCTGGATCGCGCGGAAGTCGTCAGACGTGTGCCTGATGCGCGGCGTGAACCCGGCCTGCGCGCACGCCATCTCCACGACGTCCCGCAGCGGGTTGCCCGGCAGCGTCACCACCCAGTCCTCGTCCGCCAGCGCGGTCAGCTCGACCGGCCCGCCGTTCAGCGCGTGGCCCGGCGGCAGCACGACGTCGAAAGGCTCGGTGTAGAGCGGAAAGCGGGTGAAGCGGTCCGTGGTCCGGTGTTCCTCGGTGATCGCCACGTCGATCTCGCCGTCCAGCAACAGCCGCACGCTCTCGTGGCCCTCGGCATCACGCACCGACAGTTCGATGGACCGTTCTCGCAAGGCCGCCAACGCCGGCGCCACCACCTGCGTGATCGCCGAGGCGAAGGCGGCCACCGCGACCCGGCCGGACGAACCGGAGGCGAGAGCGTCCAAAGTGGCCTGTGCGCGTTCCAGTTCCGCCGCAACGACATGGGCGTGCGCCACGAGCAGTTCGCCGGCGGGGGTCAGCGAGACCCGGCGCCCCTTGCGCAGCAACAACGGATGTCCGGCCTCCGACTCCAGGGCGACCAGCTGCTGCGACACCGCTGACGGTGTGAGGTGCAGTGCAGCAGCAGCGGCCGTCACCGTGCCGTGGTCGGCTAGTGCGCGCAGCACGCGGAGCCGTCGAGGATCGATCACCGCTCAATGATGGTGGATGACAGGGGGAAGGTGACGCCGGTGAGCTGCTCGGAGACCGTCCACAGGCGACGCGCGCTGTCGGCGTCGCGGGCGTTGCCCGACCGGCCGACCAGCTTCGGTGCGCCGCGGCTCTCCATGAAGCCCTTCGGGCCGGCGTAGCTGTTGCCAGGGATTTCTGCCACGGCGGCGTACAGGGTGGGCAGCGCGCCGCCCTCGTCGCTCTGGGCGAGCAGGTGCACGACCCTCTGCTGGATCGACTCGATCAGGGGCCGTTTCCCGGACGGGCGCAGGAGGCTCGTGGCCGCCATGCCGGGGTGTGCCGCGGTCGCGAGCACAGGCGAGCCGGCCTCGGTGAGCCGGCGTTGCAGCTCGGCGGTGAACAGCAGGTTGGCGAGCTTGGACTGTCCGTACGCCGCCAGTGCCCGGTACGGCCTGCGCTCCCAGTTGAGGTCCGCGAAGTCGATCGAGCCTGCCCGGTGGGCGGTGGAGGAGACGGTGACCACCCGCTCCCTGATCCGGGGCAGGAGCAGGTTGGTCAGCGCGAAGTGTCCCAGGTGGTTGGTGCCGAACTGCAGCTCGAAGCCGTCGGCGGTGCGGCCGAGCGGCGGGATCATCAGGCCCGCGTTGTTGATGAGCAGGTCGACTGGCTCTTCGAAGTCGTCGGCGAATGCGCGGACCGACGTGAGGTCGGCGAGGTCGAGTCGGCGGACGTCGAGGTCGCCGGTCATCGTCGCGGCAGCCTCACGGCCTTTGGCGAGGTCTCGCACCGCCAGCACGACTCGTGCTCCCCTGGCGGCGAGCACGCGGGCGGCGACACGGCCGATGCCGCTGTTCGCGCCGGTGACGATGACGGTGCGGCCGGTCATGTCGGGGACGTCGGCCGAAGTGAATGTAGTCATGAGCAACAATGTAGACGCTGACAACAATGTCGGCAATGGCAACAAGTTTCGTATACGATCCCGAGGTGCCCGAACGGCCCTATCACCACGGACAACTCCGCTCCGCCCTGCTCGCCGCCGCCGAACGCAGCCTGCGCCAGCACGGTGAGGAGCAGCTCTCCCTGCGCGAACTGGCCAGGGAACTAGGTGTCAGCCATGCCGCACCGCGGCGCCACTTCCCCGACCGGCAGGCCCTGCTCGACGCATTGGCCGAGGCGGGGTTCGGGCGCCTGGACGCACAACTGCGCGCCGCGTGCGCCGAAGCGGGGGACGACTTCGCGCCGCGTCTGCAGGCGACGGTGGCGGCGTACATCCGGTTCGCCACCGAGGACGCGGCGCTGCTCCAGCTGATGTTCACCAGCAAGCACCGGCCGGGCGCCGACTGCGTGGTGGTGGCGGCCGAGTCGGCGTTCGCGCTGATGCACGAGTTGATCGTCCAGGGTCAGGGAGCGGGAGAGCTCGCCGTCGGGGACCCGGAGCGCGTGGGAATCGTGTTGTTCGCCCTGATGCAGGGCATTGCCACTTTGATGAACGGCGACATGGTCAAGCCTGACCTGCTCGACGGCCTCGTGGAGACAGCGGTCGAGCAGTTCCTGCGAGGAGCCCGCCCGGTCTGAGGGCTCACCGCTCGACGATGGGGGATTCCACCTCGCCGTTCACGGGGACGTCGCCGGGCACGATCGGGTCGATGGTCGTCCGGTCCAGCAGGAGGTACTCCTCCTCCGAGATGGGCCACATCGCCGGCAGGCCGTGCTGAGGCGTGGTGATGAGGTCCCGTTTGACGACCGGCAGCCCGGTTTCCGGGTTGACCACCAACTGGGTCTCGACGTTGGAGAACTGGAACGTCGCCGGCGCGGCGATCGCCACACCGACGCCGAAGCTGCCCTCCCGCAGGCTCACCCGGTCGAGAAAGCGCACCCCGTCGAGCATCTTGAGCAGCTCGAACGCCGCCCGCCGCTGGTCGTCCCGCACGTTCGACGCCATCAAGCCCATCGCGAGAGTCGCGATCCGGTACGGAGTCTTCTCCCCGGTGAGGTTCTCCAGCGTCTTCTTCAGCTCCGCCGGATCCGTGGGCAGCGAGTCGAACGAGTCGAGCCGCACGTGACTGTGCATGGACATCTGGAACCCGGACACGTCGGCCTTCTGCACCGAAGGCCGCATCGGCCCGATGCGCACCGCGCGGCTGCCACCGACCTGAGGCGCGGTCGCCGGCTTGCCCGCCATCTCCCACCTGGCCTCGTCGACCGAGGAGTACGGCTCCACCCTGCCGTCCTTCTGGACGACCGTGACCTGGCGGTTCGCCGACAGCCACTGATCGGTCTTGGAGCTGAACTGCACGAGGTACGGGTTCGCCGGGTCACCGACGACCATCAGCGACGACTGCTCCGTCAACACGTGCCACCACTGCGCAGGCGCCCCGGGCTGCACGGTCGGAGTGGGCCGCGGCAGCACGACGACCGCCAGCGCGATCACCGCCGCCACCGCCACCAGCGGAGCGAACCGCCTGAGGAACTGCGTCCTGGCAGTGCGCTCCCGTGGCAGCGCGATGATGCGCACCAGGTCGCGTTCCATCCGATCGCGGTCGACCTCGGGCGCGGGCGGCGCGGCCTGAGCCAGCTCCTTCATGAGGTCTTCCATGACTCCCTCGCCCGGTCGAAGTTCGATGTCGAGAGAGCAGCCTTCAACCGCCGTCGAGCCCGATGCAGCCGCACGAAGAACGTCGCCGTGGTGCACCCGAGCACCTGCGCGGCCTCAGCCGCCGGCAACCCGTGCCACGCGATCAGCGTGAGCACTTCCTGATCGCCCTCCGACAAACCGGCCAGCGCCGCCCGCAACTCCACAACCCGAACGAAGTCATCGGTGATCGGCACGTCATCGATCTCGTCGTGCCAAACCTGCCTGCGCGACGCCTTCACCAGGTTGCGGGCAATGCCGAGCAACCACGGCAACGCGTTCGACGGCATCTGGTCGAGCTTGCGCCAGGCGATCGTGAAGGTCTCGCTGGTGATGTCCTCCGCGAGCCGCGCCCCCGCGTGGCTCGCGGCATAGGCGAGCACCCGCGGGTAACACTCGCGGTAGACATCGGAGAAGTCCTCCACGATCGCCCCTCCCTCTTCACGAGGTAGTGCGTCGACCAGGCCAGTTCTTACCGGCGAGTGACCGGGGTCACATCACGGGTTGCAGATGACTGCCTGGTAGTTCACGCCCTGCCTGGTGGAGTCCCACGCCCAGGAGGTCTCGCCATTCGCGGGCACGTGGCGACACTCCATGAATCGAGCGCTGACCTGCCCTGACGCGTCGATGAACCCGGTGGTGACCAGCATGCTGCCACCGCTGCAGTTTCGGTAGTAGTGGGTCATCGGCGCGCCCTGTGGTGCGGACGGGTTGAAGGACGACCAGCACGGAAGCGCGGCTTGGGACGAGGTTGCGGTCACCGTCATCGCGATGGCCGATGCCCCGGCCAACGCGATACCGATCAGTTTCTTGCGCACGGAAACCCTCTCTCTGATTGACGGGATTTCGGATCAGGACAGGCAGATGACCGTCTGGTAGTTCACGCCCGGCCTCGTGCTTCCTTCGTAGGCCCAGTGCCAGGTGGCGCCGACCGGCACGGTGGTGCAGGTCCAGTGGTAGAAGGTGGCTTGACCTGCCGCATCGACGAATCCGGTGGCGACCGTGACGGGCGCGGTGTTGCAGTTCTTGTAGTAATGGATCATCGGGCCGCCTTGCGGAGCCGGCGGGTTGAAGCTCGTCCAGCACGGGATGTTGTCCGCTGCCGCGACCAAGCCGCCGTTCGCGGGTTGGAAGTTGGCCGGCTCGGCCTGGGAGGACACTGCGGTCGCCGACATCAGAGCCAAGCCGCCCAGTGCGGCTCCCAGCAATTTCATGCGCATGACAACCTCTTTCTTCAGTTCAGGCAGATGATCGTGTGGTAGTTGATGCCCACCGTGGTTTGCTGATAGTCGAAGAGATATTCCTCGCCTGGCCGCACGTTGCTGCAGGCGCCGCGATAAATCGCGATCTGGCCCGTCCCGTTCGAAAGTCCGCTGGCGACTGAAATCGTGCTGCCGCTGCAGTTCTTGTACCGGTGGAGCATCGGTCCGCCGTTGGGGTTCGGCGGGAGGAAGGTTGTCCAGCACGGAACGTCGGCGGCGGCTGGTCTGACAATCGGCCGGAAGTCCCCCGAACGACAGATGATCGTCTGGTAGTTCACGCCCGGATTGGTGCCGTCCTCGTAGAACCATTGATGGACCTGGCCGATTCCGACATCAGCACAGCTGGTCACATATGTGCTGATCTGGCCGGATCCGTCGACGAATCCGGTGGCGACCCTGATCGGTTGGTTGTTGCAGTTCTTGTAGTAGTGCGTCATCGGGCGCCCTTGTGGAGCCGGCGGATCGAAACTCGTCCAGCACGGAACGTCGGCCGATACCCCGCTCACGGATCGCGGGCCAGACGTTTCCGCTTGAGATGGGACCGTGGTGAGAGCTATCAGTGTCAACGCGCCCAGCAAGGCGCATATCAGTTTCTTGTGCACCTCGTACCCCTTGAATTGACGGGAATTCAGCGCAACGCGAGTGTGAAGACGTTGCGCAGGATCTGGCGAATGGCCGCGTCGTGCGGCAAAGCCCCGTTGAACGACATCGAGGAAGCGCTGAAAACCCATCCCCCGTTGGGTTTCGGCCAGAACACCATGTCCGCGCCGTTGTCCTCGTTGTTGGTGCCGCGGGCGATGTGCTGCACGCCGGACATCGCCGGGTTCAGCGCGTCGACCTCCCAGCCACTTGCGGCGCCGTTGTCGGCGTAGCTGCCGAACGTGTTGCCGGGCTTCAGTCCTGTGCCCGCCAGCAACGGGTGATCGGCGACGACCTTGTACGGGTGGAAGTTCATGTACGCGCCGGTCAGGGCGACGCCGAGGATCTGCGACTCGGACTTGCCCAGCGCGTGGAACTCGTCGCGACCACCGGTCGAGTTGCGGTGCGTTGCCGTGGTGCCGTTGGCGTAGCTCATCCGCTCGTACATGCCGTTGCCGCCGGTGTAGATCAGCCGGCCGCCGCCCGCGAGGTAGTCGGCGACGCGCTGGCGCATGCGTTCCGACCAGTACTCGGGGTGGCTGCCGAGCACCAGCGCCTTGTACTGCCGCAGCCACGTTCCATCGGCGTCGAGGTCGCCGTCGATGTAGGTGTCGTAGCCGAAGCTGTTGTCCTCCATCCACTTCAGCAAGAACATGTCGCTGTACAGCAGGTGGTCGATGCGTCCTGGCGGATCGACCGGGATGGACGTGCTCGGCCGCATGAACGTCACCTGGCGCTGGCGCCCGTCCTCACCGATGGAGTACTGGTTGTGGCCGCCCCAGGTGTTGTAGGCGTTGTAGGTGTTGGTGGGCAGGAGGAACGCGATCTTCGACGTCGGCGCTGCCGGCCGGACCACGAACGGGATGTGCCTGCGCAGTCCACCTGGCGACTTCATCTCCAGCGCGTACACGCCGGTCGGCCAGGACACGGTCGTGGAGACCCGTTCCGACCAGCCACATCCCGCGGTCCGGTAGTTCGCGGGCAGCGCCTGGAGTCCATTTGCGACGGTCAGGCCGCTCGACACGCTCTGCTTGCTGGGCAACTTGATCACCGATGCCGTGACGCCGGCGAGACTCGTCGAGATCGGGAAGCCGATTCGCTCACCGGGACGAACGGTCAGTGAGCTCGCATAGCCTTGCAACGCTCCGGTCGGTTCGACGGAGAAACCGTTGCCGACGTCCGTCGAGGTGCCGCCGCGAGCCCAGTTCGGGCCACCGTCTGTGGCCACCGTGCGGGTGTTCAGGAGGCGGTACCAGTGCAACGTGTCGTCGTTGGCCGGCACGCTTCCCCTGTCCACGCTCACCGCGTAGACGCAGCCTGCGTTGTCGGAGAACACCTGCTTGTGGAAGCCCTCGCCCCAGCCGTTGCCGATCGTGAACGGGTTGCCGCCGTTGGCCCACGTCGCGCCGTCCGGGTTGAAGCGGAACCAGTGCAGGTCGGTGCCCTGCCGGACGCCGTAGATCACGCCGTCCGGGCCCGCGGTCAACGTCTGGTACTGCTTGAAGCCGCTGCCGATCCGCACGCCGGCGCCGCCGTTGGCCCAGCCGTTCTGGTAGCGGTACCACCAGAGTCCGCCGTCGGCGTCGACGCCGTAGATGACGCCGTCCCAGCCGCCGAAGATCCGCGGAAACTGCTGGAAGCCCTCGCCGATCTGCGTGCCGCCGCCGTCGGTCCACTGCCCCTCACCGGTGGCGGGGTTGGACACGGCGTAGTGGTAACGGCGGATGGCGCCGGTTCCGGTGCGGCAGAAGAACGTGCCGTCATCGTCCGCCAGCACGTCCTGGAACTGGTGAAAGCCGTTGCCGATCGGGTAACCGGCACCGGGCGACCAGGAGGCGCTGCCGTCGGCCCAGCCGGTGTGCCGGTAGTACAGCAGCGTGCCGTCGGACTGAAGTGCGTAGATGACGCCGTTGCCGGCGGGGATGAGTTTGAGGAATCGCTGACGCGGGTCGAACGCCGCCTCGGCGGCGGAAGCGGTGAGGCTCCCGCCACCGAGGAGGCCGGCGCCCGCGAGCAGTGCCGCGCCTTGCAGCACCTGCCTGCGTCCGTAGGCCTGTGGTTCGTTCATGTCACACGACCGCGCTGAACATGGTGAAGCCGACGCCGATCTGCGTGCTCGTCGTGTACGGACGCCCACCGGCGTTGGAGTTGATGTTGTTCGGGAAGTAGTGCAGCGTTCCGTCCGGCTTGCGGGCCATCAGGTCTGCGTAGCCGTCGCCGCTGAGGTCGCCGGTGATGATCTCGTTGAACGGCAGGAAGCCGCCGCCGATGTTGATGCTGTCGCCGTAGGGCCTGCCGCCGGGGTTCGAGTTGATGTTGTTGGGCAGGTAGTGCAGCGAGCCGTCGCCCTGGATGCCGATGAGGTCGGCGTATCCGTCACCGCTCACGTCGCCGGCGCGCAGCATCGTGAAGGACTGGAAGCCGACGCCGATCTCCGTGCTCGTGGTGTACGGGCGGCCGCCGGGGTTGGAGTTGATGTTGTTCGGGAAGTAGTGGAGCGTCCCGTCCGATTTGGTGGCGAGCAGGTCGGCGTAGCCGTCGCCGCTGACGTCGGCCAGCAGGATGTTGTTGAAGACCTGGAAGCCGCTGCCGATGTTGATGCCGTTGGTGTACGGGCGGCCGCCGGGGTTGGTGTTGATGTTGTTGGGGAAGTAGTGCAACGAACCATCCGTCTGCACGCCGATGAGGTCGGCGAACCCGTCGCCGCTCACGTCACCCGAACGCACCCACTGGAACGGACCGAAACCGACGCCGATCTGGCTGCTGCTGGTGAACGGCTTGCCGCCGGGGTTGGAGTTGATGTTGTTGGGGAAGTAGTGCAGCGTGCCGTCCGACTTCAGCGCGGTGAGGTCCGCGTAGCCGTCGCCGCTCACGTCACCGATGCGGTCGCCGCGACCGGACGTGGTGGCCACCTCCGCGAGCAACTGCCGTGCGGTGGCCTCGAACTGGTCGTAGCGCTCGGGGTGCCCGGAGATCTGCACCGCCTGCGCGATCTGGCCCGCGGTGTAGCCGGGGTTCGCCCTGTCGACGTTGACGGCCCTGGTGAAGAACTGAGTGGCCGCGTAGTCGACGTTCCTGATCTGTTCCGGCGTGCCCCAGCCCTGGGAAGGGCGCTGCTGGAAGACCCCGAGCGAGTCGCGGTCGCCGCAGTCCAGGTTGTTCATGTGCGATTCGACCCAGCCGGTCTCGAAGCCGGCGAGCATGACCTTCGGCGACACGAGGTACCGCTTGCCGACCTCGTAGACCTTCTTGGTGACGTTGAGATCGCGTGGTGGCAGGGGAATCGGGCACTCCGCGGCGGACGCGACCGGCTGCAACGCGGTCGTCGAGCTGGTGACGAGCGCGACCGTTGCCAGGCCGAGGACGAGTCTTTTTGCTGCTGTACGCATGGTTGTCCCCCCAGGACTGTTAGAGGATCGAGCTGAAGACGTCGAAACCGACGCCGATCTGAGAGCTCGTCGTGTACGGACGGCCGGCGGCGTTGGAGTTGATGTTGTTCGGGAAGTAGTGGAGCGTCCCGTCGGACTTGCGGGCCATCAGGTCGGCGTAGCCGTCACCGCTGAGGTCGCCGAGCACGAGCTGGTTGAACGGCAGGAAGCCGCTGCCGATGTTGATGCTGTTGCCGTACGGCTTGCCGCCGGGGTTGGTGTTGATGTTGTTGGGCAGGTAGTGCAGCGAACCGTCTGCCTGCACACCGATCAGGTCCGCGTACCCGTCACCGCTCACGTCGCCCGCGCGCAGCATCGTGAAGAACTGGAAGCCCACACCGACCTGCGTGCTCGTGGTGTACGGGCGGCCGCCGGGGTTGGAGTTGATGTTGTTCGGGAAGTAGTGGAGCGTCCCGTCCGATTTGGTGGCGAGCAGGTCGGCGTAGCCGTCACCGCTGACGTCGGCCAGCAGGATGTTGTTGAAGACCTGGAAGCCGCTGCCGATGTTGATGCCGTTGGTGTACGGGCGGCCGCCGGGGTTGGTGTTGATGTTGTTGGGGAAGTAGTGCAACGAACCGTCCGACTGCACGCCGATGAGGTCCGCGTACCCGTCACCGCTGACGTCGGCAGAGCGCACCCAGTTGAACGGCCCGAAGCCCACACCGATCTGAGTCCCGCTGGTGAACGGCTTGCCACCGTTGGTGTTGATGTTGTTCGGGTAGTAGTGCAGCGTCCCGTCGGACTTGAGAGCGGTCAGGTCCGCGTAGCCGTCGCCGCTCACGTCACCGACGTGGTCGGTGCGGGGTCGTCCGGAGGACCCGTCGTCGACGATGTTGTTGTAGCGCATCGCCGTGAACCCGTTCGCCCACGACGCGGGCCACACGCGCTCCTCGGCGACCCGGCCCGACAGGTACTCCTCGCGCACGATCGGCCTGGTCTTGGCGTTGTCGTCCCACCCGACGAACAGCGCGATGTGCTGGATGTTGTCGTTGTGCTGGAAGAGCACGTCACCCGGCTTCAGGTCGCTACGCGGGATCGTGTGCATGATCTCCGGGAGGTCGTACGTGCTGCGGGACCTGCTCAAGGCCCACGTCATCGAGACATAGCCGGAGCAGTCCGTCCGATAGGTGCCGTACTGGTTCGTGTACGAGGCGTTCTGGTTGTACGGAACGCGTGCGGCGATCCACGACTGCGACCGCGTCAGCACCTCGGACCTGGTGATCGGCCCGTCCAGCACGGCTGCGGACGCGGGCGAAGTGAACAGCCCTGCAATCAATGCGCTCACGGCAACCAACAGGGTGGTTCTCAGCGTGCGTTTCATGCGACGAGGTTCGCGAGGGGGACTACACGGGCAGGCACACGCCGCTATACAAACCTGTGTAGAACGGACCCTGTCCGTGTGAGTTTGTGAGGGGCGGGATGGACTTCCGGGTGCTTGGCCCGCTTGAGGTAAGGCCGGACAACGGGCGTCCAGCGGTCCCGACGCGCCGCAAGCAGAGGCTTCTGCTCGGCATGCTGTGCCTGCACTCCAACGAGGTGATCTCGCGGGACACCGTCGTCGACTGGTTGTGGGGCGAGGCGCCGCCGGCGTCGGCCGTCGCGAACCTGCAGTCGTACGTCTCTGAGCTGCGCAAGCTGATCGGCAAGGAGAGGTTGCGCACGAGCAAGGACGGCTACCTGCTGAAGATTGCGGACGACGAGCTCGACGCGGCGAACTTCGAACGGCTCGCGCGTGACGGCAAGGCGGCCGTGCGGGCCGGACGTCAGGTGGTCGCCGCGCAACAGTTCGGGCGGGCGTTGGCGTTGTGGCGCGACGAGGTGCTGTGCGGGCTCGCGTTGCCCGACGCGGGACGGGCCGAGGCGGCGCGGCTCGACGAGCTGCGGTTGGCGGCCGAGGAGGACCACGTCGAGGCACGGCTCGAGCTCGGCCTGCACCACGAGGTGGTCGGCGAGCTGCGGCGGTTGATCGACCGGCATCCGTTGCGCGAAGGCCTGTGGGCTCAGTACGCACTCGCGTTGTACCGCTGTGGCAGGCAGGCCGAGGCGTTGGAGGCGCACCGCGAAGTGCACGCCCTGCTCGACCGCGAGCTGGGCGTGCGTCCCGGCGTGCGGTTGCGGGATCTGCAGCAGCGCATGCTCCGCGCGGACCCCGACCTCGACCTGCGGCCGGTGGTGACCGCGGTGTCGGTGCCGCGGCAGCTGCCGGCGTCCGCGCGGGGGTTCATCGGCAGACAGTCCGAACTCGCTGAGCTGGACGCGCTGCCGGACGGCGCCGGGGTGGGGTTGCTGACGGGTGCTCCTGGCGTCGGCAAGACGGCGTTGGCGTTGTACTGGGCGCATCGCGTCCAGGACCGCTTCCCGGACGGCCATCTTTACGCGAACGTCCACGGCGGTGTCGCGCCGATCGACGTGCTCGGCCGCTTCCTTCGCGCGTTGGGGGTTGCTCCCGAGCGGGTGCCGACCCACCTCGATGAGGCGGCGTCGGTGTTGCGCACGTTGCTGGCCGACCGGCGAGTGCTGATGGTTCTGGACAACGCCGAGATGGCGGACGACGTGCGTCCGCTGCTGCCGGCGAGCAACGGCTGTTTCGCGCTGGTGACCAGCAGGGATCGGCTGGACGGGCTGGTCGTCGCGGACGGCGCGCGCCGGATGACGCTCTCCGTTCTCCCGGCGAAGGAGTCGACCGAGCTGCTGGTGGAGGCACTCGGCGAACGACGAGCCGCCGCCGAACCCGATGCCGTCGCCGAGCTGGCGGAACTGTGCGGGCACCTGCCGCTGGCGCTGCGGATCGCCGCGGCCAACCTCGCCAACGTGCCGTTCCGCAGCCTGTCCGACGGCGTTCGGGACCTCTCCGACGGAGGCCTGTCGTCGCTGGAGGTGCCCGGATCCGGCGACCTCGCCGTACGCAGGGCCTTCGACATGTCCTACCGTGCGTTGTCGCAGCCCGCGCAGCGGTTGTTCCGCAGGCTCGGCCTGTTGCCGAGCGGGTGGTTCTCCGTCGAGTCCGCCGCGGCGCTGGCGAGTACGGCGGTGGGGGATCTGCGCACGTTGCTCGACGAGCTGGCGAGCTCGCACCTCGTCGTTCAGTCCGATTGGGAGCGGTTTGTCATGCACGACCTGTTGCGGCTGTACGCGGCGGAACTCGCGGACGCGTTCGACGACGCGGAGGACCGCGCGGTTGCAACGCGTGCGCTGGTGGGTGCCTACGTGACAGCCGTCGAACGGGCCGCGGCCGGGATCGCGTCCGTCGATCCGGATGAACGCGACCAGGCGATGCGGTGGATCGAGGCCGAGCTGCCGAACCTGGTCGCGGTCGCCGAGACCGCCGGTGCCGTCGGTCGTCCGGACGCCGCCTGGCGGATCGCCGAAGAGCTCGGTGGCTACTTCTGGTTGAGCAGGCCGGTTTCGCACTGGTTGCGGCTGGCCACCGTTGCCCAGGAGAGCGCTGAGCAGGCCGGCGACAAGCGCGCGCTCGCTTCGGCGAAGCGGCTCCTCGGCGAGGCGCGGCACTGCCTGGGCCAGAACGAGGAAGCGATCGTGCACCTCGCGGACGCGCTCGCGCTGGCACGTGAGTCGGGAGACCGCGTGGCCGAGGCGGCGAACCTGATGTTCCTCGGGCTGGTCGAGCAGGACCGCGGCAGCCTTCCCGACGCGGAACGGCACTTCAACGACTGCATCGCCATCGCCCAGGACGACCGGCTCATGGCTGCGGGAGCCAAGGGCAACCTCGGCTACGTCCGGCAGCTGATGGGTCAGTACGACATCGCGAACGACCTCTACCGGTGGGCCCTGACCTGCTACGACGAGATCGATCCGACGCTCGTCGGCTCTGCGTACAACATGCTGGCCCTCCTCGCCCACGAACGCGGCAGGTTCGACGACGCGATGGAGCACGTCTCGATGGCGCTGTCCCGGAGCGAGGGCTACGACCGGGGCGTCGAGGCACACGCGCTGGACACACTCGCTCGAGTGCAACGCGACACCGGTGAGCTCGACGCCGCCCTGGAGACCGCGCAACGGTCGACCGAACTCGCGGGCAAGCTCGCCGACCTGCGCGCGGAGACCGACGCGTTGAACACGCTCGGCTCGATCGAACTGCTCGCCGGCCGGTTCGCCAGGGCGGCCGAGCGCCACACGAACGCCGTCGCGCTGGCTCGCAGGTCAGGCGTCGTGGTGCAGCAGCTGGAGTCGTTGCTCGGCGCGGCCAGGGCGAACCTCGCGATGAGCGAGACCGAGGCTGCCCAGGAGCTGCTGCGGGACGTAGAAGAGCGCGCGGCCGTCGGTGGATTCACCGTACTGGCCGCGAGCGCCCGCGCACTGCGAGTGAGCGTTAACTGATGTTGACGCTCTCGCTCGGCCTGTGGCAATCTGAGCGAGCAGCATCTGGGGGGTGTTTCGCGCGTGGCCGAAGACGGGACAAGTCTGTCCAGCAAGATCAGCTTCTTGTTCAGCACGGTGCTGGGACCGAACGGCGAGCTGTTCACACCGCGCACGCTGGCCGCTCACATCCAGGAGCGGTTCGACGTCAAGATCTCGCACACGTACCTGTGGCAGTTGCGCACGGGTGAGCGGGACAACCCGACAAAACAGCACATCGAGGTGCTCAGCAGTGCGTTCGGCGTGACGCCCGCGTACTTCTTCGCCGACGACGAGGCCTATCTGGCACGCGTGCGCAACCAGGTCCAGGCGTTGCAGGCCATGAAGACCACGAAGGTCGACGCGTTGCAGGCACGGGTGATCGAGCTCAACGACGCCGAACCCGAGGTGCGCGACAGGATCGCCCAGCTCATCAACCTCGCGCTCAACCTGCATCGTGACGGGGGTCGCGATGAGACCGACTGAACGGTCCACTGTGGACCGCCGGGTGCTGCGCGGCAGGATCGCCGAGGCCATCGACGGTGTGGAGATCCCCCGCCCGTTCGAGATCGGCGAGTTCGTCCGGAGGCTCGGCAAGCACCGGGGCCGGCAGATCCACCTGTTCGCCGTAGAGTTGCCCACGGCCAACGACGTGCGCGGGCTGTGGCTCGCCACCGGCACCGAGGACTTCATCTTCCACGAGCTCGGCACGTCCAGGCTGCACCAGGAGAACACGATCCTGCACGAGGTCGCGCACATGCTGCTCGACCACCGCGGCAACGGCCACCTCGACGAGGCGCAGGCACGGGTGTTCTTCCCCGACCTCGATCCTCAGGCGGTGCGGGACGTCTTCGGCCGGTCCGCGTACAGCCGGGTGCTGGAGCAGGAGGCGGAGTTCGGCGCGGCTGTGCTGTGGGACCTCATCGGCCGGCGGCTGGTCCCCAACCGCGAGCTGGACCCGGCCTCGGCGGCCGTCGTTGACAGGTTCGACGAGGTGCTGGGTGAGGTCCGATGATCATCAACCAGACCATGCACATCGCCCTGTCCGTCGTGTTCCTCGCGCTCGTCGGGTACAAGTTCGTCGAACTGCTGCGCAAGCGCACCAACCCCGCGATGTGGGGACTGTGGGGCACCCTGGCCGGATTCGTCTTCGGGCTCGTGGTCGGTGTCGACGTCGTGTTCAAGGCGATGGAACGGGTCGTTCCCGGCAGTCCGTGGTGGGTGCAGCACGTTCTCCTGTGCGGTGGCGGTCTCGCGGTGCAGGTGTTCTTCATCTACTCGATCGACGAACACCGTGCGGCGCACAAGCGGGCCATCCTGTGGGCCGTCGTGTACCTGGCGTTCCAAGCGGTGATCACCGCGCTGTACGTGCCGGCGTACCTCACCGGTGACCTCAACGCGTTGCTTCGTCACGACTTCACGAACGCGCCGCTGTCGGTGTGGATGAACGTCGTCTTCGTCGCGTACGTCGGCCTCGTCGAGGTGACGGTCACGCGCATGGCGTGGACGTGGGCGAAGGTGGCGGACCGGGTGTGGCTGCGGCGGGGTCTGCGGCTGATCGCGGTCGGCTCCGCGATCTCCGCGCTGTTCGCCGTGCACAAGGTCGGTTACGTGTCGGCGGTGTTCCTCGGGCACCAGCCGCCGTGGTCCGAGTTCAAGGGGAGCTTCGTTCCCGCGCTCGCCGGCATCGTGCTGATCACCGTCGGCTCGCTGGTGCCGAGGTGGGGGCCGAGGTTCGACGCGATGCGGCAGTGGGTGCTGCACTACCGGTCCTACCGGCGGCTCGCTCCACTGTGGACGGCACTCGTCGGTGCCTTCCCCGAGGTGCAGCTGGAAGCGCCGTACCGGCCGGGCAGGGACGGTTATCGGCTCGACGACCTGCGGTACTTCGTCTACCGGCGGGTGATCGAGATCTGGGACGCTCGGCGGGCACTGCGCCCGTACACCAGCCGGTCGCACCGCGACTCCGCGATCGCTTCCGCACGGGCGGCGGGGCTGAGCGACACCGAGATCACCGCGGTCGCCGAGGCGGCGAGCGTGGCGGAAGGGTTGCGTGCGCGCGAACACGGCCGTGATCGCAGCGAGGACGACTACGCGCCGAAGATGCCGGGCGGGTCCGACCTCGCCGCCGAGGTGGCGTGGCTGGAGCAGGTCGCCGGCGCGTTCGCCCGTGCGGAGGCGAGATGACCCCGCAGGCCGGGCCGTCGCCGTTCCGGCCGCCGGTGCGGACAGGCGAACCTGAACCCGCACCGGCTGACGACCAGGCGTTGGCTACATCTTGGCGCGGGCGGCGACGAACGCGTCCACCGCGCGGTTCACGTCGTCCGTCGTGTGCGCGGCCGACATCTGCGTGCGGATCCGGGCCTTGCCGTGCGGCACCACGGGGTACGAGAAGCCGATGACGTAGATGCCCTGCTCCAGCAACAGGTCGGCGAGCCTCGACGCCTCGGCCGCGTCACCGATCATCACCGGGATGATCGGGTGCTCGCCGGGCAGCAGGTCGAAGCCCTCCTCCGTCATGCGCCGGCGGAACAGCTCGGTGTTCTCCCTGAGCTGGGTGAGCAGCTCGGACGAGGACGACAGCATGTCCAGCGTGGCGATCGCGGCGGCCGTGATCGACGGCGCGAGCGAGTTCGAGAACAGGTACGGGCGCGAGCGCTGGCGCAGCAGTTCGACGATCTCCGCGCGGCCGGACGTGTAGCCGCCGGACGCGCCGCCCAGTGCCTTGCCGAGCGTGCCGGTCACGATGTCGACGCGGTCCTGCACGCCGAAGAGTTCCGGGGTGCCGCGACCGGTCGGGCCGGTGAAGCCGACGGCGTGCGAGTCGTCGACCATGACCAGCGCGTTGTAGCGCTCGGCCAGGTCGCAGATCTCGTCCAGCGGCGCGAGGTAGCCGTCCATCGAGAACACGCCGTCGGTCGCGATCAGGCGGTAGCGCGCGTCGGCCGCGTCCTTGAGCTGGCGCTCCAGGTCGTCCATGTCGCGGTTCTTGTAGCGGAACCGGCGAGCCTTCGACAGGCGCACGCCGTCGATGATCGACGCGTGGTTCAGCTCGTCGGAGATGATCGCGTCCTCGGCGCCGAGCAGCGTCTCGAACAGACCGCCGTTCGCGTCGAAGCACGAGCTGTAGAGGATCGTGTCCTCGGTGCCGAGGAACTCGCTGAGCTTGCGCTCCAGTTCCTTGTGCGGCTCCTGGGTGCCGCAGATGAACCGCACCGAGGCCATGCCGAAGCCCCAGTCGTCGAGCGCGGTCTTCGCGGCCTCGATCAGGCGCGGGTGGTCGGCGAGCCCGAGGTAGTTGTTGGCGCAGAAGTTCAGCACCTCGTCACCGGAACCAACGCGCACGGCGGCGTTCTGCGGGGTGCCGATCACGCGTTCGGCCTTGTAGAGCCCGGCCTCCCTGATCTCCCCGATCGTCTTGAGGAGATCGTTCTTCAGCTCGCCGTACATCAGGCTCCCGTCCAGTCGAGGATGACCTTGCCGCACTTGCCTTCGCGCGCGGTGGCGAACGCCTCCGCGTGCTGCGTGTGGTCGTACCGGTGCGTGATGACCGGTGCGAGGTCGAGGCCGCGCTGCAGCAGCACGGTCATCGAGTACCAGGTCTCGAACATCTCACGGCCGTAGATCCCCTTGATGTGCAGCATCTTCAGCACGACGCTGCTCCAGTCGACGGGGAACTCCTCGGCGGGCAGCCCCAGCATCGCGATGCGACCGCCGTGCGCCATGTTCGCGATCATGCTCTGGAGTGCCGACGGCTTGCCGGACATCTCCATGCCGACGTCGAAGCCCTCCGCCATGCCGAGCTCGGCCTGTGCCTGCTCGATGGTCTTCTCGGCGACGTTCACCGCGAGGTCGACGCCGACCTTGCGGGCGAGGTCCAGCCGGTGCTCGGAGACGTCGGTGATCACGACGTTGCGCGCGCCCGCGTGTTTGGCGACGGCGGCGGCCATGATCCCGATCGGGCCGGCACCCGTGATGATCACGTCCTCGCCGATGACGGGGAAGCTCAGCGCGGTGTGCACGGCGTTGCCGAACGGGTCGAAGATCGCGGCCACGTCCAGGTCGACGGCCGTGCGGTGCACCCACGCGTTCTGCTCGGGCAGCACGACGTACTGCGCGAACGCGCCGTTGGAGTGCACGCCGAGACCACGCGTGTTCGCGCAAAGGTGCCTGCGTCCGGCCTTGCAGTTGCGGCAGGTTCCGCACACGAGGTGGCCCTCGCCGCTGACCAGGTCACCGACCTTCACGCCGGTGACGCTGTTGCCGACTTCGGCGACCTCACCGACGAACTCGTGCCCGAGGACCAGCGGAGCCTTGATGTTCTGGGCGGCCCAGTCGTCCCACGAGTCGATGTGCAGGTCGGTGCCGCAGATGCCGGTGCGCAACACCCTGACCAGCACGTCCGTCGGACCCGGTGTGGGGTCGGGGACGTCGGTCAGTTCGAGGCCAGGCCCGGCGGCGACCTTGACGAGAGCCTTCATGCGGGAAGTCTCACCCTTTGCGGCTTGTGCAGTCCATCAGGACTTTCTGAAGTTCTTGTGCAGCTCAGCTTCATTGGCGATGTTGCGCACCATGCCGCCGAACACAACGCCGTGGAACGGCCAGACGACCGCCCAGTAGAGGTGTCCGGCGAGCCCTTTGGGCACGAACACGGCGCGTTGGCGGTAAGTGGACCCGTGTCCCTCGTTGCCCGCCACTCGAAGCTCCAGCCAGGCCTGACCCGGCACCTTCATCTCCGCGCGCAACCGCAGCAGCCTGCCGCGTTCGACCTCCTCGACCCGCCACCAGTCGAGCGCCTCGCCCACGTTCAACCGGTGCGGATCCCGGCGGCCGCGTCTGAGGCCCACGCCGCCGACGAGCCGGTCCATCCACCCGCGCACGGCCCAGGCCAGCGGAAACGAGTACCAGCCGCGTTCGCCGCCGATGCCCTCGACGACCTCCCACAGCCGTTCGGGCGTCGCTTTGGTCTCGCGTTCGCGCTCGTCGACGTAGACCGAACCACCGGACCAGTCGGGGTCGCTCGGCAGCGGTTCACTCGGCGCGCCCGGCACGGAGGCCCCCGACCAGCGGGTCTCCACGTCGGCGTCGCGGATCTTGGTCAGCGCGAGCTCGACCGCCTTGTCGTAACCGGCGTTCTCGCCGGGCAGCACCTCGCGGATGTCGTTCTCCCGGCACACCACCTCGTGCACCAGCGACTCGATCAACGGCCTCGCGATCGACCGCGGGACGGGCGTGACCACGTTGACCCAGTGCGAGGACAGGCCCGGCGTCAACACGGGCACGGGCAGCACACGTCGTTCGGGCAGCCCGGCCACCCGCGCGTACCGCAGCATCATCTCCAGGTACGTGAGCACGTCCGGCCCGCCGATGTCGAACGTCCGGTTCGCGTCGAGCGTCGTCGCGTCGACGAGGTACCGCAGCACGTCCCGGACGGCGATCGGCTGGATCCGGTTGTGCACCCAGCGCGGCGTGACCATGACCGGCAGCCGTTCGGTCAGGTACCGCAGCATCTCGAAGCTCGCCGACCCCGACCCGATGATCACCGCGGCCTGCAGCACCACGGCGGGGATCTCAGAACGCAGGAACACCTCGCCGACCTCCTTGCGGGAGGCCAGGTGAGGTGACAGCTCGGTGCCTTCGGGGTGCAGTCCGCCCAGGTAGACGATCCGCCGCACGCCCGCGCGTTCCGCGGCCCTCGCGGTGTTCTGGGCGGCCCTGCGGTCCGCGTCGGCGAAGTCCTTCGAGTTCAGCGAGTGCACGAGGTAGTGCACGACCTCGACGTCCCGCATGGGTTCGTCGAGGTCGCCGAGCACGTCACCACGCACGATCTCGACGTCAGCGGCCCACGGGACGTCGCGCAACTTCTCCGGTGAGCGCACGAGGCAGCGCACCTCGTGACCTTCCGCCAGCAGCCTGGGCACGAGCCGCCCGCCGAGGTATCCGGTCGCACCGGTCACGAGACATCGCATGCCTCGATCCTCGGTGCTGAGATGAGCAGCCGCAGATCAGCGCTTGCGCTTGATCACCACGGTTCCGCCGCGCACCGAGCCCTTGAGCTGGAAGTGCGGGTTGCCGACGGAGTTGTGGACCTTGTCCTTGAGCTCGCCGGCGGTGATCTCGACGCCGTCGGCGTTGACCGATGATCCCGCGGGCAGCAGGAGCTTCACCGTGCCCAGCGACACGTCCAGGTCGACGTTGACGATCGGCGGCACGTCGGCGGCGGTGAAGTCGAGGTTGGTGGTGCCGAGGGTGTTGCGGATGACGAGCTCTCGCGGCACGACCCAGTGGCCCTTGCGGGTCGTGGTGCTCATCGTGTTCTTCAGCTCGGTGCGCGCGTGTGCCAGTTCGTTGTTGACCATGCCGGGCAGGTCGAGCAGCACTGCGTTCAGATCAGCCCTGGTCACGGCGGCGAGAGCGGTGTCCGTGCGGGCCGTGAACTCGTCGAGCGAGATCATGCCGCGGCCCACCGCCTTGTTCAGCAGGCTGACCACGTGCTCACGTTCCGCATCGGACACGCGTAACTCTCTGGGGTCTGTCATTTCTCTGCCTCCGGTTCGGCGTCGAGACCGTGCTCGATGGCATAACGCGCCAGCTCCACCCGGTTGTGCAGTTGAAGTTTGCGCAATGTCGATTGAACGTGGTTTTCGACCGTTCGGTGGGAGATCACCAGACGGTTGGCGATCTGTCGTGCGGTCAGGCCCTTGGCCACCAGCCGCAGCACCTCGGTCTCCCGATCGGTGAGCTGCGGCTTCTCCTCGGAGTCGTCGGGCGCGGCGGCCATCCGCCGGTACTCACCCAGCACCAGTCCCGCGAGACCGGCGGTGAACACGGCGTCCCCGGCGGCGGTCCTGGTCACGGCCTCGACCAGTTCCTCCGACGACGCGGACTTCACCAGGTAACCGGACGCGCCCGCCTTCACGGCCTGGAGCACGTCGTCGTGCTCGCCGGACGCGGACAGCACCAGCACCCGTGTGTCCGGCAGCTCACTGGTGATCATCAGCGTCGCGTCGACACCGGAGAGCTCGCCGAGGTTGAGGTCCATCAGCACCACGTTGGGCCGCACTGCCTTCGCGATGCGCACGGCCGAGGCGGCGTCACCCGCGGTCGCCACGATCTCGAAACCGCGCTCCTGGAGATCGCGTGCTACGCCTTCGCGCCACATCGGGTGGTCGTCCACGACCATCACCGAGACCGTCATCTTGCCGCCCCCTTCCTGAACACCCTGACCTCCCATTCCGTGCCCTCCCCCGGCCCGGTCTGGAGTTCGAGCGTGCCACCCAGCGATTCCACCCGGCCTTTGATCGATTTCTCGATCCCCATCCTGCCTTCCGCCGCGGCGGAGGCGATGCGGCCGTCCGGGATCCCCGGTCCGTCGTCCCGGACACTCAACACGATTTCCTCACCGAGATCTTCGAGCAACACCCAGGCCCGAGTGTCCTCACCAGCGTGTTTGTCCACGTTGGACAGTGCTTCGCGGACGAGTGAGGTGAGTTCGCCTGCGGCCGGTGCGGCGAGCATCACCTGGGTGGCGGGCGTGGACACCTGGATCTTCGGCGTGGCGAGCAGTTGCAGGCCGGGCCGCAGGTCGATCTCGCCGTCCACAGTGGAGTCGGTCGGTGCGGCGGCGACCAAGTTCCGCAGCGCCACTTCCTGTTCACCGGCGAGCTTGGCCAGTTCCGCCGCTTCGCCACCGACCTCCAGGCCGCGTTTGCGCACGCGGGCGAGGACCTGCAGCACGCTGTCGTGGATCGAACGGGCGAGCCGTTCGCGTTCGGCCGTCGCCGCCTCGGTGCGCAACGCCTGGGCGAGCCGCACCGCCGAACGCCGTGCGGTGGCCGACGCCATGCCGACGACCATGCCCGCACCGGCCAGCAGCACGACGTCGCGCAGCAGGTCGAGGCTCGGCACGCCCTTCGACAGATAGGTGAAGAGGCCGACGGCCATTCCGCCCCCGAAGCCGGCCGCCGCCCCGCCGAGCGCGCCCAGCGCGACAGCCGGAACGCACGCCCAGATCGTGGTGATCAGCGGGACGTTCAGGGTCAGCAGCTGGTGGTCGGACATGATCAACGGCGACAGCGACATGAGCCCGCAGGTCACGGCCAGGTCGGCCAGCACGATCGGCCAGCGCCTGCCCCACGTCGTGCTGTACGCGCGGCTGGTGAACACGGACCACAGCGCCATCACCCCGAGCGTGGTCCACGCGAGCCACGGGCGAACGTAACCGGATTGGTTCGCGATCACGTTGGCCGCCGCGAAGAGGAATGTGACTATGCGTAGCGCAATCGTCCCGCGCCACAGCGGTGTGGCCGGGTCGTCGATCACCTTCGTCACACGTTCGGCAGGCAGTTTGCGCACGCTGTGCTCCTTTCGGACACCATCCTGCCGCGTGAACGTGCGCTAGCTAACCCCCAGGTGGCCGTCTTCTGCCGAACGGAGGAATGTGCGACGCTCTCCGGGTTCAGGTGGGGAGGGCATACAGGTGCGCGACTGGCCGTTGTGGACACTGCGACGGCCCGCGCTCTGCTATTGGCTCTTGGTCGACATCGCGGCCCTCGCGACCGTCGCCTACGTGATCGTCTCCACCCCGACGCCGTCACCCTCCGAAATCGGCAGGTTCGCGGCCATCGCGGGCACAGCGGGCGCCGTGATCATCGGCAGCTCCATCTACAGCCACCGCCTGGGCGAGACCGAGCGCAACCCGTGGGCAGCCCACCTGTCGTACCTGACGGCCGGCATCCTCGCCCTGCCGCCGAACCTGATGGTCCTGCTGCTCTTCGGCCCCGCCCTGCACTGCCTGCTGGCACAACGCCCCGAGACGCACCGCTGGATCTACACCCTCAGCGCCACGACCCTCGCCGTCTTCGCCACCCGCTACCTGCTCGGCTGGTCGAACCCCCACGCCAGCCTGCTGATCATGGTGCTCGGCGCGGCCGTCCTGCTGATCGTCAGGGCGGCCCTGATCGCGTACGGCATGAAGCTCCGCACCCCGTCGGCGACGTTCGAGGAGAACGTCGGCGAACCCATCGACGTGGTCCTGGGCATCGTCGCGGTGTCCATCGGCGGCCTCATGGGCTGCGTGGCCGAGTCCAACGCCATCCACGCCCTGATCGCCGGCCCGCCCCTGGCCCTGCTGGAACGAGCGGCCCAACTCCCGCAGTGGCGCCGCTCGGCTCAGCGCGACGCCAAGACCGGCCTGGCCAACGCCGTGCACTGGGACAGCCGAGCCCGCTACGAACTGAGCAAGGCCGCCGACCGCACCCGCCCGATGGCCGTCATGCTCCTCGACCTCGACCACTTCAAGCGGGTCAACGACGAGGTGGGCCACCTGGCGGGCGATGCCGCACTGGCCGCGATCTCGCTGCTGCTCCGCGGCACCGTCCGCCGCGGCGACCTCGTCGGCCGGTTCGGCGGCGAGGAGTTCGTCGTGCTGTTGCCCGAGGCCACACCCGACGAGGCCGAGTTCGTCGCGGAACGGGTGCGCAAGGCCGTGGCGGCGCTGCGGGTGCCGACGATGGCCACCGACGGGAAGCCGCACGAGCTGCACGGGCTGACCGTGTCGATCGGCGTGTCGACCACGACGCGGTTCGGCTACGAGCTGCCGGACCTGCTGGTGGCGGCCGACGCGGCGCTGCTGGCAGCGAAGGCGTACGGCCGCAACCTCGTCTCGATGGCCTAGAGCTCCTTGACCCGCTCGCTCTTGTCGTCCTTCGGCGCGGTGTCCTGCGGATTCAGCACGTCCACCTTCTCCGGGTTCTCCACCGCGTCCGCGTCCGAGATCAGCGACCGGATCCCGGAGTTCAGCACCGCGAGCAACGGCACCGCGAGCAGTGCCCCGGCGATCCCGCCCGTGACCAACCCGCCGGCGATCGCCAGCACCACGGCCAACGGGTGCAGCTTGACCGCGCGGCCCAGCAGCAGCGGCTGCAACACGTGCGACTCGAGCTGCATGACGCCGATGAGCACGGCCAAGACCACGAGCGCGGCGATCGGCCCGTTGGTCACCAACGCGATCAACACAGCCACAGCGCCCGTGAACACCGCGCCGATGATCGGGATGAACGCGCCGAGGAACACCAACGCGGACAGCGGCACCACGAGCGGTACGCCGATGATCGCCAGGCCGATGCCGACACCGACGGCGTCCACGATCGCGACCACGGCCGTGGCACGTACATAAGAAACGAGAGAGCCGAACCCGCGACGACCCGCCACGTCGACACGCTGACGCACGTCGCGCGGCACCGCACGCGTCACGAACCGCCAGATCCCGTCGCCGTCGTGCAAGAAGAAGATGAGCGTGAACAGGGCGAGCAGCAGTCCGGTGAGCGCCTCGCCGACGGTCGCCGCCGTCGTCAGCGCGCCGGACGTGATCTCGGCCTGGTTCTCCTTGATCGTCTTCACGATGTCGTTGAGGTAGTTCTGCAGCTGCTGGTCCGACAGGTGGGCGGGCCCGTCCTTCAGCCACTGCTGGATCGTGTCGAGCGATGCCCCCACCTGCGTCTGCAGCTCGGGCAGGCCGCGGGAGAACTCGCTGATCACGAACGTCAGCACGCCGCCGAGCACGCCGATGCCGATGATCATCATCACCGTCGTCGCCACGCCGCGTGGGACTCGCCACTCGACGAGCTTCGTCACGCCGGGCGACAGCAGGGCGGCCAGCAGCAGCGCGATTGCGACGGGGATCACGATCGACGCGAGGAAGCCGAACACGTACAACGCGGCCACCACAACGACGAACCGCCAGCTCAGCGCGGCACTTACCCGTAGCAGCAGCGGAACGCGACTGCTGATCTCCGACTCCGGTGCGCTCACGTACCTCACGTTAACTGTTCAGCCCCTGGTAAAGCCGGAACCTGATGGGATGATCCGTTCGTCAGGGGAGGACGAAAGTGATCAAGCCGGAAGACTTGACCGACGTGGAACGCCAGGTCGCCGGAGCCTATGCGGGCGGCACCGAGATCGATCTGACCGGGCAGAGCGTGCGCGGCGAGGTGCTCACCGGATTGCTGACCGGCATGTACCGGGTGCCGCGCAAGGGATTGCCAGCCCTGCGGCTGCGAAACGCACGAATCATGGGCAAGTTCGAACTGGAGGGCACTCGCGTCACGCGGGTCATCGACCTCACCCACTGCACGTTCGAGGAGTCGCTCGACCTTCGCATGGCCCGCCTCATCGGCCTCCGGCTGCGCGGCACCCGCGTTCCCGGCCTGCAGGGCCGCAACCTCCGGGTCTTCAGCGACCTGGTCCTCGAGGCCGGCTTCACCTGCACCGGCACCGTCGACCTCACCGACGCGGCGGTCGACGGCACCCTGCGGCTGGCCGGCGCGGTTCTCCGCTCCAACAGCGAGCACGCGTTCCTCGGTGCTCGGCTGCGCGTCAGCGGATCCGTCCAGGCCATCGCGATGCGGGCCAACGGCGAGGTCCGGCTCCGGGGCGCGGCGATCGGCGGCAGTGTCCACCTGGGTGGCGCGCGGCTGATCAACACCGGCCGCGACGCGCTGGAGGCGTCCGGCATCGTCGTCGCGGGCAACGTCTTCTGCAACGCCGAGGGCGGCCGGTTCACCGCGGACGGGCGGGTGCTGCTCGACGGCGCGCGCGTCGGCGGCAACCTCGAGTTCACCGGCGCCCGGCTGAGCTCCAGCCACCGCGTCGACAACCAGGTGCTCGTGTTGCCGCACGGACTGGCCGACGAGGCGGCGACGCTGGTGGCCGACCGCATCAAGGTCGAGGGCAACGTCGAACTCGACAACGGCTTCACCTCCACCGGCACCGTGCGGCTGCCGAACGCGATCGTCGGCGGCTACCTGCGGTTGTCCGGAGCGGTGATCGGGCCGCGTGAGGTCGCCGAGGAACTCGCCGGTGACGTCACCAACCGGATCCCGGTCGCCCTGCACGCGGACGGCATGCAGGTCCGTGGTGACGTCGAGGCCCGTAGCGCGGCCACCAACGGAGGCGCGCGCACTCCGCCGTTGCAGACCTACGGCCAGGTCCGGCTGTCGAACGCGACGATCCAAGGCAGCGCGAGCATGTCGGGAGTGTCGCTGCACGGGCCGGGCATCGACGTCCTGTTCGCCGACCGCCTGCAGATCGGCGGCACGCTCTTCCTGCGCGAGCTCAAGGCCAAGGGCTCGATCCGGCTGCAGAACGCGAACATCGGCTCCACCCTCGACATGTCCGGCGCCGAACTGACGTTGCCGAGGCTCCGGGCGAACGGCACGCAGAAGCCGTCGCTCGACGCCCGTGCCATCACCATCGGCAAGGACCTCCTGTGCAGCCGCGGGTTCAAAGCCGTCGGCGGCGTGCGGATCCGGCTGGGCGAGGTCGGCAAGATGGCGACGTTCAGCGACTCGCACCTCGGCTCGACCACCGCGGACATCGCGCTCAACGCGTACGGCCTCACCGTGCACCAGTTCCGCCTGCACATCCCCGCGGGCCAGCAGCCCAAGGGCAAGGTCGTGCTGAGCCGGCTCAAAGCGGTGTCGGTCACCGACGGACCCGGCCTGTGGGACGCGGAGGGCGGCGTCGCGGTCGACGACTTCGAGTTCGCCGGCATCACCGCCGATCCCGACGTGCGGGTCGAGACCCGGCTGAAGTGGCTGCTGAAGGTGCAGCCGGACTTCGCGCCAGGACCGTACGAGCAGCTCGCCGCCGTCTACCAGCAGGGTGGCGAGGAGGAGCTCGCGCAGAAGGTCCAGCTGGAGAAGCAGCGCCGCCGGTACTCCGAACTCGGCAGGGCGGGGCGGGTCTGGGGCGTGGTGCAGCGGTGGACGGTCGGCTACGGCTACCGGCCGTGGCTCGCGATCTGCTGGCTCGGCGTGTTCTGGCTGGGTGGCGCGCTCTGGTTCAACTGGCACCCGATGGTCAAGCTCAACAAGGACGAGGACCCGGTGTGGAACGCCTGGCTGCTCTCCCTCGACCTGTTGCTGCCGATCATCGACTTCGGCCACGACGGGAAGTGGCAGTTCGCGGGCGCGTCGCAGTGGATCTCCGGGCTGCTCGTCGCCGTGGGATGGGTGCTCGCGTCGACCGCGGCGGCGGGTGCGGCTCGGGTGCTGAAGCGAGTCTGATCCCGGGCGGTGTTCACACGATGTAGTTAACCGAGCGCTCAGAGCGTGCATTCGGGGCCATGGGACTGGCAGAGTCGCCGACGTCGACTTGATCACGTTGATCGTCGGCGAATCCCTTGAGTGCCACCGAGTAGCGAGGTTTCCTGCGTTGTTCTCCGCCGATCTGCGAGCGAAGACGGGAGCGAACGGCATCCGCCGGTTCGCCACCCGAGCGCTGCTCGCTGTCGGCGGCGCGATCGCGGGAACGGCCGTTGCCTGGGCGCTCACCACGTCTGCCGCGAACGCTGCGGAGGCGGTGCCTTCCGCGGACGCACAGCAGTTCGACGTCGTCAGCAAGATCGTCGCCAAGTCGGACGAGAAGCTGCCGGTCGTCGTCCCCGCTGCCACCGCGGTGCACAAGATCGACGAAACGTTGCGCGCCGAGCAGGAAAAGGCTCGCGCCGCTCTGCCGGACGTGCAGGTCTCCAAGGCGGTCGAACAGATCGCCGAGCGGATCCTGCCGCAGGTCACCAGGATCGGTCAGTCCCACGCCCCCGCCTCGGCGCGGTCGATGGACGTGACGTTCCCGGAGATCCCGGCCACCCCCACCGATGCCGGACAGTCGCCGGCACCGGTGGTCTCGCAGTTCACCGGCCCGTCCGGTGCCACGTGGACGGACCTGTTGGAGCACAACGACTTCGTTGTTCCCTCCGAGCAGCGTCCGTCCCTGCCCAGCAACCCGTTCCCGAAGCTGCCCGTCCCGGCCCCCGCGCCGGTGCAGTGCTCTTCGTGCAACGACGGTTCTGGTTCGGCCAAGGGCAGCACGTTCGCTGCCTTCGCTGCGTCCGGCAACGCTCACGGCATCTCGTCGACGCGCGCTCTCGCGCCGTCCACTGACGAGGTCACCGTGACGCCGGGCAAGCAGCCCGGTATCAACCCCGACTGATTCCAGCGCGCGGTCCGCGGCAGCCTCCTCCCCCGGCTGTCCGGAAGTCGACCGTCGCGCTTTTTTCTTGCGCTCATTCAGGTCGATCACCGCGTGCGATTCCCCCGGTGATGACGCGCCTTCCCCTGCGCGTTTCGGCCCCACCCCCTTGAGCCCCCGTCGCTTGGACGGGAAATCGATGAAGGAGATCTAATGCAGACCTGGGCAAAGCGCGGACTTCAGACCGCGTTTGTCACTGGTGGTTTGCTGATGCTCGGTACGGGCATCGCTTCTGCCCAGGAGAACGTCGACCCCGACGCCGCCCCTCCGGCGGTCGACGTCGCGGCCTCTGTTCCGGTCAAGGCTGACCAGAACAAGCTCGCCACTCCGGTCAAGGAACTCACGGTCCCCAAGGTTGACCGGACCATCAGCACGGACCGCGTCACCAGCGCGGTGCCCACCCGCACGGCTGCACCGGTCGCGAACCCGCTGATCCGCCAGGCAGGCGAGCGTCTGCAGGGCACCGCGCTGCAGAACCTGGTGCGCGGCAACACGGTCCAGGCGCACGTCGATGTGCCGATCAACATCTGCGGCAACGCGATCGCGGTTCTCGCCAACACCGAGGCGACCGCCGACTGCACGCAGGAGACGCACCGCGACGGCACCATCGTCACGGACGGCGCGGGCCAGGCCCTCGCCGGCAACGTCGTGGCCGTCAACCACATCCTCCCGGTCCAGATCACCGGCAACGCGATCGCGGCGGGTGGCAACGCCGCCACGCAGGCCGACGCGTCGCAGGTGTCGACCACCGGCGGCGACATCACCACCAACGGTGACAAGGGCGCCATCTCCGGCAACGTCGTCGCCGAGCAGGGTGCGACCCCGGTTCAGATCACCGGCAACGGTGTGGGCGCGGCGGGCATCGCCGAGGCCAACTCGACCGCCGACACGTTCGCGTCCTCCGAGGGCGACGTCCTCACCAGCGGCAAGAGCAGCTCGATCTCGGGCAACGCCGTGCCGGTTCCGCTGGCCCCGCTGTTCGAGGTCAACGGCAACGCGGTCGCCGGTGCGGCCAACGCCACCACCGACTCGGTGCAGACCGGCGCCGCCTACGCCGGTGGCAAGACCGACACCAACGGCGACCCGGCCACGCTGGCCGGCAACGTCGTCGCGCCCGCGCTCTCGGGCCCGATCACGGT
This sequence comes from Lentzea miocenica, assembly GCF_033949945.1. NCBI lineage: Bacteria > Bacillati > Actinomycetota > Actinomycetes > Pseudonocardiales > Pseudonocardiaceae > Lentzea > Lentzea miocenica. Next base: position 69,920 of record NZ_JAXAVW010000004.1, read on the forward strand.
CGACGACAACGCCGCTGCCGGTGCGGGCAACGCCACCGCCGTCAGCGACACGACCAACGACTCGACCGCTGGTGGGATCATCCACTCCGACGGTCGCGGTTCCACGGCGTCGGGCAACATCGCCGGTGTCCCCGTCGCGCTTCCCACCTCCATGGGTGGCAACGGTGCGTCCATCGTCGGCAACGCGCTGACCGACCACTCGAACGACTCGACGTCGAAGTCCGGCGGCGAGGTCTACACGCTGGGCGACAAGTCGGTTCTGTCCGGCAACATCGCCGACGTCCCCCCGGCCACGGCCGTGGACGCGTGCGGCAACGGTGCCACCCTCGTGGGCCAGGCAGCCGGCACGTGCGAGAACGACGTCGACTCGGTGACCGGCGGCTACCAGGGCACGACCGGCAACGACTCGGTCCTGTCCGGCAACCTGGCGCAGACCCCGCTCGCCGCTCCGGCTGAGGTCTACGGCCTCGCGGCCGCGGCCGGCGGCCAGGCCGCTGGTTCGGCGCACGAGATCAAGGACGTTCGCTCCAGCGGTCAGCCGAACACGCAGGACGACAACGGCACGGTCGCGAGCAACGTCGTGACCGCTCCCACCGCCGTCGCGCCGCAGGTCTTCGCCGTCACGGCCGGCCTGGTGGGCAACACCACGTCGGACACCACGAACGACACCTCGGTCGTCGCGGGCGACGCCCCGAAGGCCTACGGCAAGAAGAGCTCGGCGTCCGGCAACATCGTCCAGGTCCCGACCTCGACGCCGGCCCAGGTCTTCGCCGACGGTGCCACCCTGGTCGGCAACAACGCCACCACGGCCGACAACGCCACCGACATGAAGGCGGGCGGCGACGCTCTCACCACCGGTGAGCAGGGCTCCATCGCCGGCAACGTCATCTCGGCTCCGGTCGCGACCGGCACCCAGGTGCTCGGCTGGTCGGTCGGCGGCGGCAGCAACGTGAACTCCGCTGCCACGAACGACCTCGACTCGGTCGCCGGCGGCGACGTCAACAGCAACGGTGACGGTGGCTCGGTCTCGGGCAACCTGATCGGCGCGCAGCCGGCCGTGCTCCCCGCGGTTCCGGGCAACACCGTCTCCGCAGCGGGCATCACCAACTCCGACGTCGTGACCGACACCAACGTGGTGTCCGGTGGCGACAGCTTCTCCAAGGCCGATGACGCCTCGGTGTCCGGCAACCTGATCCACGTCCCCGCCACCGCCGCTGCCGGCGTGTACGCGGACGCGGTGGCGGCTGCGGGCAACGCCACCACCGTCACCGACAAGACCTCGAACACCGAGGCCGGCGGCCAGATGCTCACCGAGGGCAGCGGCCCGCTTTCCGCCCGTGAGATGACCGTCCCGGTCGAGGCTGCGGCCAAGGTCGCGCGCATCCCCGTCGAGGTCGTCGGCCAGGCGACCACGCTGGGCACGAGCGACGACACCCAGCTGACCGGCGAGGACGCGGGCACCCTGCGCGCCACGCAGCTCAAGGGTCTGGAGCTCCCCAAGGGCGTCGACAGCCTGCTGAAGGCCAACGAGGTCCCGGCGTTCCACGGCATCGACAGCCTCGACAAGCTGCCCGTGAACCAGCTGCCGAACCCGGCTGACCTGGCCGCGATGACCGGCCAGCTGCCCACCCCGGCGCTGCCCGGTGTGGCGCAGGAGCGCTCGGCTCTGCCTGTGAACGGTGGCACGGCCGGCCTCACGCCGAACGTCCAGGGCCTGCCGCTGGGCCAGGTGCTCGAGGCCGCTCAGGGCCTGATCCCCGCGGGTGCCACCGCGCGGTCGCTGCCCGCCGTCCCGTCCCTGCCGGTCACCGCCCCGGCCCTGCCGGTGCCGGTGCAGCTGCCGGCCCTGCCGACCGAGCGCTCGCTGCCCGCGCTGCCGCTCGACGGCCCGGCCTCCATCTCGGGTCTGAACCTGAACCCGACCCAGGGCCTGGCCCCCGCTGCCGGCGAGCGTTCGCTGCCGCAGCTCCCGGTCGCCGCTCCGGCGATGACCCTGATCGACCCGGCGCACCTGTTCGAGACGGTGTCCGGCTCGCTGTAACACCCGCTGACCGCAACACCCTCCTCCGGTAAGAAGCTGAGCCCCGAAGACGCGACGGTGTCTTCGGGGCTCAGTGCCGTTCCGTGCCGCTGACCTCCTGCTGGTCAGCGGCTTTCTGCTGTCGCGATCACGTCGTCCGGTTCGGTGTCGCCGTCGCTCGTCACCCAGTGGATCCGCGGACTCTCCCCGACCAGCTGCCTGATCAGCTCCGCGATGGGCGACCCGTCCCCGAAGTCGTGTTCGGCGAGAACGGCCAGCGCCTGGTCGCCGTAGCGGGCGACGGTGAAGTCCGGGCGCAGTCCCGCGCGCAGCACCTTGGCCGCGTCCAGCACCGAGTCCGGTGCCGTGATCAGGACGAGCGTCACGAGGGTGCCGCGGGTATGGGCGCGAATCAGCGACTGCTCCAGGCGGTCGAGCAGCAGTGCGTGTCCGGGCAGGCCTGTGAGCGGGTCGTGCAGCACAGTCCGTTCCTAGCCGAGGCGTGCCCCGTTGACCAGCATCGCCGCGTCGAACAGCCCCGCACGGGTGAGCCGCATTCAGTCGAGGGGCTTGCTCAGCAGGATCCCGCGCGGTCCGTAGCCCGCCGCCGAGTAGAACGCGACGGCGTTTTCGTTGGTCGCGAAGATCGTGGCGTGCAGGGTGGAGACGCCGTGGCGCGCGGCCACCTGCTCCGCCGCCTTGGCCAATGCGGCGCCGACGCCGCGGCCGCGATGTCCGTCCAGGACCACGGTGTGGATGTCGGCACCGCGGCGCGGCACCAGGATCTGGTGTGCGGGCGGCTCGGCCAGCAGGACCACCTCCGCCATGCCCACCACCTCGCCGTCCAGCTCGGCGACCGTGATCAGCGCGTGCCCGACGATGTCCTCGAAGTACCGCCGCACCACCTCGGCATCGGGAACGCGGAACAACTCCGGCGCGAGTTGGACGTGCCGTTCGGCGTTGGCCAGGCGCAGGCGGACGAGCGCGGGAACGTCCCAGCGCTCGGCCGGCCTGGTCACCGGTTGGGTCTTGTCGTGCCTCACACGTAGATCTTGCACTGGTCAGCTGGCCGGGGCGGGAACGGCTTTCTCCGCGGCGCGACTGGTCTCCTCCCACGCGGCCCAGGTGCCCATGCGCCGCCGGGAGATGTCGAACGCGAGGTCGTAGACCATGCTGCCCAGCAGAAGTCGCAGCGGCGGGTCGTCACTGCCGACCAGGGTCATCACCGCTTCGGCGGCCAACCGCGGTTCGCTGTCGATCGACCCCTCTGCCCACTGCTTCTCCAGCTCCGCACGAAGCGGGTCGTAGACCGGGTTCGGCGTGGTCGCGGTGCTGCTGGTGTAGAGGTCGGTCCAGTAGCCGCCCGGCTGAACGATGGTGACCTTGACACCCCACTGGGCGGCTTCATGGGCCAGCGCCTCGCTCATGCCCTCCAGTGCGAACTTGCTCGCGCTGTAAAGCCCGGTGCTGGGAAAGCCGCCGAGCGCACCGATGCTGGAGATCTGCAGGACGTGCCCACTGCCCTGAGCCCGCAGCTGCGGCAGCACGGCCTGGCTCACCCACAACGCGCCGAAGAAGTTGAGCTCCAGCTGGGCACGGGCCTCGGCCTCGCTGAACTCCTCGACCATCCCTGCGAACAGCGCTCCGGCGTTGTTCACGACGACGTCGAGCCGGCCGAAGCGCCCGACGGCCTGGTCGACGACGTCGAAGACCGCTGCACGGTCCGTCACGTCCAAGCTGAGTGCCAGTAAGCGATCCGGGTGCTGAGCAGCGAGGTCGTCGAGGGGAGAGACGTCGCGGGCGGCGCCGACGACCCGGTCACCGGCGGCGAGCGCGGCCTCGGTGAACGCGCGGCCGAGGCCACGGCTGGCGCCCGTGATGAACCAGACGCGGGATGAGGCTGAGGCTTCCATCGCAGTTCCTTCCGCCGTGACGAGACGAGACGGTCCGTCTCGTTGATGGCCACAGCGTGCCCTTCGGTGAGGCAGGCTGTCAAGACGGACCGTCTCGTCTCGTCGCTTGCTAGATTGACCACCGTGTCCACGAAGGCCGCCCCAGACGCCACCCGCCGCAGCGAGACCGCGCGGCGAGCGATCCTCACCGCCGCCATCGACCTGGTCGGGGAGGTGGGCTACCCGAAGCTCAGCATCGAAGGCATCGCTCACGCCGCCGGCGTCGGCAAGCAGACGATCTACCGGTGGTGGCCGTCGAAGGGCGCGTTGCTCTTCGACGCCTTCCTCGCCTTCGCCGGCGAGGGCGAGGCCGCGGCGTTGCCCGACACCGGCGACCTGGCCGCCGACCTGAAGGTGGTGCTGCGGGCCACCGTCGACGAACTCGAGAACCCGCGCTACGACCGCGCCATGCGTGCCATGCACGTCGAGATCGTCAACGACCACCTCCTGGCCGCCGAGTACCTGTCGCGCCTCGACGGACCCATGCGCGAGCTGAAGAAAACGCGCCTGCGCTCCGCCCAGCGCGCCGGGCAACTCGCCGAGGACGTCGACCTCGAGGTGGCCGTCGACATGCTGTTCGGACCGGTCCTCAACCGATGGCTGCACCGCACCGGTCCGCTGACCCACGAGTACGTGGATCAGGTGGTGGACATGGCACTGAGCGGCCTGGCCCCACGCCCTTAGGCCGGTGGCGCGAAGAAGTTGATCAGATTGCCGTCGGGGTCGCGGAACAGCAGCGAGCGGTTTCCCCACGGCATCGTGGTCGGCTTCTGCACGATCTCGGGGACCACGTCGAGGCCGGTCAGCCGTTCGTACTCCCCGTCGACGTCCTCGACGCGGAACTCGATGATCGCGGTCCGGTTCGACTCGGGCACCGCCGCTCCGGCGCCGAACAGCGTCATCGTCTCGGCACTGCCGATGGCCAGCGTGCACGACGGCCCCACCACCTCGGCGAACTTGTCGGCGAGCCGCCACCGCGCTTCCAGACCGGTCGCTCGTTCGTAGAACTCGACCAGGCGGGCGACGTCGTGGGTGATGACACGGACGGAAACGAGCTGCATGGCGATCCCTCTCTGCACCAGTGGTTCGAGGGACACGCTAGGAGCAATAGTGGACAGGATCCGCCCGGTATCGGCACGATCTTTCGGTGACTCGACCGATCGCTCGCGTGCTGGCTCTGCTGGAGATCCTCCAGAGCGGCGGCACTCGCACCGTGGCCGAGCTGGCCGAGCGACTTGACGTCGACGAACGCACGGTCCGCCGCTACGTGGACCGCCTGCTGGATCTGGACATCCCGGTCCGCTCGGTGCGCGGACGCCACGGCGGGTACCGCCTGGCGCCGGGCTACCGGATGCCGCCGCTGATGCTCAGCAACGAGGAGGCACTGGCCGTCCTGCTGGGCCTCGTCGCGGGCAGGCGATCCGGACTGATCACCACCTCGGTCGCGGCCGTCGAAAACGCGGTCGCGAAAGTCCGGCGAGTGCTGCCGGAAGCGCTGGGAACCCGGCTCGACGCGGTGCTGGAGACCGCCGACTTCACCGCTCCCGCCCGGTCGGCCCTCGCGGCGGATGCCGAGGTGCTGCTCACCGTGGCGGAAGCTGCGAAGGAACGCCGGCCGATCGCACTCGCCTACCTCGCCGGCCACGGCGGTGCCAGCGAACGCGTCGTGCACCCCTACGGAGTCGTGTCGCATTCCGGGCGGTGGTACCTGACCGGGCTGGACTCGGCCAGCGGCCAGGTGCGCACCTTCCGCGTCGACCGGATCACCACCGTCGAGCCGCGCGACGGAACGTTCGACGTGCCGGCGGGCTTCAACCCAGGTGGGCAGGTGCTGACCTCGCTCGCCGAAGCGCCGTACCAGCACGACGTGGTCGTGCGGATTCGATCAATGCCCGACGAGATCCGGTCCGTCTTCCCGCCGGCTGTCGCGGTGCTGGAGGAGATCACCGCTGACCCTCCGTGGACGCGGGTCCGGATCCGGGCGGAGCGCCTCGACTGGATCCCGCCGCTGCTCGCCGCACTCGATCGGCCGTTCGTCGTCGAGCAACCCGACGCGCTCCGCGACCTGATCAAGGCGCTGGCCGGCCGACTGGCCGCGCACGCCGATGCTGTGGATCTCGATGCGACGTAGGGGCGTGACCATTCCCGAATCCCGGCCGTCCGCGTCCGACGGGTTTCCGGCGTGCGGCTCACCGCGGAGTGGGTGGCCGCCAGGCGCCCCGCGACACCGTGCCGGTCGAAGAACGCGTGGCCGAGGCTCGCGCGCAGTGTCGGTCAGCTCTGGGCCAGGTCGGTGAAGCGGCTGTAGTGCAGCTGGTGGGCCACGACGATGGTCGCGGTCGGGCCGGCGCGGTGCTTGGCGATGATCAGGTCGGCCTCGCCCGCGCGGGGGTCGTCGCGTTCCCAGGCGTCCGGGCGGTTGACCAGGATGACCATGTCGGCGTCCTGCTCCAGGGAGCCCGACTCACGGAGGTCGGAGAGCATCGGGCGCTTGTCGGTTCGCTGTTCCGGACCACGGTTCAGCTGGGAGATCGCGATGACCGGGACGTGGAGTTCCTTGGCGATCAGCTTCAGGTTTCGGGAGAACTCCGAGACTTCCTGCTGCCGCGACTCGGTCTTCTTGCCCGACGACATCAGCTGGAGGTAGTCGACGACCACCAGCTTGAGGTCGTGGCGCTGCTTGAGGCGACGGGCCTTGGCCCTGATCTCCATCATCGTGAGGTTCGGGCTGTCGTCCACGAAGAGCGGTGCCTCGCTGATCTCGCTCATCCGGCGGGCCAGGCGGGTCCAGTCGTCGTCGCTCATCGTGCCGCCTCGCATGTCGCTGAGGCGGATGCGCGCCTCGGCGGAGAGCATGCGCATGACGATCTCGGTGCGGCTCATTTCCAGGCTGAAGATGGCGCTGGTCATGCCGTGCTTCACCGAGCACGACCTGGCGAAGTCGAGGCCCAGCGTCGAGTTGTGGGTCGGGATCATCGTCTCGCCCGCGAGGTACAGGTGGTCGTGGTTGTCGACCTCCACGCAGCGCACCGGCACGGACGCGACCGGGCGGACCGCGACGACCTCCACCTGGTCGTGCCTGCCGAGGCCGGCGATCAGCTCGTCGACGTCGCGGCGCAGGCGGGCGAAGCGGCCGTCCACCTGGAGGGCGGCGAGCAGCTCCTCGCGTTGCTTGCGGGACGCGCGCAGGTACGCGGCGGGGATGTGCGGGTCGTCGGCCAGCTCGAGGTCCTTGGCGACGCGCAGTTCGTCGTCCGTCAGCTCCAGGTCGCCGAGGCCCGACAGGAACAGGCCCAGCGCGCGGGGCGTGAGCGGGAGCGCCGCGGTCGGCAGGTCCCAGGCGGCGGACATGCGCACGAACATGCGGCACACGCCGACGCGCTCGAAGAGCTGCTTGGTGGTGCGGATCGCCCAGAAGCCGCCGGTCTCACTGCACGACTCCGTCAGCCACTGGTGCTCGGCGTCGGCCACGATCACCGTGCCGTCGGAGAACTCGACCTCGAAGCACGGGCGGCCGGTCATCACCTCGGTCGCGGCGACCACTCGGGTCGGGCGGCCGTCGGCACCGATCAGGAACTCCCCGACGGAGACCGCGCCCATCGTGGTCCAGCCGGACGGGGTGGGCAGCGGGGTGTTCAGGGCCAGCGCCTTGCCGACACCGGGGCGGGCGGCGACGATGATCATCTGGCCGCCGTGCAGGCCGTTGGTCAGCGCGTCGAGGTCTGCGAAGCCGGTGGGGATGCCCTGCGACATGCCGCCACGGGACGCGATCGCGTCGATCTCGTCCATGGTCGGCTGGAGCAGGTCTTCCAGTGCGACGTAGTCCTCGGTGGTGCGGCGGTCGGTGACCTCGTAGATCGCGGCCTGCGCTCGGTCGACCACCTCGTCGACGTCCGCGCCCTCGGCACCGTTGTAGCCGAGCTGCACGATCCGCGTGCCGGCTTCCACCAGACGGCGCAGCACCGCCTTCTCGGCCACGATCTCGGCGTAGTAGCCGGCGTTCGCGGCCGTGGGCACCGTCGCGATGAGCGTGTGCAGGTACGGCGCGCCGCCCACGCGCAGCAGTTCGCCGCGCCGTTCGAGCTCGGCCGAGATGGTGATCGGGTCGGCCGGCTCGCCGCGCCCGTACAGGTCGAGGATGCAGTCGTAGATCGCCTGGTGCGCCGGGCGGTAGAAGTCGTTCGGCGCGAGCGCCTCGATGACGTCCGCGATGGCGTCCTTGGACAGCAGCATGCCGCCGAGAACCGACTGTTCCGCGGCGAGGTCCTGGGGCGGCTGACGCTCGAATGCGGGCTCCGCCATGCCCCGGTCGTCCACGAGCGCCACTGCCAGATCACCCCTGCGAAGAGTCGAGAGCCGGTGCCTGAGTCCCCTAGTTGTACCGCGCGGCACCGACAATTTCGGGCGGCCACGCTGTGCGATGGCGGCGCCCTGGTAGCGACGCTAGAGGGACCCGTCCGGAGCAAGCAAACCAGCGTGTGGATCGCCCTGTGGACAACTGGGGGACAACCTGTGGATGTCTGCTCACAGGGATGGAAGCGCTGGGGACAACCTGTTGACAACCAGTGGAGTGACAGAAGTAACCGCAGCTCAGTGGCTGTGCACAACTTGTGGAAAAAGTTGTGCGCCACACCCTCGGCGTGTCGCGAAAAACACCCTCTTCGGCGTGTCGCGACACCGCTGGACGCGGTGTTTATCCACAGGACGTGGACAGGGTCGCACTGGTCCATACGAGCGAAAGCGCCACCCACCCGGAGCATTCCGGGTAGGCAGCGCTTCAGCAATCGCAACCCTCGTGAAGTGCCCCCGAGGAGGTCACATCACGAGGTTCGCGTTGCGGGTACTACGCGTCGGCGGTAACGCCAGCGGGGTCTGCGGGGTCGTCCCCGCAACAGACACGCGAGGGCGAGCAGGGTTAGCTACTCGCCGGCGGTGACGACCAGCGGCAGCGCCACGGTGACCTCGGGGTGGAGGCGAACCGTGACGGAGTGCTTGCCGGTCGTCTTGATGTGACCCGGCAGCTCGATGGCGCGCTTGTCCAGGACCGGACCACCGGCGGACTTGACGGCAGCCGCCACGTCCGACGCGGTGACCGAGCCGAACAGCTTGGTGCTGCCGGCGGCGGCCTTGGCCTTCAACGTCACGGAGAGACCCTCGAGCGCGGTCTTGATCTCCTTGGCGTGGTCCAGGTCGCGCACGCGCCGGGTGTCCTGCGCGCGGGTGATGACCTGGATCTGCTTCTGCGCACCGCGGGTCGCCACGATCGCGAGGCCACGCGGGAGCAGGTAGTTGCGGCCGTAACCGTCCTTGACCTCGACGATGTCGCCGGGCGCGCCAAGGCCGGAAACGTCAGCGGTGAGGATGAGCTTCATCGCAAAAGTTCCCTTCTCTTAGCGAGCGGTCGAGGTGTAGGGCAGCAGCGCCATTTCACGGGCGTTCTTCACGGCAACAGCGACGTCGCGCTGGTGCTGCGAGCAGTTGCCGGTGACGCGGCGGGCACGGATCTTGCCGCGGTCGGAGATGAACTTCCGAAGCAGCGTCGTGTCCTTGTAGTCGATCAGGCTCGCGCTCTTGTCCTTGCAGAAGGCACAGACCTTCTTCTTGGGCTTGCGCACAGGCGGCTTGGCCATGTGTCTCTAACTCCTGGATACGCAGTGAATGAAGTACTGGATGACCGGTGCAGCGGTCTAGAAGGGGGGCTCGTCGGCGAAGCCACCCGAGCCGGCCGGCGGGGCGGAACCCCACGGGTCGTCGGCCGGTGCGCCACCGCCGCCACGAGACTGCTGACCGCCGCCGCCGCCGAAGCCGCCGCCACCGCCGCCGTCTCCACGGCTGACCTTGTTGACCTTCGCGGTCGCGTAGCGCAGCGAGGGGCCGATCTCGTCGACCTCAAGCTCCACGACAGTGCGCTTCTCGCCTTCCTTCGTTTCGAAGGAACGCTGGCGCAACCGTCCGGAGACGAGCACTCGTGAACCACGGGTGAGCGACTCGGCCACGTTCTCCGCGACCTGACGCCACACGTTGCACCGCAGGAACAGCGCTTCGCCGTCCTTCCACTCGCCCGACTGCTTGTCGAACGTGCGGGGGGTGGAGGCGACCGTGAAACTGGCCACCGCCGCGCCGGACTGGGTGAAGCGGAGTTCAGGGTCGGCGGTCAGGTTTCCGACCACCGTGATCGTCGTCTCGCCAGCCATGTCTTGGGAGCTCCCCTAATCGAGGTTCGTCAGGCCCTGGCAGCGGCCCTGGCCGCCGACTTGACCGACTTGGCGTCCGCCTTGGCCGCAGCCTTGGCAGCCAACTTGGCGGCCTTGGCGGGCTCGCGGCGCAGGACCTTCGTCCGGAGCACCGTCTCCTGCAGACCGAGCTGGCGGTCCAGTTCCTTCACTGCTTCCGGCGTCGAGGTCAGGTCGAGCACCGCGTAGATGCCTTCGGCGTTCTTGTTGATCTCGAAGCTCAACCGGCGCTTGCCCCAGACTTCGACCTTCTCGACGTTGCCGCCCGACGTCTTGATGACGTTGAGGAACGTGTCGAGAGACGGCGCGATCGTGCGCTCGTCGAGACTGGGGTCGAGGATGACCATCACTTCGTAATGACGCATGAGGACCACTCACCTCCTGTGGACTCGCGGCCACGGGCTTTCCGTGGCAGGAGGGTCGTCGCGTCAGCAACTGACAAAGGTTAACAGAGCGCGTCCGGCGACTACGCAGGGGTGCGGCGGAGCACCCAGGTCCGCACCAGCGCACCTGTCACCAGGGCCAGCATCAGCACCGCGACCAGCACCGGAGCGCCGACGCCACCGGGGCCGCCCAGCCTGGGCAGCGCCGTCGCGCGACCGGCTGCCTGCACCTGGTCGCTCTCGACGCCGTTGCCGTTCGACGCTCGCGGCACCTGCGAGCCGTACCGCACGCCGGGCGACGGCGAGTACAGGCCGGGCATCGCGAACGGCAGCGAGCCGTAGCTGAACAGCGGCACCCGGCCGAAGTTCGTGCCGAGCGGGTAGAGCGAGAAGTCGCGGTTGCTCGGCGAGCCCGCGGGCACACCCGGCGTGGTGCCGGGGTTCGCGCCGGGCTGCTGGCCGGGCGGCGTGCCCGGCTGCGGCTGGGGCAGCTGACCGGGCGGTTTCGGCGCGCCGGGAAGCGCCCCGACGGCCTGCTGCGACGCGTCCGCGATGGCCTTGGAGCCGTCCTGGACGGGCGCGACGGCCTGGTTCACGCCGATCACGGTGACCTGGCAGCCGCTGGTCAGCGTCGCGCGGACGGTCTTGTCGAGGGTGCCGAGGATCGGCCCGAGCAGCGGGATCTTCTGCACTTCCGCCATCACGGCGTTCGCGATCGTGGCACCGCTGATGGTCGTCGTGCCGACCTGCACCGCGCCGATCGGCATGGGCTTGACCTGCGCGAACGCCTGCTTGAACGGTTCCGCGAGTGGCGGTCCGAGCAGCGGCACCGCGCGCACCAGGTCCGTGATGGGCTGGGTGACGGCGGCGGGGCTCAGTGAGACGGGAGTGCCTGGCGTGCCCTGCACCGATGTCGCGCAACTGCCCACGACGATCGGTTCCGCGGCCGTGGCGGAAGTGACGCCCACAGCGGCGGAGGCCAACGTCAGAAGCGTCGCGGCGGTGACGCTCAGCAGTCGCATGTGAACCCCTTTCCTACTCTCAAGTAACGACCGTAGGTCCTGGTCGTGACGCGAACCACCCCCAGTTTTCGCAATTACTCCTATCGGCGGCGGCTGCGATGGCGTTATGGACGCCGTCTACCCTCCTTGTTCATGCGCATCGGGGCCCACGTACGCGACGACGACCCGGTCGGCGCCGCGGCCGAACGCGGCGCGGAGGTCGTCCAGTTCTTCCTGTCCGATCCACAGGGCTGGAAGAAGCCGAAGCCGCACCCGCAGACGGAGGCCCTGCTCGCCTCCGACCTCGAGGTCTTCATCCACGCCCCGTACATGATCAACATCGCGTCGCTGAACAACAAGATCCGGATTCCGTCCAGGAAGAACGTGATCCAGCACGCGGAGGCCGCCGCCACGGTGGGCGCGAAGGGCCTGATCGTGCACGGCGGGCACGTCACGAAGGGCGAAGACCCCGCTGAGGGCTTCGCGAACTGGCGCAAGTTCTTCGAACGGCAGGTCGCCGAGGGCGGTTTCGCGGTCCCGGTCCTGATCGAGAACACCGCGGGCGGCGACAACGCCATGGCGCGCTCGTTCGACAACCTCAAGCGCCTCTGGGACGCGGTCGGCGAGTTCGGCTCCGGCTTCTGCCTCGACACCTGCCACGCGTTCGCCGCGGGTGAGGACCTCGTCGGCATCGTCGACCGGGTGAAGGCCATCACCGGCCGGATCGACCTCGTGCACCTCAACAGCTCGCGCGACGAGTTCAACTCCGCGCGCGATCGGCACGACAACATCAAGACTGGCACCATCGACGCCGACCAGCTGGTGGCCGTGGTCGCCGGCGCCGGATGCCCCGTCGTGGTGGAGACACCGGACGAGGGCCAGGCCGACGACATCGCCTTCCTGCGCGACCACGCCGGCCGGTGAACACCGTGCACGAGGTGGTGAGCGTGACGCCCGAGCGAGGCGACGGCGGGCGTTTCGTGAACCGCTTCGGCAGCGCGGCCCTCGTCGTGCTCGTGTTGCTGTGCGGGCTCACGTTGCTGCTGGGCTTCATCAACAAGGACCGCTGCACCGGTCCCTCGTTCGACCAGTGGGGCCGCACGCAGCCCGACTACGACGAGCGCAACAAGCAGGACGTCTGCTACTCCGACATCCAGCACCTCTGGATCGGGCGCGACATCGACCGGCACGTCTTCCCGTACGTCGACGGCGGCATCAACGACAAGGGCATTCTCGTCGGCGGTTCCGTCGAGTACCCGGTGCTCTCCGGCCTGCTGATCTGGGCGGGCGCGATCTTCGCGCACAACGACGCCGAGTACCTGCTCTTCTCCTCGCTGCTGATGGCGCCGTTCGGCCTGCTCACGGGCTGGATGCTGGGCAAGCTCGCCCGCTGGCGCGCGCTGCTGTGGGCGATCGGTCCACCGCTGATCCTGTACGCGTTCCACAACTGGGACCTGCCGGTCGTGCTGTGCTCGGTGGCCGCGGTCTTCGTGGTGCACCGCTGGAACAGACCACTCGTCGAACGGGCGACGGTCGCGTCCGTGCTGCTCGGGCTCGGGTTCGCGTTCAAGGTGTACCCGGCGGCCTTCGTGCTGCCGCTGATGCTCTTCGTCGCCACCGGCGGCTGGCGCGGCCAGGAGATGCCGGAGGGCAAGAAGGCCGACATCGCCGGCGCGGTGAAGGTCGGGCTCGCCTCGATCATCACGGTCGTGCTGGTCAACCTGCCGTTCGCGATCGCGGGCAGCAAGGGCTGGCTCGCGTCGTTCGAGTTCCAGCAGCTGCGCCGGGTCGACATCACCACGAACTCGATCTGGTACTGGGGCCTGCGGCCGTTCATCGGGGACGAGGCGATGCAGTCGCTGGTCGGCGTCATCTCGCCGATCACGATCCTGGTCTCGTTCGCGATCGCGGCCGGCTACGGCTGGTGGCGGTACACGCGCGAGGGCAGCTATCCGTGGATCGCGGTGTCCGGGGCGATGCTGTGCGGCTTCATGCTGCTGCACAAGGTCCACTCGCCCCAGTACACGCTGTGGCTGGTGCCGTTCCTGGTGCTCCTGCGCGTGCGGCTGATGTGGGCGTTCGCCTACTTCGTGGTCGACCTGGCGATGGGGATCGGCATCTTCCGCTGGTTCTGGGCGATCGAGTTCGGTCAGCCGGCCGGGATCTACGACAGCTTCTCCGCGCAGGCCGTGATGATCGGCGTGTGGGGTCGTGCGGCGTTGCTCGTCGCGCTGTTCGTGGCGTTCCTGAAGGCCAGGGACGTGACCGAGGACGACCACGAAGATCTGAAATTCATCCGCGGAGATGTAGCAGCGAAGGGCTGATCCACCGCAGACTTCACCTGTGAGGGTGATCATCGCGCTGGCGTTGCTGCTGGTCTGCGGTGCCTCCGGCGTGCCAGAGCGGTCGGAGGTGATCCGCTGGCTGCCCGTGTGGCAGGCCGTGCCGACGCTGTCGGCCGGGGTGCCGGACCACGTCGTGCGCACGACGGTCGACCTCGCCGCGGGCGGCACGTCGGTCCGGGTGCGCCTGTCGAACCTGATGGGCATCAAGCCGGTCCGCGTCGAGCAGGTCACGATCAAGGCGAACGGTGAGTCGCGCGAGCTGAGGTTCAACAGGTCCCGCGCCGTGACGATCAGGGCCCGCGACGAGGTCTACAGCGACGCCGTGCAGCTGCCGGTGGCCAAGACGCTGGAAATCACCACGCACACCCCGAGCGGCACTCCGTGTCAGGCGCGCGCGTGGCACACCATCACGTCGGCGCGCGCGTACACCTGTCTCGTCTCGGCGGTCGAGGTCGCGGGCTTCACCGCACCGGGCGCCGTGGTGATGTTCGGGGACTCGATCACCGAGGGATACGCGGAGGGCAGCTGGCCCGCGCTGGTCGAGAGCGACTACGCCGTGCTGAACGCGGGCATCGGCGGCAACGGCGTGGTGTTCGGCGACGCGCCGATGATCACGCGCCTGTACCGCGACGTCCTCTACAGCGGTGAGGTGCGCAAGGTCGTGATGCTCGGTGGCATCAACGACATCCAGAACGGGGTCAGCGCCGAGAACGTCATCGCCGGCATCCGCACGGTCCAGCTGCGGTGCCAGAACGAAGGCGTGCAGTTCAACGTCGGCACCATCACGCCCTGGCGCGGCTGGGTGAACTGGACGGACCTCAGGGAACAGCAACGCCAGAAGGTGAACGCCTGGATCCGCGCCACCTTCCCCGGCCACGTCGACTTCGACGCGGCCGTGCGGGACCCCGCCGATCCGCTCAGACTGCGTCCGGAGTTCGACTCCGGTGATCACCTGCATCCGAACGCGTCCGCATTCGGTGCGATGGCTCGCCTCGTGCGGGTGTGATGATCCGCCGGTCCGGTGCGTCGGCCAGAACACCGGCCAACGGGTCGTCGCCGGCCATCCGCACCAGGTCGCGCTGCGGGTGGTAGATCTCCTTGAGGATCACCACGCACAACATGACGACGGCCGCGTCCCGCAGCAACACGGCGCCGAGGAACCAGTCGATCGGCAGGCCCTTGTTGTCCGTGCCGAGGTAGAAGTACATCCGCGGCACCCACACGAGCGCGTCGACCGCCATCCACGCCAGCAGCAACTTCCAGCGAGGCAACGCGAGCACCGCCAGCGGCACCAGCCACAGCGAGTACTGCGGGCTCCACACCTTGTTCGTCAGCAGGAACGCCGCCACGACCAGGAACCCGAGCTGCGCGAGCCGCGGCCTGGTCGGCGCACTCAGTGCCACGTAAGCGATGCCGGCGCAACAGACGAGGAACAGCACCATGCTGACCGTGTTGAGCACCGTCGGCGGCTGCCCCTGCGTCAGCCCGGGGTCGAAGCCCTGCCACCCGGTCCACTGCACGAGCACGTTGTAGAGCGTGTCCGGGTCCGCGTTGCGTTCGGTGTTGAGGCGGAAGAACTCCCTCCACCCCGTGTGCGAGGCGGGGTTCAACGCGAGCGGCGCGTTGACCAGCGCCCACGCCCCGATGGCCCCCGCGGTGGTGGTGAGACCAGCCTTCATCCTGTCGGAACGCCAGCACAACAACAGCAACGGCCCGAGCAGGAACAACGGATAGAGCTTCGCCGCACCCCCGAGCCCCAGCAACACTCCGGCGAGCACAGGCTTCTTCCGCGCCCACGCCAGCAATCCAGCCGTCGCGAACGCCGTCGCGATCGTGTCGAAGTTCGTGAACGCGTGAACGATGACCAACGGCGACACAGCGACAATCGCCGCATCCCACGTCCTGCGCCGCGCGATCCGCGCGACCGAGAACACCGTCACCAGCCACGCCACCGCCAGCCAGAACGCCGTGACGTTGAAGAACACGATCACCGTCATCGGCAACCCCGGCACGAGCGCCACGAGCCCCTGCGCCACCCGCGCGTTGAGCCACATGAACACCCCGGTGACCACCGGGTACTCCATGTACCTGATGTGCTCGGTCGGCTTGCCCTCGTCGTCCTTCCACGACGTGATGTACGGGAAGGACCCGCGCTGGTCGAGCCGCTCAGCCGTGTACAGCGGCACCGTGTCCGAGTAGCAGAGCGCGGTGAACTGCTTGCTCCCCCGCCAGTCCAGCTGCACAACACCCTTGTCGTCCGTGTACTGCTGGATGCACGGCGACTTCTGCACCCATCCAGCGAGCAACGTCAGCACGGCGAGCAGCAAGATCACCCGCAGCGCCGTCCAGAAGTAGTTCCGTCCGACCAGCGCGTGCTCGCCCAGCGGACCGCCGAACGGTCTGCTCAGGACGCGGGCGAGCGACTCGGTCCAAGTGGGCGCGACACGCTCTTCGTGAGTGAGCGAGTCGGTGTCCTCGGCGAGGTCCGAGGCGGGGGCCTCGGCGGGAAGCTCGGCAGGGCTGCTGGGCACGTCGCGGATGTTACGGGGATCAACGAGCAGTGGTGGTCAAACGGTCGTCGACGCGGCGTCTCGGCCTCTTAGTCCTTCAGCGGAACGGTACGGGTGACCGTCCCGTAGTACGGGATCGTGGTGGGCAGCGCCGGTGAGCATTCGGTGTCCGAAGCTTCGATCTGAGGCGACCGCCCGGGGTGGATCTGGAACCGCACGCAGATGCGCACCGCGGTCCCCTCGTACGTTCCAGCGGATCCGGCTCGTCCCGTGCCGTAGTACACGGCGTCGACCTCGAAGCCACCCTCGACGGTTCGGCTGTCGAAGACCTGATGCGGTCCGAAGGTGGCGGCATCAGCGGCCTCGACCCCCTGACCTCCGGTCACGGCTTTCTCGAGTTTGCCGCGGCCCTCGTCGACGGCCGAGCGGGCGTCCGCCACCGCGAACTCGAACGCCTGCTCCTGAGTGGACGCGCACGCCGCCGTGCTGAGCACCAGGGTGCCCAGCACGGCGGCGATGATCGACCGGTGGATCAAAGCCCGAGCCGCCGCAGGGACTCGGTCAGCACTTCGCCGTACAACTGATGTCCTTCCTTGGTCGGGTGGAAGCTGTTCGCCGCAACGAACTGGCTGGGGAACGGCCTGTCGCCATCGGTGAACTCCACGCTCTGCCTGTTGATCTTCGGGTCCGAACCGCAGGCGCTCTTCCCGTCGAACTTGCTCCTCGGGTCACCCACGACCAGCGGGATGCGCTCCACGTCGGTCAGTTGCCTGCCCAGCGTCAGGAACTCGTCCATCAGCAGGTTGGCGATGTCAACGAGCCACGTGGCGTCGTCAGGAGTGACCGGGCAGTTCATGGCTTGTTGCGTCGCGATCAGCTTGGGATACCCCATGAGCACGATCTTGGCATTGGGAGCCAGCTTGTGAATGGTCCTGATCGCGGTAGCGACAGACGGCAGGGCCTTCTCCCTGATCAACCTGGGCAGAGCCTCGCTCATCGGCCCGGCCCCCACCTCGTCGAGGTGAGCGTCACGACAGGGTTTCCTGTTCATGACGCATTCCATGACGACCGGAGTGAACATGGTGTCGTTACCACCGATGGAGAGCGTGACCAGGGTGGTGTCCTGATCCACGAAACCGCGGTCCAGTTGAGCAAGCTCTCGATACTGCCCGTTGCCACCGTTGCCGTTCGCGTCCTTCGGAGGTGCCGAGCCGTCCGGCATGCTGCTGGGCAACAGGTTCCGCACCCTCGCACCACTGCACGCGAGAAGGTGGTAGTCGAGTGTCGGGTCGTTGTAGAAGTCAGCGATCTGACCGATGGTCGGACCGTTGTGCCGCGCCAGCTTGCCCTGCCGCGACCACGCGTGCGGCGAGCGGTGGCAGGCGTTGCGCGTGCTGATCTTCTGCAACTGCGGGTTGTCGCTGTCCTTGTCGCCGTCGATGTTCGACTCGCGGTAGTAGGCGGCGTTTCCTCCCGAGCCCTCACCAGAGGAATACGAGTCGCCGAGCGCGACGACCGTCTCCGGCTTCTGCGTCAACGGCTGGAAAGCGACCGCGTCCCACGCGACGTCTTCCGTCCCCATGCCGTCCAGCGTCGTCGTGGACAGCTTGACCGTGGGCGTGCCGGCGAACCGCATCGCACCGAGCGACACCCACTTGTTCTGCTCGGTCCGTTGTGCGATCACGCGGGTCTTCCTGCCCAGCCCGGTCTCGATCTCGTACTTCGCCTGCTGGGTGTGCGCGCCGTGGTCCGGGATGTGGACCATGACCCTGGCCCAGCCGTCGAGTCGGCGGTTGAGCTCCCACGTCCCGGTGACCTTGCCGCGATTGCCCTCGGCATCGTTGAGCCGGGTGTGGCCGAACCAGAAGTGGTTGTCGAAGCCGGCACCGATCTGGTGGAAGTCGATCTTCGCCGACGGGTTCGAGAACTCCAGCTTGAACCTGCCCTGGTTGGTCCAGCCCCGGACGCACTTGCGGGCTGGATCGGCCCAGTTCGGCGAGGGCGGCTGCGGCGTGTTCGCCACGTCGTCCACGATCAGCACGTTCTGCGGCAGGGTCTCCTGTCCGCACCTGGGCGGGTAGTTGGTGCCCCATCCCGGGGAGGGCTCCACGTCGTAGCGGAAGTTCCAGTTGCCGCACGTCGAGTCGCAGTCGCTCTTCCACGTCGAGGGGAAGTGCCACCAGCACTTCAGATCGTATTTGCCGGCCGCGCTCTTGTGCCCGCACGGGCCGGGCTTCTCCGGGTCCTCACCGGGCTTCGGCAACACCGACGGGTCGTCAGGAACCCACTTCTGGCCGGGGTAGCAGTCGTTCTCCTGCTTGCAGAACTGGTCCGCGGGCGGCTTCACGCCCGCACGTTCGTCGGTGGTGTTCCACCAGGCACCCAGGAATCCGGCACCGTTCTCGCCGTACGGGGTGCCGATCGAGTGGGCGGCCCAGCCCATGATCTTCTCGGGGTACGGCCAGAACTGCGGGTTCTTGGCGTCGCACTGGCAGTACTCGAGGAACGGGTTGCGGTTCTCCTGGTAGCGCGGGTTGATCGGGTTGTTCGTCCACCCGAGGCCCCACGGCGAGCCGTCACCCTTGTTCGCGTTGAACCCGGAGTTGTAGGCCCAGGCCGCGAAGAACCAGTTCTCGATCTTGCGGTAGTTGCCGTTGTTGACGATCAGGCCGGCCCGCCGGGTCTCGTTCCACTTGTTCTGCAGAATCGTGAGGCCCTTGGCGATGTTCGACTTGTGGTCCAGCGCGATGGCCCTCTGCTGGTCGAGGGGGAGAGCACGACCGTGCTTGGCGATGTCGCCTTCCCGGCCGGCCATGCGCATGCCATCGGTGACCTGCGTGATGCCGTAGCCGCAGTCCGCGTCTTCCCAGTGGATGTCCCAGTCGTCGTCACCGTTGTTGTTGTAGATCGCCAGCCCGAAGTAGTTGCCGATCAACGGGTTGGCGGTGACGCCGGGGATCGCGAACCGCGCGGCCTGCCACAGGTTGGACTCCTGCGCCATGATGCCGAGCAGGATCTGCGGTGGCACCTTCCCCCCGCCTTCGATCGCGACCGGCGGGAACATCCGCTGCGCGCCGTTGTCCTGTTCGAGCGTGCCGAGCACGGCCCGGTCAGCGGCCCACTCGGCCTGCAGTGGCGTCGGCTGGGTCGCCATCTGGTTGGGGTCGCCGCGCGGGATCGAGCAGACCCGCTCGGCGTCGACCGGGTCGCTGAGATCGGTGGCGGCCAGCTGCGCCTGCACCTTGGCGTCACCGAGCTTCGGGTGCAGTGCACGGCCGGTCGCGGCCTGGTCGCTGACGCGCGCCGCCGGGTCGATCGTGAAACCGATCTTCCGCCCGGTGGGGACGACCTTCAGCTCGACCTTGGCCGCACGGACGAGTTCGGCCGTTGCCGCGGGCTTCTCCCACTCGGACTTCTCGACCGCGCTCCTGCCCTCGGTGGAGACGGTGGCATCTCTCGCGACGTCGACCTTCGTCACCGACGGCGGCAGGGCGGAGACGCTCTTCGCGGCGCCGGTGATGAACACCTTGCCGGCCCGGCCCGACGTCACCGCCAGGTCCTTCAACGCTCCGGTGGCCAGCGTCGTGAGCTTGGCCTTCGGGTCGCCCGGCAGCGAACGCCGCACCCGGACGTCGTCGCGCAGGCGCTCGAGGAACACGAGACCGCCATCGGCGTCGGGCTTCAGCAGGAACGGTGTCCCCGTCGCGGCGGCGACTCGGGTGCTGGTGCCCTTGTCGTCGATCCTGACGATCGCGTCTCGAGCGGCGGCGACGATGCCGGCCTTCGTCGGGACCGCCGACGTGATCTGACCCTCGACCTCGATCCGCTGGGTCGTCGCGCCTGCCGTCGCGTCGACCCGGTTGAGGCCGGTCTTGCCGAACTCGTCGCCTTCCTGGGTGAGCACGGCCTGTTCGCCGGTGCCACAGCCGGGGTTGAAGTAGGCGAGGCTGGACCTCACCTTCAGCTTCGTCACCGCACCGGTGTCCAGGTCGACCACGGCGCTGAACCCGCCGCGGGCCGAGAGCTGCTCCCGGTTGGTGAAGATGCGCGGGGCGTAGACGACGACGGCGCGCTTGCCGGACTCGGTGACGCAGGCGTTGCCGATCCACTGGTCGGCTTCGAAGCCCGGTTCGGACAACGTCGCCGCCGTGCGCCAGGTGTAACCGGTCGAGGCGTCGGCCACCATGAGGTGGAAGCCGTCGCCGTCGCCGCTCGTGGTCCACGCCCGGTCGCCCGACTTCTGCCAGTCCTTGCCGAGCAGTTCGTCCCGCTTGGCCGGGTCTGTCGAGTTCGGCCGGACTTCGTCGACCGGTGCTGCGGGCGGTTTCGGTGTCTCAGGTGCCGCTGTGGCCTGTGACTGGCCTGCCAACAGGGCTGTTGCCACCATTAGAACCGCACTTGATCTGATGCGCCTTTTGCGCATGCGGATTCCCCCAGAGATTGTTGATGAATCGATTCTTCCTGTTTCAGGCGGATCGGTCAGTTGAAGGTTCGCACCCTGAATCGGTTGATCCGGTCGTTGAACTCGTCGTCGACGTAATAGGTGTCGCCCTTGTACCCGTTGCTCGGCGAGTTGACGTTGTGGTCCTGCATGTACCCGACGGTGTAGCCGCAGGCACCGTGTACTTCGAACGACGAGATCCGGTTGCGCCAGGCGGTGAAGTTGGTCGCGTCGAGATCGACCACATATCCGCTCGAATCACAGGTGCCGGCGTATCCGTACCAGTTGATCCAGCCGTTGCTGCCGTCGTAGTGCCAGTTGTCGTACCACGTCATCAGCAACGTGGCGGCTGCGGCCGTGGGAGCGGCGTTCTGCAGCTTCGTCGAATTCTCCTGGCTGTCACACGTCATCACGGTGCTCTGTTTGTCCGCGCTTGTCACCGCAACGCAGTACTTCTGTGCGGATGCGGCATCGGCCGGAGTGGCCGTGGAGCACAGCAACGCTCCGACGAGCGCGCCGAATGGAACGATCTTCTTCATCTTTTTTTCCCTCGTTTGTGGAAGAGAAGTGCTCCTGTGGCGAGTGCGGCCAGTGCGCACGCCAACCACGCGAATTTGTCGTGCCCGTGCTCGACCGGGCTGTTCAGTGCCCGGCCCGGATCGACCACGCCGAATCCGTACTCGGGGTCCCTGCCCGGTGCGCCGCGGTCCTCGGCGGTCGAGGTGAGCAACCCGACGACCTCGGGGGCGGTCAGGTCCGGATGCTCGGCCCGCACCAGCGCCGCCACACCGGAGACGATGGCCGCCGAGAAGCTGGTACCGGACTTCCCGGTGCCGGTCACCCCGTCACCGGGCGCGGCGAGCGCGACCTCCTGCCCCGCGACGCTGATGTCGGGCCGGAACTCCTTGTTCCTGCCGACCGCGGACACCGCCAGCACTCCCGGGCCGTTGGCGGGTGCGGTGACACCCATGTCGCGGCCCGCGTTGCCGGCTGCCGCCACGACCACGACATCGTTGTCGGCGGCGTACCGCAGGCCTTCGTCGAACGAACCGGTCGAGGAACTGCCGAGCGACAGGTTCAGCACCCGTGCGCCGTGGTCGACCGCCCACCTGATCGCGGCGTTCGCCTCGACGCTGTTGCCGCTGAGCTTGACCGGCAGGATCTTCGCCTCCGGGGCGACGCCCACGACCAGCTCGGCCACGTCGGTGCCGTGGCCGAGCTGGTCGCGCGTGCCGGTGCCGAGTTCGGGGAACTCGGCACCGGGCAGCACGGCGCCCGCCAGTGCGGGGCGGCCGTCGTCGACGCCGGTGTCGACGACTCCGACGACCACCCCCGAGCCCTTGGACCGCTCCCAGGCGTGCTCGAGGTCGAGCTGCCAGGAGAGGTCCGCGAGCATCACCAGTGCGAGCAGGATCTTCATCGCGGGATCAGTAGTCCCACAGCAGGTAGCCGTTGGGGGACTCGCTGTTGATGTCCACCTTCTGCTGCTGCATGAAGGCGTGGTCGTCGTGACTGTTGTTGGCGGGGCGAACACCCCAGCTGGGCGCGCTCAGCAGATAACCGTTGTCCACAGGCCGCGTGGCCAGCCAATCGCCGGCGCCGTACATGTACGCGGTGATGTCGCTGCACGGTTTGGTTTCGAGGAAGTCGTTGTTCTGTTCCACCCCCGTGTGACTCGCCAGGCACATTCCTGTGCCCCGGTGGATGAACCGGTACTTCCACCAGTCGGGCGGAGTGAGATCGGGCCTGAACACGCCGCCTTCCGGCCCCGGCACGTTGCTGATCAGCCAGTGATCGGTGAACGTGCCGGTGCACTGCCTTTGGCCGACTGACGACGGGCCTCCGGCATCCTCGGGCACGAGGCACTTACCGGTCGAGTTGTTGATGATCGGCGTGGCCTTTTCGTTGTCGCCCTTCGGTTTCGGAGAGCTGAACGCGATCGCGTCGAAGACCATGACCTGGTTGTTGAGCACACCGCCGTTGGGAGTGACCGAGCTCAAGGTCACCATCGGGGTTTGGTCGAACACGTACGACCCGACGAATGCCCACTTGTTCGCGAACTTCGACTGGTCGACCACGCCGACCTTCACGACCCCGTCCTTGGTGTACACCTTGTACTGCGCTTGCGTGGCTTTGTTCTTGCCGTGCGCGGGAATGAACGCCCACACGTCAGCTTTTCCGTTCAGCGGGCGGTTGAGCTTCCATTCGGCCGTGATCTCGGCCTTCCGGTCGGTGACGTTGTCGCCCTTCACCGTGGTCTGCCACATGTGAGCGCCCATGCCACTGCCGATCTGGTGGAGGTCCACCATCGCGGCCGGTCTGTCGTCGGTGCGGAACGTCATGCTCCCGGACGATGTCGGCCGTGTGCAGAACTTGTTCCGCAGGCCCGGCGCGCCGTGGTCGACGATGAGGCTGCTGCCCTGGATCGCCAGGTCCGCCAGATCACAGGTGGGCGGGTAGCTGGTGCCGTCCGCCACGGACGACTCGCTCGCGTACTCCGGGTAGTCGTAGCGAACGAACTCAAAACCACAGGTGGACGAACAGTTGTCCGGCTTCCACGAGACCGGGCTGTGCCACCAGCACTTCAGGTCGTAGTAGCCGGCGCCGTCCTGGTGCGCGCAAGGCCCCGTGGGCTCGCCGATCGTGCTCTCGTCCTCTGGCGTGCTGGGGTTGTCCGGCTTGTTCGGGGTGTACTGGCCGTCCTTCACGCAGTTGTTGCTGGCGTTGCAGAACGTCCACCTGTCGGGCTTGACGTTGCGGCGGTTGTACTTGTCCGTTCCAGGGACGTCCGCAGGTCCGGTCACACCGTTCCACGACGCGGCGCGGAAGAACGCCACCTCGGTGTTCTCGTCTTCGAAGCCGGACGGGGGGTTGGCCGCGAAGCCCATGACCTTCTCCGGGTACGGCCAGTGCTGCGGGGCGGCGAAGTCCCGCGGGTTCTCACCGAACGAGCCCCGGTTCGGGTTGTACTTCGGGTTCACCGGGTTGTTGCTCCACCCGACGCCCCACGCCGTCGGGTCCTTCGCACCAGGTGCGTTGTAGCCGGAGTTGTAGGCCCAGACCGCGAGGAACCAGTTCTCGATGTTGGAGAAGTCGTTGTCGTGGACCTTCATCCCGGCGTTCTGGACCTGGTTCCACTTCTCCTGGATCTTCTGCAGGCCGGAGGCGACGTTCGCCGCGTAGTCGGTGGCGATCGCGAACTTCTGCTGGTACGTGAGGCTCGTGTCCGCCTTGCGCATGCCGTCGGTCAGCTGCGTCACGCCGTAGCCGCAGTCGGCGTCGGCGAAGTCGACGTCCCAGTCGTTGTAGCCGACGTCGTCGTAGATCGGCAGGCCGTAGTAGTTGCCGATCAACGGGTTGCCCAGTTCGCCCGGCAGCGCGTGGCGCGCGGCCTGCCACAGGTTCGACTCCTGGCCCATGATGCCGAGCAGGATCTGCGCGGGCACCTTGCCGTTGCCCCCGGTGTTGACCATCGGGAGCTGCGGGAACAGGCCCTGCGGGGTGTAGAAACCGTTGCTCAGGTTGCGCCAGCCCGGCGAGCGGGTCATGTCGAGGTGACCCTTGACGGCCATGTCCGCAGCCCACTCGACCTGCTTGGGCTTCGGTTGGTACACCTGGATGTTCGTGTCGTTGCGCGGGATCGCACAGGTGTAGCCGGGCTCGACCTCACGCGGCTTGAGCGCCGCGGCGGCGTCGACGGTGAAGCCGACTTCCTTGCCCGTCTTGAGGCTCTTCGCCTGGAGGTGCCACGCCTGCGGCTTGTCCTGCACCGGCGAACCGGTCGGCTTGTGCTCGGTGATCGCAGTCTCGCCGTTGGTCGACACCTCGGCGTTGACCGCGACGTCGAGCTTGCGCACGAACTGCGGCAATGCCTCGACCTTGGCCGCGGCGCCGGTGATGAACACGTTGCCCGCCGCACCCTGCGCGACGCTGAGCTCACCTGCCTTGCCGCTCGCCAGGGTGGCGACCTTCGCGCCGACTCCGGAAGTCGCGCGCTGGACGTGCACCTTGGTGGTGTCCTCCGGAGCGACGAACACCACCCCGTTGGCGGCGTCGGGGCGCAGGAACGACGGCGTGCCCTTGGTCTGGGCGAGCCGTCGCTTCATGCCGTCCCTGCCGACCTTGAGCACCCCGCCGGCACTCGCGACCGCGAACCCGTCCTGATAGGGAACGGCAGAGGTCAGCTGGCCGTCGAGGTCGGTCGGCTTGCTGAGCTGCGCGGACTTGACGTCCACGGTGAACAGCCGCGTCTTGCCGCGGTCCTCCTCACCGCCCTGGGTGAGGGCGACGGTGTCACCAGCACCGCAGCCGGGGTTGAAGTACGCCAGCGACGTCTTCACCGGCAGGTGCTTCACCTCGCCGGAGACGAGGTCGACGACGGCGGTGAGGCCTCCGCGGGAGAACAACTGGTCCTTGTTCGTGAACGTGCGCGGCGCGTACACCACCACGGCCTTGTTGCCGTCGCCGGTGACGCAGGCGTTGCCGATCCACTTGTCGGTGTCGAGTGACTTGGTGCCCAGCGTGGCGACGGTCCGCCACGAGTAACCGGTCTTCGCCTCCGCCACCAGCACGTGGAACCCGGTGCCGTCGCCGGACGTGGTCCAGAGCCGGTCACCTGACTGCTGCCATCCCTGGCCGAGCAGCTCCTGACGCTTTTCCACGGGTACAACGGGTGGTTCGACGGGCGGTTTGGCTTTCAGAGCCACTGGTGCGTCGGGATTTCCGGAAGGAACAACCGGAACGGGTTTCGCGTCGGCTTGACCTGACGACGCGAGAATCAACGCCGCGGAACTCACCGCGACAAGTGTTCGTTGTCTCAGTGTCCGATTTGCGGGCAATTCGTGTCCCCCCAATTCTTTTTCGGGCAGGCCGAACAGACCTGTGGTCGCACGAACACGTGCGACCACAGGCCGGCCACGGGGTGTTTCAGATGTGGTCTGACCTGATCGGCGTCAGGAGGAGGTGGTGGAGAACGCCTCGATCATGTCGTTCCAGTCGGCACCGACCCACGCGACGTCACCATCCAGCCGCTTGGAAGGACCGGAGGGCCAGTACGCGACGTCGTAGGACAGCGTCTTCCAGCAGGTGCCGTGGACCGTCCACGACGAGATCCGGTTGCGCCAACTGGGGAAGTTGTTGGCGTCCATGTTGATCTGGTAGCCGGACTTGTCGCAGTTGCCCGCGTAGCCGTACCACGTGATGATGCCGTCACTGGCGTCCCAGTTGGCGTTGTCGTACCAGCTCATCAGCATCGTGGCCGCTGAGGCGCTCGCCGCCGTCTTCGCGGCGCGAAGCTTGGCCGTGTCGGGTTTGGAGTCGCACGTCTTCTCGACGGACCGGCTGCCCGGCTTGCCGACCGTCGCGACGCAGAAGTTCTCGGCGGGTGCGGCGTTGGCCGGCAGTGCGGGCCCGAATGCCAATGCGAGGCCGAGCACAGCTAAAAGGGCCGAGCGGTTCTTGCGCATGTGTTCCCCCAGGTGTGAATTCCATGCCCCACCGTTTTCGGGCAGGCTGATCGGCCTGTGCGTGATGACACAGGCAGACAGGTGGAAGTGAGTGCAGAAGTGTTGCGGAAATCCCGCAACGAAGGATCAAGAAACTCGGCGTGGTGCTCTCCGAGACGCCCCCAGTGGGCACGAAGCCCGTGTGGAGGACCTCCCCAGGACCCTCCGGCGAAATGGATTCAACCGGCTACCCGCAGCGACGTCAAGGCCACCCTTCGCTGCAGTTGACCGACGTCTCGAACGCGAAAACGGGGCTGACGTGGAGTCAGCCCCGTTTTCGTCGTCATTCAGTCTGTCTGATCAGCCCGTTCGTCAGGTGTCTCCTGGATCGCGGCCGGGCGGCTTGCCTGACGTGCTCGGGTTGGTCGGCCCGGTCGGCGGGCAGAGCAGCCCCTCACAGGGCTCGCCCGACGGCTTCGTCGGCCGGGTCGGCTCCGACGGAGTGTTGGACGGGGTGTTCGCCGGCGGGGTGTTGGAAGGCGTGTTCGACGGCGTGTTCGAAGGCTTCGGCGGGTTGTACTGGTTGAGCGGCTTGGCCTTCGGGAACTTCTCCATCTGCGAGCCGGCCAGCGCCTTGTTCATGAACGCCTGCCAGATCTTGCCCGGCACGCCCGAGCCGAAGATGTTGGCGCCGGACTTGTCGCGGATGGGCTGGTTGCCCTCGTTGCGGCCGACCCACACGGAGGCCGAGATGGACGGGGTGTAGCCGACCATCCACGCCTTCGAGTTGAGGCCCGCACCCTGGCCCGCGCTCTCGGACAGTTCGTGCGTTCCGGTCTTGCCGGCGCACTCGCGGTTGCCGGCGCACGGGATCTTGGAGCTGGTGGGGATCTCCTTGAGCACGTCGGTGACGTTGTCGGCGATGTCCTGGCTCTTCGTCTGATCCGGGTCGAACGCCGAGATCGGCTTGTCCGCGTGCTGGTAGAGCACCTGGCCGTCCGGGCCGGTGATCTTCAGGATGAAGAACGGCGCGCGGTAGACACCACGTGCGGCGAACGTCGCGTAGGCCGAGGCCATGTCGAACGGGCGGACGACCGCCTGGTCACCACCGAGCGCGATACCGCCGTTCGGGGTGCCGCCGTCCTCACCGACCAGCAGCTTCTTCGGGCCGTCGCCGATGTTGACCTCGTCGGGGATGCCCGCCTGGTGCGCGGCCTTGACGGTCTTCGGGACGCCGACGTCGTTCACGACCATGTCGTAGAACACGGTGTTCAACGACTTGATCATGGCCGTGCGGACCGGGCACTCCTTGCCGCACGAGTTGTCGTTGCCGGAGTTCCGGATCGGCGTCGAGACGCCGGGGAACGTGCGCGGCGACCGCCCGTCGTAGACCGTGCCGAGGCCCTTGCCGTCCTGCAGCGCCGCGACCAGGTCGAACGCCTTGAACGACGAACCGGGTTCCTGCAGCGTGCCCTTCGCGTAGTCGAAGGAGCCGCGGCCGTCGCGTCCGCCCCAGTAGGCGCGGACCGCGCCGGTGGTCGGGTCGATGGCCGTCAGCGACGTCTTCAACGCCTCCGGCTGCGCACCCTTGATCATGATCTCGTCCACGGCCTCCTCGGCCGCGGTCTGCATCTTCGGGTCGATCGTCGTCTGGATCGTGACGCCGGTCTTCTGCGCCTGCTCGAACGAGACACCGGTCTGCTCGGCGTCGAGCGCTTCCTGGACCTGGTCGACGATCAGGCCGCGCGGGCCCTCCAGCGACTTCGGCTGCGTCTCGGCGAACGACAGCGGCTGCGGCCACTGCTCCGAGTCGTAGTAGGCCTGGTCGATCCAGCCCTTCTGGAGCATCTGTCCCATGACGTACTTCCACTGCTTCTGGGAGTGCTCTTTGTCCTCGGACCAGGAGGGCGTCTGGATCATGGCCGCGATCAGCGCTGCCTGCGAAGGAGTGAGGTCCTTCATGTCCTTCTTGTAGTACACCTGCGACGCGGCCTTGAAGCCGTTCGCGCCACGACCGAAGTACACCGTGTTGAGGTACGCGGTGAGGATCGTGTTGTGGTCCGACTCGTTGCTCATCTTGAAGGCCTTGACGACCTCGGTGAACTTGCGGGTCAGCGTCGCTTCCTCGTTGCGGGTCGCCTTCTTGATGTACTGCTGGGTCAGACCCGAACCACCCGAGCTGCCGCCGGTCGCCTGGATCCAGACCGCGCGCACGATGGCCTTGGCGTCGAAGCCGGGGTTGTCGTAGAAGTTCTTGTCCTCGGCCGCGAGCACCGCGTGCTTGACGTTGTCGGGGATCTCGTCGTACGTCAGCATCGTCCGGTTCTCACCGGGCGCGGTGATCTTGGTCATCTCGTTGCCGTCGGCGTACTGCAGCGTGATCGTTTTGTTCTGCTCCGCCGCGATTTCTTCCGGCTTGGGCCAGTCGAGCAGCGGGTACGCGATCGCGACCGCGACCACGGGACCGAGGATCATCAGGCCGATCGCGACGAAGGCGCCGATCCGGACGCGCTTCCAGATCTTCTTCTTGCGCAGACGACGCTCCTCCTCTTCGGTGAGCTCCGGCTCGTCGTCGTAGTACTCGTCGTCGTCATCGTCCGCGACGCCGGCCATGAGGAACTCGTCGTCCGGCTCGCGGTGCGTGATCAGCTCAGGTTCGCGCTGCGTCGGCCGGCTGACCGGCGGCAGCTGCGTGGTCCGCTCCTCGCCGGGTTGGCGCGGAGGCATGCCGGGACGGCCGGGGCCGCCAGGGCCACCCGCGGGGCCACCGGGACCGCCGGGGCGACGGCCACCGGGAGGCGGGGCCATCGGCATGCCGCCGGGAGGCGTCGGGGGACGGCCACCAGGACCGCCGGGGCCGCCAGGTCCGCCGGGACCGCCCTGAGGGCCGCCAGGGCCCTGCGGTGGCCGTCCTGGGCCGCCCTGGGGCATCCCGGGCCCGCCAGGCGCACCCTGCGGACCGCCTGGTCCGTTCGGGCGGCGTGGTGGCTGTTGCTGTGGGAAACCACCGGGTGGCGTGCCACCCTGAGAAGGGCGCGCGAAACCACCGGGTGGGGTACCCGGTCGTGGCTGATTCGGGACATCACGCCTCGTGCCGCCGCCGTCCGGGTCGTCCCCGGTCGGCCACTGCGGCTCGCCTCCGCGCTGCCGGTCATCACCATGTTGGTCGTTCACGTGAAAAGGCCTCCCAGACCGGCGTGCATCAGCACACGGTTCGGTGGTCGTACTTCATTCGGAGCAGTGTCACCTGTGGGTCATTCCGCCGCAGTCCTCCTGCGTGGCTTTTCCAGCCCACGCTTCCCCAGGACGTATGACTGCACCAGGTGGTTCCAACTGCACGTGCGACAAACTTCAACTACGTACACGGAGAACTCGTCGAAGAGGTTCGCCATCTTCACCAGTTCTTCAGGCGTCCGCGCCGAGCCCGCCGCGTGCTTGAGCTCGTCACCGTAGACCCAAGACACGTTCGTAAGGGGTTCCTTCCGGCACACCGGGCAGGGCACCTGGGTCTGCGTACCGTGGAACTTCGCAGCTCGCAGCAGGTACGGCGACGCGTCGCAGACCTCCATGGTGCCCGTCCGGCCCGCGTAGACCTCCGCCAGCAGCGCACGCCGCTGCAGCGAGTAGTCCACCACCTGCCGTTGGGTCAACACGTGACCAGAGTACGTGCCGACCGCATTCCGATGATGGGCCGTTCAGGGCAGCGGGGGCCGGCGCGGTATCACCGTGTGCCACATCCCACAGCTGAGAGGACCCATCGATGTATCGCGGCGATATAATCACCTCACCTATCGGTGCAGGTGCGGGGAGGTGACTCGTGTTCGAGTTCGCGCTGCTCGGCCTGCTGCACGAGGCGCCCATGCACGGCTACGAGCTGCGCAAGCGCTTGCATGACCTGCTCGGAGCGTTTCGCGCGTTCTCCTACGGATCGCTGTACCCAACTTTGCGGCGACTCCAACGTGCGGGCCTGATCGTGGAGGAGGGGCCGGAGGAGTCGGCTCTTTCTTGGGGACGTCGGGCTCGCAAGGTCTACGAGCTGACCCCGGAAGGCAAGGAGCGGTTCGCCGATCTCCTGGCCAACGCGGGGCCGCAGACCTGGGACGACGACTCGTTCGGGGTCCACCTGGCGTTCTTCTCGCGCACGCCGGCCGACGTCAGGATGCGAATCCTGGAAGGCCGCCGGCGATGTGTCGAAGAACGCAGGGAGGGGCTCCGCGAGCGGCTCACTCGCACGGGCGAGCAGATCGACCGCTACACCCGTGAGCTGCACAGCCAAGGCCTGGAAAGCACGGAGCGCGAGGTGCGGTGGCTCAACGAGCTCATCGCGCACGAAAAGTCCGAGCAGGACGAGTAGTACTCATCGTTGATCAAGGAGGACTCGGCAATGGGCGGAAACCGCCGCACCGTTCGAGTGGCCATCGTCGGGGTTGGCAACTGCGCGGCGTCGCTGGTGCAGGGCGTTCACTACTACGCGGACGCCGACCCGAGTGCCCGCGTGCCCGGCCTGATGCACGTGCAGTTCGGTGACTACCACGTGCGTGACGTCGAGTTCGTGGCCGCGTTCGACGTGGACGCCAAGAAGGTCGGTGTCGACCTCGCCGAGGCGATCTTGGCCAGCGAGAACAACACGATCAAGATCGCGGACGTGCCACCGCTGGGCGTCGTCGTGCAGCGCGGCCACACCTACGACGGTCTCGGCAAGTTCTACCGCGAGACGATCGAGGAGTCCGACTTCGAACCGGTCGACGTCGTCGCGGCGTTGCGCGAGGCCGAGGTCGACGTGCTCGTGTCCTACCTGCCGGTGGGCTCCGAGGACGCGGACCGCTTCTACGCCCAGTGCGCCATCGACGCCGGTGTGGCGTTCGTCAACGCCCTGCCGGTCTTCATCGCGTCGGACCCGGAGTGGGCGGAGAAGTTCCGCGCGGCCGGCGTGCCGATCGTCGGTGACGACATCAAGTCCCAGGTCGGCGCCACCATCACGCACCGCGTGCTGGCGAAGCTGTTCGAGGACCGCGGCGTCCAGCTCGACCGCACCATGCAGCTGAACGTGGGCGGCAACATGGACTTCCTGAACATGAAGGAGCTGGAGCGCCTGGAGTCCAAGAAGGTCTCCAAGACGCAGGCCGTCACGTCCCAGGTGGACCGCGAGATGGGCAAGCGCAACGTCCACATCGGCCCGTCGGACTACGTGGCGTGGCTCGACGACCGCAAGTGGGCCTACGTGCGCCTGGAAGGTCGCGCGTTCGGCGACGTGCCGCTGAACCTCGAGTACAAGCTGGAGGTCTGGGACTCCCCGAACTCCGCGGGCATCATCATCGACGCGGTCCGCGCGGCGAAGATCGCCCTGGACCGGGGCATCGGCGGCCCGATCCTCTCGGCGTCGTCGTACTTCATGAAGTCCCCGCCCGTGCAGTACTCGGACTCCGAGGCCCACGAGGCCGTCGAGAAGTTCATCCGCGGCGAGGTCTGATCTTCGGTCGTCCGCAAGTACCACCAACTCGCAGTTGGTGGTACTTGCGGACGTCGTTCAGCGCTTCGAGAGCCGCAGCTTCTGCCAACTGCCGTCCGCGGTCCACCCGCCGTCGACGGGCAGCGCGACGCCGTTGATGTACCGCGCGTTGTCGCTCGCCAGGAACCGCACGGCCTGCGCGATGTCGTCCGGCGCCGCGAACCTGTTCATCGGCACGTGGTCCGTGATGTCCTCGTCGACGTAGTAACCGCCGGCCTGCGACTCGACGTCCATCTCGGTCTTGACCCAGCCGGGGCACACCGCGTTGACCCTGATCCCCCGCCCGCCCCACTCGACGGCGAGCGTGCGCGTCATCCCGATCAGCCCGTGCTTCGTCGTGTTGTACGCCGCCCGGTCCGCCACGCCCTGCAGTCCGGCGACCGAAGCGATGTTGACGACGCTGCCGCTGCCCTGCGCGAGCATGATCTTGCCCAGCGCCTGCGTGAGCAGGAACGGCCCGGTCAGGTTGACCGACATGATCCGCTCCCACTGCTGGAGCGTCGTGTCCTCGAACGGCACGATGCCGGCGATCCCCGCGTTGTTGACCAGCACGTCCACCCGGCCGTAGGTGTCTTTGACGTGGTCGGTCAGGCGCTGGACGTCCTCGGCGCTGGCGACGTTGCCGACGATCCCGTCCTTGCTCTCCTGCAGGTCGAACCCGACGACGGCGAACCCGTCCTCGCGCAGCACGTCGGCGATCCGCAGCCCCATGCCCTGCGCCGTGCCGGTGACCACAGCAACTCGTTGCGTCATGTGCGCCACGCTAGGCAGCGGCGGCCGTTCAGGCACAGCCACGTTCGTGTGTTCGGAGTCTCAGCGAAAGTCCTGCTTCCGCTAGGTTCACCCGGTGCGCACGCTGCTCGTCGCCCTCCCCGGCCTGATCCTCGCCGGCATCGGCCTCACCCACCCGCACCACCTCGACGCGTCGACCGCCGGGTGGTGGCAGAACATGCACATCATCCTGGCGGTGATCTTCCCGCTTCTCGGTGCCGCGCAATGGGTTCTGCTTGCAGACAGCCCGAAGTACGTGCGCTACCCGGCCCGAGTCCTCGCGTTCGGCTTCGTCGTCTTCTACGGCGCGCTGGACGCGTTGGCGGGCATCGGCGGTGGCGCCATGACCCTGGCGAACGGCGGGCGCTCGCCGGCCGACGAACCGTTGTTCAAGATCGGCAACCAGCTCGGAACCGTTGGCGCGTGGTGCTTCTTCGCGGCCGGCATCGCGATCGCGGTGTGTGCGTTGCTCGCGCACAAGCTCAAGGCGATTCCCGGAGCCGCGTTCCTGCTGGTCGGCAGCTTCCTGTTCCTCGACAGCCACATCTACTGGCCCAAGGGCGTGATCGCCTGCACGTGCATCGCGATCGGCATGGCCGCGATCAGTTACGTCAGCGCGCCCGGCAGGTCGGCGATCGAGGACAGCACCCGCACCTGAGACAGCACCTCCGCGGCGGGCGGGAAGTGCGGGTTCGGCACGGCGAGCACGGTCATCCCGGCCGCCAGCGCGGCGCGAAGGCCGTTCGTGGAGTCCTCGACGGCGTAGCAGGAAGCCGGAGACACCTGAAGCCGTGACGCCGCCAGCAGGTAGACGTCAGGCGACGGCTTGCCCGCGGCGCACTCCTCCGACGACACCGCGACGGGCACCGGCAGTCCGGTCACGTCCAGGAACACCTTGATCAGCACGGCCGGGGCCGACGACGCGATCGCGACCGGGAAGCGGGACGCGACGGACCGCACCGTCTCGACGGCACCCGGGATCAGCGGCAGATGCGCCGCGTAGGCCTTCTCCATCTCGGCGATCACACCGCCGGAAGCTTCCTCGGGCGTCAGCCGCACGCCGACGGCATCAACGAGGTACGCGCCCCACTCGGGCGTCGACATGCCTTGCATGTCACGGGTGGCCGTGGGAGTCCACACGCCGCCGTGCGACGCGGCGAACGCCTGGCGCACCTCGTCCCACACCTGCTCGGAGTCGATCAGCACGCCGTCGAGGTCGAAGATCACCGCATCCACACCGGAACCGTACCCTGTGGCGCGGAATACTTCGCCATGCTAACCAAAACCTGTTAGGGTAGCTAAGTGAATTTCAAGGCTCAGCCCAAGCAGGTGTGGATCACGGCGTTCGCCGCGGTCATCGCCTTCATGGGGATCGGGCTCGTGGACCCGATCCTGTTGTCCATCGCGGAGGGTCTGCACGCAACACCCGCGCAGGTCACCCTCCTCTTCTCGTCCTACCTCGGTGTTCAGGTCGTGGCGATGCTCTTCACGGGCGCCGCGACGGCGAGGTTCGGGGCCAAGCGCACGCTCGTCGGCGGGCTCGCGCTGATCGTCGTCGCCACGCTGGCGTGCTCGGCGGCGGGGAGCATCGGCCAGCTCGTGGGTCTGCGGGCCGTCTGGGGGCTCGGCAACGCGTTCTTCATCGCGACCGCGCTCAGCGTCATCGTCGGCGCGGCCAGCGGCGGGCAGAAGGCCGCGATCCTGCTCTACGAGGCCGCTCTAGGTCTCGGTCTGAGCGTCGGGCCGCTGCTCGGCGCCCTGCTCGGCAGCATCTCGTGGCGCGGGCCGTTCCTCGGCACCGCGATCCTGATGGCCGTCGCGTTGATCCTTTGTGCAACGTTCCTGGCCAGGGACTCGCACCAGGAGCGCCAGCAGATCAGCGTGCTCGACCCGTTGAAGGCTCTCCGCAACCCCGTTCTGCTGCGCACCTCGATCGGTGCCGCGCTCTACACGGCCGCGTTCTTCACGGTGCTGGCCTGGTCGCCGTTCGTCCTGCGATGGGGTGCCGTCGAGATCGGACTGATCTTCTTCGGCTGGGGCGTGTGCGTCGCGGTCTCCAGCGTCTTCCTCGCGCCACGGCTCGCGGACCGCATCGGCGAGAAGCGCGCGATCATCGGATCGGTCCTCGCGTTCGCACTGCTCATGCTCGTGATGGCGGTGCCGAGCAAGTCGTTGCTGGTGGTCGCCGTCATCGTGAGCGGCCTGGTCAGCGGCCTGTTGAACACGCTGTTCACCGGTACCGCGATGAGCGTCGGCGACGCGCCGCGGCCGGTCGCGAGTGCCGGCTACAACTTCCTGCGCTGGCTCGGCGGTGCGCTGGCGGCGACGTTCGTGAGCCACCTCGCGCAGCCGTTCGTCGTGGCCGCCGTCCTGTGTGCGATCGCGGCCGTGCTACTGGCGTTCAACCGAACTGATACGCGCGAGGTACCTGCGGAAGTCGTGATCGCGAGCGAGCAGCTAGTCGGTTAACAAAAGGTGAACTACGGTCGGTGCCGGTTCCCGCACCGATCGTAGGAGGCCACCACCATGATCCCTCTGCCGCTCGTCAACCATCGCGTCGGCAGAGCAGCGGTGACATGCGAGTACCGCTGCGGCGACGCCTGCTTCCACGAGGTTCCGAACACCTCGGACAACCCCTACTTCGGCGACCTGGTCAGCCGCCGCACCGCGCTCAAAGCCGGCGCGGTCGTCGCTGCCGCCGCCACCGTCGCGCTGCCGGCGACCGTTGCCGCCGCACCCGAGTTCCAGGGCCGCCCACCCAGGGGACTCGACTTCAAGCCCGTCGAGGTCAACACCAAGGACGAGGTCGTCGTCCCCGAGGGGTACGAGCAGGGGATCGTGATCCGCTGGGGCGACCCGCTCTTCCCCGGCGTGCCCGAGTTCGACTTCTACAACCAGACTGCCGCGAAGCAGGAGAAGCAGTTCGGCTTCAACTGCGACTTCGCCGCGATCCTGCCGCTGGACCCGTTGGAACTGACCGGAATCATGGTCACCAACCACGAGTACACCAGCGAGCCGTTCATGTTCAGCGGCTACAACGCCGCGAACCCCACCGAGGAACAGGTGAAGATCGCCTGGGCCGCGCACGGCCTCTCGGTGTTCATGATCAAGCGCTCGCTGTTCTCCGGCCACTACAAGCCGCGCTTCAGCAAGTACAACCGCCGCATCACCCTCAACACACCGTTCGAGGTGCGTGGTCCGGCAGCCGGCAGCGACCTGCTGAAGACCTCCGTCGACCCGACCGGCAAGAAGGTCCTCGGCACGATCAACAACTGCGCCGGCGGTGTCACGCCGTGGGGCACGATCCTGTCCGGCGAGGAGAACTTCAACCAGTACTTCGCGAACGCCGCCGGCCGCAACGACCCGAAGCTGACCCGCTACGGCGTCACCGGCACGGCGACCACGCGCAAGTGGGAGCGGTTCGACAAGCGCTGGGACCTCGCACAGGAACCCAACGAGGTCAACAGGTTCGGCTGGGTCATCGAGCTCGACCCCAACGACCCGGACTCGACCCCGATCAAGCACACGCACCTCGGCCGGTTCAAGCACGAGACCGCGAACATCCGCATCGCCGACGACGGCCGCGTCGTCGCGTACTCCGGTGACGACGAGCGGTTCGAGTACATCTACAAGTTCATCTCCACCGGCAAGATGAAGCGCGGCAACAGCAAGGCCGCGCGCCGCCACAACATGACGTTGCTCGACGACGGCACGCTGTACGTGGGCCGGTTCACCGGCGACAGCCCCGCGTCCGAGATCGACGGCACCGGAAAGCTGCCCAGCGACGGGAAGTTCGACGGCGGCGGCGAGTGGATCCCGCTGGCGTCGGGCAAGAAGTCCTTCGTGCCGGGCATGACGGCCGAAGAGGTCTACGTCTTCACGCGCATCGCGGCGGACAAGGTCGGCGCGACGAAGATGGACCGCCCGGAGGACATCGAGTGCCACCCGCGCACCGGCACGATCTACTGCGCGCTCAGCAACAACGTCGAACGCGGGGTCACCGCGGGCAAGGAAGGCCCGACCGAGCCGAACCCGCGCATCAACAACCGTCACGGCCAGGTCCTGGAGATCGTCGAACGCCGCGGCGACGCGCTCGCGCTGACGTTCAACTGGGGCCTGTTCCTCGTCTGCGGCTTCCCGGACGACCCGAACACCTACTTCGGCGGCTACGACAAGTCGCAGGTCAGTCCGATCTCCAGTCCGGACAACGTGGCGTTCGACCGGCACGGCAACCTGTGGATCTCCACGGACGCCGACGGCAAGCTGGACGGGCTGAACGACGGCCTCTACGGCGTGCCGCTGGAAGGGCCGGAGCGAGGGCATCTCAAGCTGTTCCTCACGGTGCCGCGCGGTGGTGAGACGTGTGGTCCGGTGATCGGCGAGCGGGTGATCACCGTGTGCGTCCAGCACCCCGGCGAGGTGGACGGCGCGAGTGCCGACAAGCCCGTCTCCAACTGGCCGGACCGGGGTACCTCGCGCCCGCGTCCGTCGGTCGTCGCGGTGTGGCGCAAGGGCCGTCGTCAGCTGGGTGAGATCGGTTGATCACGCTGCGTGCGGTGATCGTTCGGGAGTAGTACGAGTTCGCCTGCCGTTCATCTTCTGGACGGCAGGCGATCTCGTTGGGCTCTTAAGTTCGGCCAGTTCCCACACTGACCGATCTCGGAGGCCTGCGTGTCCTCACCCACCGATCGGGGCCGCCGCATGCTGCCCCTCCTGCCGACGAACCACCCGCTCGGCCGTCAGGCCGTCACCTGCGAGTTCCGCTGCGGCAACGCCTGCGCGCACGAGGCGCCCAACTCGTCCGCGAACGCGTACTTCGGTGACGTCGTCAAGGAGGTCGTGAGCCGCCGCGGCATGCTCAAGGCCGGTGCTGTTGTCGCGGTCGCGGGCGCCGGTGCGCTCGCGATGTCCGGCGCGGCCTCCGCCGCCCCCGCGGACGTCGACGTCGACCTGAACCTCGGGTTCGGCCACAACAACGACGGACTCAACTTCGAGCCGGTGCAGCCCAACACCCTCGACCAGATCACCGTGCCCAAGGGGTTCCAGCAGGACGTCGTGATCCGCTGGGGCGACGCGGTGCTGCCGGACGCGCCGAAGTTCGACTTCGACAACCAGACGCCTGAGGCGCAGGCCAAGCAGTTCGGCTTCAACAACGACTTCTGCGGCCTCGTCCCGGTTCCCGGCTACCACGACAGCTGGCTCATGGTGAGCAACCACGAGTACACGAGCGAGTCGTTCATGTTCAAGGACTGGGCGCCGGACAAGGTCACCGAAAAGCACGCCAAGATCGCGTGGGCCGCGCACGGCCTGTCGGTCGTGATGGTCGACCGCGACCCTCGTACGGGCAAGCTCTTCGTCTGCCCGGACGACATGAAGAAGTACAACCGCCGGATCACGCTCACCACGCCGTTCGAGGTGCGTGGCCCGGCCGCCGGCTCGAAGTTCCTCAAGACCTCCGCCGACCCCACGGGCCGCAAGGTCCTGGGCACGCAGAACAACTGCGCGGGTGGCGTCACGCCGTGGGGCACGATCCTGTCCGGCGAGGAGAACTTCAACCAGTACTTCGCCAACGCGAGCCAGGTCACCGACCCGGACACGAAGGCCAAGTTCGCCCGCTACGGCATCAGCGGCGGCGCGTCCCTGCGTCAGTGGGAGAAGTTCGACAAGCGCTTCGACCTGGCCCAGGAGCCCAACGAGGCCAACCGCTTCGGCTGGATCGTCGAGATCGACCCGCTCGACCCGAAGTCGACGCCGGTCAAGCACACCGCG
The DNA here is from genome assembly GCF_033949945.1 of Lentzea miocenica. Taxonomy (NCBI): domain Bacteria; kingdom Bacillati; phylum Actinomycetota; class Actinomycetes; order Pseudonocardiales; family Pseudonocardiaceae; genus Lentzea; species Lentzea miocenica. Next base: position 108,298 of record NZ_JAXAVW010000004.1, read on the forward strand.
CTCGGCCGCTTCAAGCACGAGGGCGCGAACGTCATCGTCGCCAAGGACGGCCGTGTGGTCGCGTACATGGGCGACGACGAGCGCTTCGACTACATGTACAAGTTCGTCACGGACGAGCGCATGCAGAAGGGCGACTCGAAGCGCGCCCGCGAGCACAACAAGAAGCTGCTGGACTCCGGCACGCTCTACGTCGCCAAGTTCACCGGCGACAGCCCCGCGGCCGAGATCGACGGCACCGGCAAGCTGCCCGCGGACGGCGAGTTCGACGGCACCGGCGAGTGGATCGCTTTGGCGCACAACGACAAGTCGTTCGTGCCGGGTTTCACTGCGGAAGAGGTCTACGTCTTCACGCGGCTGGCCGCGGACAAGATGGGCGCCACGAAGATGGACCGCCCGGAGGACGTCGAGCCCTCGAAGCACAACCGCCGGATCTACGCCGCGCTGACCAACAACACCGACCGCGGCAAGGCGGGCAAGGAAGGCCCGACCGAGATCAACCCGCGCAACGGCAACAGGCACGGCCACATCCTCGAGATCGAGGAGCGCCGCAGCGACAACACGGCGCTGACGTTCTCGTGGAAGCTGCTGCTGGTCTGCGGTGACCCGAAGGATCCCGGCACGTACTTCGGCGGCTACGACAAGTCGCAGGTCAGCCCGATCTCCTGCCCGGACAACGTCGCGTTCGACACGCACGGCAACCTGTGGATCTCGACTGACGGCAACGCGTTGGCGTCCAACGACGGCCTGTTCGCGGTGCCCGTCGAGGGCAAGCGCCGCGGGTTCGTGAAGCAGTTCCTCACCGTGCCCAAGGGTGCGGAGACCTGCGGTCCGGTCGTCACCGAGGACTTCGTGCTGGTGTCGGTGCAGCACCCCGGTGAGATCGACGGTGCTTCGGCGAACAACCCGCTCTCGCACTGGCCGGACGGTGGCACCTCGCAGCCGCGTCCGTCCGTCGCGGTGGTGTGGCGCAAGGACCGTCGCAAGATCTGCGACTGATGATCTCTGTGGTCTGACTCACTTCAAGTTCGAATTTGAACCGGTGCAGCCACCCGTCCGTGTGATGGGTGGCTGCACCGCGGACAGCCGACGGGAACGTCCACATTGGCTGTCTACTTTGGAGTGATTGTGAAGCGTGTTGGTCTTTTCGTTGGTGCTGCTGCTCTTCTGGGTCTTGCTGCGTGTGGCGCCACCACCGGTACCGCAACCCCGACTCCTGTCGCCCAGGCCTCGCCGGACGCCGCGGTCGCCGCTGCCGTCCAGGTCCCGGCCGGCCAGCAGCTGGTCGGCGAGTACCAGGCCACCGGTGTCCAAACGTATTCGTGTGCGAACAACGCGTGGAAGGGTCTGGAGCCCGCCGCGACGCTGGTCGACAAGGACAGCAAGCCGATCATCCTGCACTCCCGCGGCCCGGTCTGGGTGTCCACTGTGGACGGAAGTGCGGTCGAGGCGGCTCCGGTCGACGGCGCCAAGAACGACATCAAGGGTGCGGTCCCCGAACTCCTGCTGAAGACCAAGACCGCCCGTGGCGACGGCCTGTTCGGCAAGGTCACCTACGTGCAGCGGCTCGCGACCGAGGGCGGCGTCGCCCCGTCCGGTGGCTGTCAGGCAGGTGCCCAGATCTCCGTGCCCTACAAGGCTCTCTACACCTTCTTCGCTCCGGCCGCCTGAGCTGACGCACGGTACGTCCCGTCTCACTTGGTGGAGTCGTTTGAACCGGTGCGGTCGCGGGGCCGTATGCCCTGCTGGCTGCACCGCGGACAGCCGAGACACGTCGCACTGTCTGTTCTGTCCACTAGGAGTGAGTGACTGATGAAACGTGCTGGTCTCGTGCTCGTCGCAACAGCTCTGATCGGCGTCGGCGCAGGAGTGGCAGGCTCCACCGCCGCACCGACCCCGGAAGCCATGAGCGGATCTGACGCGCGGGTCGCACCCGCGGTCCAGGTTCCGCCCGGCAACAAGGTCGTCGCCAAGTTCTACGCCAAGGGTGTGCAGACCTACACCTGCACCACCGGCGCGTGGAAGGGCCTGGAGCCCGCCGCCACCCTGGCGGACCGGCTCGGCCGCGCGGTCGGCCTGCACTCGCGCGGTCCGATCTGGGTGTCCACCCTCGACGGCAGCGCGGTCGAGGCCGCCCCGGTCGACGGCGCCCGCAACGAAGTACCCGGAGCTGTTCCCGAGCTCCTGCTGAAGGCCAAGTCCACCAGGGGCGCGGGCGTGTTCGCCGGCGTCAGCTACGTGCAGCGCCTCGCGACCAAGGGCGGCGTCGCACCCGCCGGCGGTTGCCAGGAAGGCGCCCAGACCTCAGTGCGCTACGAGGCGCTCTACACCTTCTCCGTGCCCGCTCTCTGAACCAGCGCAACGACAGCAGCGGTGACCATCGTGATGCCGACGACCCAGAGGCCGGTCTTCTGGGTCCCGGTGAGGTCACGCAGCCACCCGGTGACGTAGGGCGCGACGAACCCGCTCACGTTGCCCAATGAGTTGATCAACGCGATCCCGCCCGCCGCGGCCGTGCCACCCAGAAAGCTCGTGGGAAGCGCCCAGAACGTGGGCAGGGCGGCACAGACTCCGACAGCGCACACGCTCACCGCGACCATCGCCGCGACGGGGTTGTCGAGGTAGAGCGCGACGGGAATGGCCGCTCCACCGAGCAACATCGGCGCGGCGACGTGCCACTTCCGTTCTCCGGTGCGGTCGCCGTGCCTGGCCCACAGGATCATGGCGACCGCGCCGAGGACGTACGGAATCGCGTTGATCAACCCGCGCTCGACGATGTTCGCACCGGGTGCGAGCCCCTTGATGATCGTCGGCAGGAAGAACCCCAGCGTGTACAACCCGTACACGATCCCGAAGTACACGAAGCTCAACGCCAGGACGCGCGGATGCGTGAGCGCCTTCCTGAGCGGCCACTGCTCCTTGGCGGGTTCCTCGATCGCTTCCTTCGGCTTGTCCGGCAACCAGAACCACGTCACGATCGCCAGCGCGATCGCCGGCAGCCCCTCGATCAGGAACATCGTGCGCCAGCCGGTCCACTCGATCAGCAACCCGCTGAACGTGGCCCCGAGCGCCGTCGAGATCGGCACCGCCACCATGAACAGCGCGACGATCCGCGCCCGCTCCTTCTCCGGGTACCAGTACGTCAGGTACAGGATGATCCCGGGAAAGAACCCGGCCTCCGCCACACCGAGCAGGAACCGCAGCGCGATCAGCACGGTCCCGTTGGGCACGAACGCCATGGCCGTGGCGACGATTCCCCAGCTGACCATGATCCGGGCGATCCACCTCCGCGCCCCGAACCGGTGCAACGCCAGGTTGCTCGGCACCTCGAGCAACAGGTAGCCGATGAAGAACACCCCGGACGCGAACCCGAACACCGTCGCCGAGAGCTTCAACTCCTCCGACATCCCGTTGGGCCCGGCGAACCCGATGTTGACCCGATCGAGGTAGTTGATGAAGTACAGCAGGCACAGATACGGGAGGATGAGCTTCTTCGGCACGTTACGGTTTCCCCATGAGTGATCGTCCGGTCGCCCTGGTCACCGGGGCATCCAGCGGAATCGGCGCGGCCATCGCCCGCAGTCTGGCCCCAACTCACGATCTCCTGCTAGGCGGCCGTGACGAGACGTCCCTGTCCGTGCTGGCAGCAGAACTCCCCGGCGCACAAGCCTGGCCCTTCGACCTGACGAACGTGGCCAGCGCGGATCTGACCAGCGTGCCGCGCCTGGACGTGATCGTCCACAGCGCCGGCGTCGCCCTGCTGGGCCCTCTGGCCGAAGCCTCCGTCGACGCATGGCGCCAGACCCTCGAAGTGAACGTCATCGCCGTAGCCGAACTGACCCGCTCGCTGCTCCCCCAACTCCGCGCCGCCTCAGGCCAAGTGGTGCTGATCAACTCAGGCGCCGGCCTGCGCGCCAACCCAGGATGGGGCGTCTACGCAGCCTCGAAGTTCGCCCTCCGCGCCTACGCCGACGCCCTGCGCGCCGACGAACCGTCGTTGCGCGTGACCTCGGTGTTCCCAGGACGAACCGACACGCCGATGCAGCGCGAGGTGCGGCGCCACGAGGGCGGCGAGTACGACGCCACGCAGTACCTGGACCCGGCCTCGGTGGGACGCGCGGTGGCGTCAGCCGTGCTGGCCACGCCGGACGCGCACATCACCGAACTGGTCGTCCGCCCACGCCCGCGCTGAGTTGTCCACAGGTCCATCAACAGCCTGTGGTTAGCCCGTAACGCACGGTAAAATCGAAACTGGGGGAACCCGGCGCGCACCTGCTGCTGCGCGCCGCTAACGGCTCCAACAGCCCTGTGGCCGCTCAAGTGCGGCTGGGGGCTGATCATCAGCCCCCAGGCCGGCAGCCCCTATGCGCTGCGCAGCCGTGCAGCCACCGCCGTCACGCCTGCCTGAGCCTCCCCCCGGTCCACCCGAGCCGACTCCCCACCAGCCACAACGTGCTCCCCGCCCACCCACACGTCGCTGACCCGCCGAGCCCCGGAAGCCCACACCAGGTTCGCCAGCAGCTGCGAATCCGGCGCTTCCAACCCGGTCGCAAACGCCGGGTCGTCAGCATCGATGTGCACGACATCGGCCCAGCGCCCAACCTCCAGCGCCCCGATGTCCTCGCGCCCGAGTGCGGCAGCCCCACCCCGAGTCGCCAGCAACAACGCCTGCGCCGCCCCGAGCACGGTCGCGTCCATCGCCGAAACCCGCGCGAACATCGCCGCGAGCCGAGCCTCCTCGAACAGGTCCAGGTCGTCGTTGGACGCCGGCCCGTCGGTGCCCAACCCGACCGACACCCCGGCGGCCAGCATCTCCGGCACGCGAGCGATGCCTGAGGCCAGCTTCGCGTTCGACCCGGGACAGTGCGCCACGCCAACGCCGAACGACGCGTACAAAGCGATGTCGTCGTCGGACAAGTGCACGGAGTGCGCGGACAAAACACGCCCGCCCAGCACGTCCGAAGCCTTCAACAACGCCGGCACCGACCCGAACTCGGCCCGCTGCGCCTCGTCCTCGAAAGGCGACTCGGCGACGTGCACCATCAGCAGCGCGCCGCGTGCACGAGCCTCGACGGCCACCGCGGTCAGCTGCGCGGGCGACAGCGTGTAGGCCGAGTGCGGTCCGTAGGCCAGCTCGACCCGACCGTCCGCGGACACCAGGCCATCGGCGTCGATCCAGGAAGAGACCTCGTCGGTCATTGACCGCCACGACATGCCCGGCACGTCGAGGATCGCGGAGCCGAACACCACGCGCGAGCCGGCGGCCAGCACCGAAGACACCAGCTCAGGGCCGTGGAAGTACATCTCGGCGGAGGTGGTCACGCCGTGCCGCAGCATCTCGACGGCGCCCAGCAGCATGCCCGTGCCGACGTCGGCCGCCGTCATCTGGGCCTCGTTCGGCCACATGTGCTCCTGCAGCCACCGCAGCAGCGGCAGGTCCGAGCCCAGGCCGCGCAGCACCGTCATCGGGCTGTGCGCGTGGGTGTTCACGAGGCCGGGGAGCAGGATCCCGGACAACGCGCGGACCTCACCGTCGAAAGCGGGCGCGTCCGAACGTGCACCCACATAGGTGATTCGGCCGTCGACGACGTCCACGACCGCGTCTCGCAGTACGGAGCAGGACGGATCGCAGGGCAGGACCACCGGGGCATGCAGGCGCAGTGACATGCCGGGAATCCTGCCATTGTGATGCCGGTCACAAGCATGCATACATCCGCAACGGACGGGAATCCTCGCTCTGTCGGGCGCGGGCCGACCCCCAGGGTCCGCCCCGGCCTCAAACTTCCCCCCAACCAAAGGGCTCGTCGATCAACACCGGCGAGCCCTTTGTGCTTTCCGCGAGCAACCACGACGAGACCAGGGACGTCACTTGATCATGTCGAAGAAGCCGTGCACTTCCAGTGGGTCCTTCCGGCGCGCGCAGAAGCCCGCCACCCCCAAGCCGCCGACTCGCCGCTGAGTTGGCATGATCACACTCGCACGGGTACGGGCGTGATCATGCGGAGGCATCAGTGGCCGACAACGACCCTCAGAACGACGACCAGTTCAACGATGCCGAGATGACGCAGGAGTTCGACGTCATTCGCGACTAGGCGAGCGGCAGTTCGGCGCGGACCGTCCATCCAGTCGGTTCGCGTCGGCCTGCGGAGAACGTGCCGCCCAGCAGTTCCACGCGCTCGCGCATGCCCACGATCCCGTAACCCCCAGAGCCGCCAACGGGAACGCCCGAGGCGATGCCGTCGTCCAGCACGGCCAGTCGCAGCACACCCTCGCTCGAGGACAGTGAAACGTCCACTGAGGACACTGCGGCAGCGTGTTTCTGGGTGTTGGTCAACGATTCCTGCACCAGCCGCAGGACCGAGCGGGCCAGCTCCTGCGGCACCGCGTCCTCCAGGTCGAACGAAAGCCGCACGGGCAGCCCGGATTCCTCAGCCAGCGCACGCACGTCGTCCATCAACGACGAAGAAGCGGCCGGGCCACCGGAAGTTCCGTCGCGCATGGTCCCTACGAGACGCCGCATCGCGGTCAACGCCTCGGTGCCGGAAGTCGCGATCGCAGGCAGCACATCTACTTCACGGTTCAGCTGACCTGCTTGCGCGTGCACCACGATCGCCGTGACGTAATGCGCGACGACGTCGTGGAGTTCCCGCGCCAACGCCATCCGCTCGGCGTTCTGAGCCGCCGCAACGGAAGCAGCCAACTGAGACGTGCGTTCGTTGTCACGTGCCCGGAAGTACAGGCCGGTGCCCACCGCCAGCACGAGCAGGACGCACGCGGCGATCGCGAAGTTGAAGGCGTCCGGGTCCCACTCGCGGTACTCGATCGGCGCCACGATCGGCCAGCCAAGGATCTCGACGGTCGTCATGGCCGCGAGCACCAGCCCGGTTCCCGCTACCGAACGAGCGCGAGACTCCTCCCGCACGACGGTCGCGATGGTGGCCATCGCGGCGCCCGTAATCGAGACGTTCGCGCCGCTCCAGAAGAGGTGCGGCTCGATCGCCACACCGAGAAACCGCATGTAGACGCCAACGCAAGCGATTGCGAACGCCAGTGCGAGTGCCGCGTCGAACGGTCGGCGGGGTGCGAGCACGGCGATCACGCAGACCACGACGACGCCCGGCACCTGCCACCAGCCGTGGCCGGTCGAGATCGACCCGGTCTCCAGCAGGGCGATCCCGGTGAGCGAGAGCGCCAGCGGCCACTGGCGTTTGGCGAGCAACCGCCAGTTCAGTTCCGTGCTCTCCACCCGGCACACAGTAAAGCCGAAAGGCCGACACCGCGTCCGACCGGAGGCTAACCCTGCATCAGCCAGAAGGCTGAGAGGGCGACCTGCGGAAATACCCTCGTGGCGGATGCCGGATTACGTCTCGGTCACGGACTCTGGAGGAGCGATAGTCGGGGAAACGGAGGACGCCATGTTGTCAGTTGTGTTCACTTGGGCCGCCGCGGTGGTCGGTCTGCTGGTCCTGGCGCTGATGGCCCTCTCGGGCGTGATGATCGACTCCCAGAGGTAGCCGCAGCGCCAGAAAACAAGTGCCAGCGTGTGATGGGGAAGTCAGACGCTGGTCAGGGAATGTTGCTGGCGGAGCAGTTCCGCCAGCCTGCTCGTCGGTTGCGGACGGGTCTCGTCCACAGCGGCGGTGAACTGTGCGGGCGCTCCGGCGCGAGCGCGGTTCGCAGCGGCCGGGTCCAGGCGGAAGGCGGGCCTGGCCGCGGAAGGACGCTGGCGAGAGCGCAGCCACGCGAGGCGGTGCAAGGCTTCCGCGTGGTGGTCCGTGATGGTGACGGCCGCTTTGTCGAACGAGTGCAGCACTGCCGCGTTCAGGTGAACGGTGGCCAGGTCCCGCCACAGCGTGCGTTCGGACGAAGTGTCCAAACCCAACGCATCGGCAACCTCACGTGCCACACCGTAAGCACCTTCCTCAGCCAGCGAACGCGTGCCGATCTCCGCGCCGACGAACCACGAGTTGAACGGCGCCGCGGGATAGGTCACGCCACCGATCGACAGCCGCATGTTCGCGATGACCGGAACCGCGTGCCAGCGCAGGCCCATCTCGCCGAACCACGGCAAAGTCGGGTGCTCCAAAGGAACTTCGTGCACGATCTCGGACGGCAGCGTGAACAACCGCGGTCCCTCGTGCTGGGTCTCCACCACCAACGGCAGCAGGTCGAAGCGCGACCGTCGCGCCGGCGGCCGCCATCCCATGCCCTGCATGGTTTCGGTGAACTGGGTGTACCGGCGGTCACCCAGCCCATCGCTGTACCCGGCGTACCGGATCAGCTGTTCGTTCCAGATCACCGGCCCAGGCGAACCGGGCGCGTCCGGTGCGAAAACCGTGACCAGCGGCCGAATCTCACCGCCGTTGGTCGCCAGCCGCAGGTGTTCCACGCATTCGCCGGCGACTGCGGCGGCGTTGCGATAGCCGCGCAGATCGCGGACTTTCAGTCGTCGCCACGGCACACCTGAGGTGCACCAACCAGAATCTCGCAACGCGATCCGCGCGCCGTACGCGAGTTCGTTGGTGGTGTGGCGGTAGGTTCCGGTCTCGGCGATCTCGGCGCGCACCTGGGCGATGCGGGCGGTCAGCGAGCCTGCGTCGGAGTGCGCCGCGTGGAACATGCGGACGAACTCCTCCGCGACGGGGAGGACGTCGGGGGTCACGGAGCGAGACGCTAAGGCCGGAAGAGCCTCACGCGTCACTGCCACTCGGGGCATTTCGGGTGATCAACACCCGCCACTCCAACGAGTGAAGGCTAGACCCACGGTGTCCACCCGATGGGCTTGAGACCTCGATCAGGTGAGGTCGTTCCGCCTGAACATCAGGTCGTGCGATACCCGATCTTCGTTCACCGCGCGCTGTTCGAACTTCGTGACGGGCCGCCAGTCCGGTCGCGGCGCCCAGCCGTCGTACATGTTGGTCAGCAAACGCTCGCCGGAACACACCTCGAGCATCTGCTCGGCGTAGTGCTCCCAGTCCGTCGCGAGGTGCAGCACGCCGCCGGGCTCCAGCCGTGAGGCGAGCAGTGCGACGAACTCCGGCTGCACGAGCCGGCGCTTGTGGTGCTTCTTCTTCGGCCACGGGTCCGGGAAGAAGATCCGCACACCGTGCAACGACGCGGGCGCGATGTGGTCGGTCAGGAGGTCGACGGCGTCACCGCGCAGCACGCGCAGGTTGTCCAGCCCGCCGAGGTGCTCGCCGCGCAGCAGCAGCTGGGCGAGTCCCGGCTTGTAAACCTCGACGGCCACGTAGTTCAGTTCGGGCGCGGCGGCCACGAGCTGGGAGGTGGTCTCGCCCATGCCGGACCCGATCTCCAGCAGCACGGGCGCGGAACGACCGAACCACGAGTCGAAGTCGAGCGGCCCCTCGGGCAACGACTTCACGTCGTTGCCCATCTTCTCCCAGTACGTGTCCCAGGCGCGCTCCTGTCCCACGGTCATGCGCTCGCCGCGCTGGACGAAGCTGACGATGGAACGGGGGAACTCAGGCCTGGTCACGACCACACAGTCTAGGCAATCAGTTCGATGTCCTCGATTTGCGCACGGAGGTCGGCGACCGTGAAGTCGATCGGGCGGGCGATGCCGGGCCCGTGGTGCGCCGGAACCAGGTGGATCCAGCCGCGGTGGGTGTCGGTGAACTGCACGGTCGTCGGGGTCGCGGGCCCGTAGACGCCGCTCTCGGACGGCACGAACTCCCAGTACCCGATCTCGCCGAAGTCGGCCCACGGCACGTAGACCCAGCCGGGACGGGACGTCAGCAGTTCGGTCACCGCGTCTTCGATCGCGTGACCTTCGGCACGGGACCCCAGCTTGCCGCGGTCGAGCGCGCGCAGCCACCACGGCGCGGGCGTGTCACCGACCGCGTTCACCGCGCGGTAGGTAGCGAGGACCTGCTTCTCATCGGCCTGGTTGACCCAGGAACGGCGCACCTCCGCCGGTGCGCTTGCCAGGTCAGGAGAGTTCGGAACTTCGAGCGCATCAGACCACTCGAGGCTGAGCATTGCTTCGACGTGAACCGCCACTGGCCACCTCCGGCACCGGGATAGCCCAATTGAACGCGAATCCAAACGCCGGTGTTGTCCAGAAAGCGGCTTTTCACGGCTTGTTAACAGCACCCTTACGCAACGTGTGACGCCAGGCACGTTGCGCCTTGACCTGGAAACACGATGTACGGGTCGTGCCCATCCTTCCCGCGCTCGCCGTCGTGCTGCCGTTGCTGCTCGCCGCGCAGTCGATCGAGGAGCAGGAGTGGCATTTGGACGCGCTCGACGTCTACTCGGCGCAGGACCAGGCGCGCGGGGACGGCGTGATCGTCGCGGTGATCGACTCCGGCGTCGACGCCCAGCACCCCGACCTGGCCGGACGTGTCTTACCCGGAACCGGCTTCGGCAGCTCCAAGGGCACGGACGGCACGACCGACACCGACGGCCACGGCACCGGGATGGCCGGGATCATCGCCGCGAACGGCAAGAACGGCGGCGCGCTCGGCATCGCGCCCGGCGCCAAGATCCTGCCGATCGCGAGCGCCGACGAGAAGGAGCAGTTCGGCCTCGACGTCGTCGCGGAGAGCATCAGGTGGGCAGCCGACCACGGCGCCAAGGTCATCAACATGTCGCTCGGCTTCTCCAGCACGATGACGCCGACGCTGGTCAAGGCCGTGAACTACGCGATCGAGAAGGACGTCGTCCTCGTCGCCGCCACCGGCAACGAGGGCAAGGAGGTCTCCGCGCCGGCCAACATCGGCGGGGTGATCGCGGTCGCGGGCACGAACCGCGAGGGCAAGCCGTGGAAGTCGTCCAACATCGGCGCGGACACCGTGCTCGCGGCGCCTGCTGAAGGCATCGTCACCGCGGCGCCCGAGAGCGTCTACTCCAGCGGTTATGCCGAGATGGACGGCACGAGCGCGGCGTCGGCGATCGTGTCCGGCGTCGCGGCGCTGGTGCGTGCGAAACATCCCGCGATGCCCGCGAAGGACGTCGTCAACGCGCTCATCAAGACCGCGAAGGACCTGGCGGATCCCGGCCGCGACGAGACGACCGGGTTCGGCATGGTCAACCCGATGGGCGCGCTCACCGCGCAGTTCCCGCCGGTGGAACGGAACCCGCTGCTGCCGGAGCCGAAGCCGTCCACTCCGCAACCGACTCCGACGCTCGTCGCCCAGCGTCCCGAGCAGCCGGTCGCGGAGATGAAGGACCGGCTGCCGTTCGTCGCCGGAGTCGTGGGTGGCACCGCACTGATGACCGGCCTGCTGATCGCCCTGCCCGCCATCACGTCCAGGCGACGCCAACCGGTCAGTGCGCGTGATACTCCACCGACTCCTTGGTGAGCTGCATGAAGGCCTCCTCCAGCGACCCGCGCTGAGGGCTCAGCTCGTGCAGCACGATCTGGTGCTCCGCCGCGATGTCACCGATCTGCGCCGCCGGAATCCCGTGCACCACAAGGGCTCCGTTCACCGCGTCCTCGGTCACCGTCGCGTGCGCCGCGAGGATTTCGCGCAGCTTCGCGGCGTGCGGTGAGCGCACCCGGACGTGGTCCTGGGTGGCGTCGGCGATGAACTGCTCGGTGGTGGTCTGCGAGATCAGCTGGCCCTTGCCGATCACGATGAGGTCCTGGGCGGTCTGCGCCATCTCCGAGAGCAGGTGGCTCGACACGAACACCGTGCGGCCCTCCTCGGCGAGCCGGTGCATGAACTGCCGGATCCAGAGGATGCCCTCGGGGTCGAGGCCGTTGACCGGTTCGTCGAACAGCAGCACCTCGGGGTCGCCGAGCAACGCGCCCGCGATGCCGAGCCGCTGGGCCATGCCGAGCGAGAACCCGCCCGCCTTCTTGTTCGCGACCTCGGTGAGGCCGACGATCGCCAGCACCTCGTCGACCCGGCTGACCGGGATCTTGTTGGACACCGCGAGCCACTTCAGGTGCGCGCGGGCGGAACGGTTGGGGTGCACCCACTTCGCGTCGAGCAACGCGCCGACCTTGCGCAACGGCTGCTTGAGCTCGGCGTAGTGCTGGCCGTCGATCTTGACGTCACCCGCGGTGGGAGTGTCGAGGCCGAGGATCATCCGCATGGTCGTGGACTTGCCGGCGCCGTTCGGCCCGAGGAACCCGGTCACGCGGCCGGGCCGGACGGTGAACGACAGGTCGTCGACGGCCTTGGTCCGGCCGTAGTGCTTGCGCAACCGCACTGCTTCGATCATGGGCCTCTCCCGTTCGCTAGAAAGACTGATCGGGACGTGGGCCATCCCCCGACGGATGACCCACGCCCCGCTCCCCCTTTACTCGGTCACGCGTCCCGCCGCTTGGCGACGATGAGCGCGACCACCAGCAACGCGATCGCGATGCCGGCGAAGTAGCCGAGCGAACCCCACTGGCTCAGCTTGAAGTCGATGCCGGCCGTCACCTGCTCACCGGCGTCGGCGCCGCTGGGCAGGGCCAAGAAGTGGTTGGCGTTCTGGAAGGGCAGCCACGCCTGGATCTTCACGCCGGCCTTCGGGATGATCCCGATCAGGCCTTCGAGCAGCATGTTCCACACCAGCAGGATGGCCACGGCACCGGCGGTCTGGCGGACCAGGATGCCGACCGCGATCGCGAGGACCGCGCCGACGGCGTAGAGCAGGCCGACGCCCGCGACGTGCCGCCACTCCGGACCCGTGTTGATCGCGAGGTCGGAGGCGGGCGACAGCAGTTTCGCCATGCCCCACGAGGCGAACGCGATGATCTCGCCGAGGACACCGGCGATGAACGCGACCACGACGGTCTTGGCGACCAGCGCGGACGTCCGGTTCGGCACCGCGAGGAACGTGGCGCGGATCGTGCTGAAGCGGTACTCGGTGGTGACCGCGAGCGCCGACATCACCAGCACGACGGCCAGCGCGAGCTGGCTGCTGCCGAACTGGGTGACGCCGATGGACAGCTGCCCGTTCTCGGTCGAGGCCGCGATGATCGCGGTGAGACCGACACCCAGGACCAGGGCGAGCGCCGTGCACCAGTAGGGCGAACGGGTCGAGAAGAGCTTGATTCTCTCAACTGCCAACAGGGTCATCAGACTCACTTCCCGATCTCTGCGTGGTACTCGACAGCATCGCCGGTCAGCTGCATGAACGCCTCTTCGAGCGAGCCGCGCTGCGGGCTGAGCTCGTGCAGGACAACACCGTTAGCTGCGGCGATGTCACCGATCTGGTCACTTGTCGCACCCGATACGGACAACGCGCCATCCGCGCCGTCACGAACCGTGAACCCCTTGTCCACCAGAAGCGGGCCGAGCTTGAAGAGTTGAGGGCTGCGCACGAGCACTGAGTTACCCGTTGAGCGGTCGATGAACTCGGCGGTGCTGCTCTGGGTGATCAGCTTCCCCTTGCCGATCACGATGAGCTCGCTGGCCGTCAGTGCCATTTCGGACAGCAGGTGGCTCGACACCAGGACCGTGCGGCCCTCGGCGGCGAGGTTCTGCATGAACGTGCGGATCCAGAGGATGCCCTCCGGGTCCAGGCCGTTGACCGGCTCGTCGAACAGCAGCACGGACGGCTCACCGAGCAGTGCCGCGGCGATCCCCAGCCGCTGCGACATGCCGAGCGAGAACCCACCGGCGTTCTTGCCGGCGACCTGCGTGAGGCCGACCGCCTCCAGCACCGCGTCCACGCGCTTGTTCGGCAGCCCGTTGGACTTGGCGAGCCAGCGCAGGTGAGCGCGGGCGGAGCGGTTCGGGTGCACCCACTTGGCGTCGAGGAGCGCGCCGACAGTCCGCAGTGGACGGTCGAGCTCCGCGTAGGGCTTTCCGTCGATCAGCACGCGGCCTGCCGTCGGACGGTCGAGCCCCAGGATCATCCGCATGGTGGTGGACTTGCCTGCGCCGTTCGGACCGAGGAACCCGGTCACCCGTCCAGGTTGGACGGTGAACGACAGGTCGTCGACCGCGACCGTCCTGCCGTATCTCTTGGTGAGGCCGATTGCCTCGATCATTGGCTTTCCCCTCTCGGTGCTGGGGACAACTCTCCAACTCCGAGGGGGTCCGCCACATCGCCCTGCGGTCTTCAGCCGCGTCAACTTCAGTCGTCGGGTGCCGCTACCTCCGTCGTAGTTGAATGAGCCACATGGGATACACGGAAGCTCCCGAAGGCTGGTGGCGCGAGTTCGTGCTGGCCAAGCCCGCCCGCACCGGCAAGCTCGCGGTCACCCGCAAGGACGGATCACCGCACGTGGCACCGGTGTGGGTGGACCTCGACGGCCCTGACGTCGTCTTCCTGACCGCGCGCGACACGATCAAGGGCAAGTCGATCCTGCGCGACGGCCGGGTGGCCCTGTGCTTCGACGACGAGACCCCGCCGTTCAACTTCGTGACGATCACCGGTCAGGCGATCACCGACGAGGACCCCGAGCAGCTCAAGTACTGGGCGGGCCGCACGGCCGCGCGCTACATGGGCGCCGACCAGGCCGACACCTACGCCGATCGCAACGGCGTGCCGGGCGAGATGGTCGTCCGGGTGAAGGTCGACAAGATCGTCGCCAAGATGAACGTGTCCGACTAGACCCGCGCGCAGTGGCGTGACCCGGAACGTGGCCGGGCCACGCCACACCCACTAGGCCGGGAAGAAGCGCGACAACGCTTGCACCGCACCGTCTTCCAGCACTGTCCCGGTGACCTCGTCGGCCACTGCCTGCACGGTCGCCGGCGCCTGGCCCATCGCGATCCCGAGCGCCGCCCACCGCAGCATCTCGACGTCGTTGCCGCCGTCGCCGATCGCCAGCGTGTCGTCGGCGGAGATCCCGAGCTCCTGTCGGAGTTCCTCCAGCGCCGATCCCTTCGAGACGTTCAGCGGCACCGCGGTCAGCCACGCCTCGGTGTGGTCGACGGACCACTCGACGCCGGGCAGGTCGAGCTCGCGAACGGCGAACGACAGCTCGGCCGGCGTGTGGTCGAGCCAGCGCATGACCAGCCGCGGGGTCGGGGTGGCCGCGATCTCGTCGAACGTCGTCTCGGTCGTCACGCCCCACAGGTCGCCCGGCAGGAACCGGCCGAGCGAGAGGTTGCCGACGCCGGTCTGCTCGACCGCGAACACCGTGTCCGGCAGCAGTGCTTGCAGCGCCTTGATCGTCGGGCCGGGATCGAACGTCGTGCGCTTGGTGACCTCTGAGAGTGCCGGATCCCACCACACGGCGCCGTTCGAGCAGATGGCGAACGACGCGGGCAGCTGCGCGGCGATCGGGGTGGTGCCGATGAGGCTGCGGCCGGTGCAGAGCACGACCACAGCGCCGTGTTCCGTCGCGCGTGTGATGGCTGCTTTCACCGCCGGGGCGATGTGGTTCGAGCCGACAGGGGTCAGGGTTCCGTCGATGTCCAGCGCCACCAGACGCGGTCTCCAGGTCACGTGACGCCACCCTATGCGATGGTTAGTGAACTGTGGTTCACTAATGCGGTGGCACGACCTCGCACCATCACCGACGAGCGGATCCTGAACGCTGTCGCGGCGGTCATCGACCGGCGCGGACCGGAGTTCACGGTCGCGGACGTCGCGGCGGAGGCCGGGGTGTCGGTCGGGGCGGTGGCGAAGCGGTTCGGGTCGAAGAGCGGCCTGCTGCAGGCGCTGACCAGGGCGGGCACCGAAGAGGTCGTCCGCAGGATGCGCGAGGCCGGGACCGTTCGCGACGCGTTGCTGACCTGGTTCGACCGGCTGGCCGACCCGGTGGTGGCGACGAACAACCTCGCGCAGCTCGGCGTCGACCTGATCGACCCGGAGCTGCGTGCGTTGCTGGCCAGGCACTACGCGGTGCTGGAGGCCGAACTGGAGATCCTGTGCGCGGCCGAGGGGCTGCCGCCGAACGCGGCCCGAGTCCTCTCCGCGCTGGTGTACGGGATCTCGATGGACTGGTCGGTGCGCCCGCGGGGGGAGCTGCTGACACGCACGGCAGAGGACGTCGATCTGGTGTTGAAAGGGATGCGCTGATGGCTACCTGGGCGGAGTTCGCGGCCGAACAACCCGACCTGGCCGCGTTCGTGCAGAGCCGGTTCGCCGCGGACCGGCACGCGTTGATCGCGACGCTGCGGAAGGACGGGGCGCCGCGGATCAGTGGCGTGGAACCGGATTTCGCGCGTGGCGACCTGTGGGTCGGGATGATGCCTGCCTCGTTGAAGTCGCTTGATCTGCGTCGTGATCCCCGGTTCTCGTTGCACTGCAACACGACTACGGCCTCGATGACGGAGGCCGGGGACGCGAAGATCAGTGGTTCCGCGGAGTTCTGGACGGACAAGACCGACTACCTGAAGGAGCTCTTCGAGCGCACCGGCTGGCAACCGAACCCGGACGAGCTCGACCTCTTCCGGCTGACCGTCACCGAGGTCGTGTCGATCACCGTCGAGGGAGACGAGATGGTCGTCCTCTCCTGGCGCGAGGGAAAGGGAACTCGACGTGTCGCAAAGAAGTGAGCCCGATCTGACGGGGAAGGTCGCGGTTGTCACCGGGGCCACGCGTGGTGCTGGGCGGGCGATCGCGGTCGAGCTCGGGGCGGCTGGAGCGACGGTCTTCGTCGGAGGTCGCACGACGCGCGAACAGCAGTCCGAGGTCGGGCGGTCGGAGACGATCGAGGAGACCGCGGAGTTGGTGGACGCTGCCGGTGGCAAGGGGATTGCCATTCGGTGCGACTTCACGGATCCGTCCGATGTGGACGCGTTCGCCGCGAGGATCGACAAGCTCGACATCTTCGTCGACAACGCCTGGGGTGGGGAGAATCTTGTTGAGTGGGGGAAGTTCTGGGAGCACGATCTCGATCGGCAGTTGCGGATGTGGCGCAACGGGATTGAGACGCACCTGGTGGCGTTGCACAAGCTGATGCCGATCCTCGTGCGCTCCGACGACGGGCTTGTCGTCGAGGTGACTGACGGGGAGGACGGGGAGGCTTACTTCGTGAACCTCACGTACGACGCGGTGAAGAATTCGGTGCGGCGGTTCGGTGAGGTGCTGGCCAAGGATCTTCGGGACGTTCCGAACGTCACGGCGATTGCTGCTACGCCGGGGTTTCTGCGGTCTGAGCAGATGTTGGAGACGTTCGGGGTCACCGAGGCGACCTGGCGGGATGCGGTCGAGAAGGTGCCGGACTACGCGATCTCGGAGACGCCGCACTATCTCGGGCGTGGACTTGCGCATGTGGCGGCGGATTCGGATCGTGGACGGTTTTCGGGGCAGTGCTTGTCTTCGTGGCGGCTCAAGCGGGAGTACGGGTTCACGGATCTCGACGGGTCGCAGCCTGACTGGGGGCGTTGGTACGACGAGGTGGTGAAGCCTCGGATGGCGGGGGTGGTTGTGGAGGCTGACCCGGCGGATTACCGGTAGGGCGCTGGGTTTTGAGGGTCGCTGGCTTTGAGGGTGGTTGGGTTGCGGGCGGCGAGTTCCTGTTGCGTGCTTCCCCTGGGCTCCGCCCCCAGTCCCCCGCCAATCTGATCAGGGGGTACCACGCCACGCGCGGGTTGATGGCACGCCTGTTTCGTTGGGCGGCTGCCGGTTGCGTGGGTGGTGCGGTTCGGGTGACGGGGACCCCCACCGGAACCTCGCGTTTCAAGCTAAGAGCGCCTCGGCTTCGCCTTTGGGTCGCCTCGCCTGCGGCATCGGCGTGGCTATCGGCGTGGGTTAGGCGTCGCCGGGGCGGACGAGACCGGTTTCGTAGGCCAGGACCACGGCCTGTACGCGGTCTCGCAGTTCCAGCTTTGCCAGGATCCGGCCCACGTGGGTCTTCACCGTGGCCTCGGACAGGAAGAGCTTCCGTGCGATCTCGGTGTTCGACAGGCCCTTCGCGATCAGCACGAGCACTTCGCGCTCGCGTTCGGTGAGGACGTCGAGCATCGAGGCGTCGCGGAGTTCGCCGCCGCCGTCGCCGAGGAAGCGGCCCAGCAGGCGCTTGGTGACGGAGGGCGAGACCACGGCGTCGCCGGAGGCCACCGCGCGCAGGGCCGATACGAGGTCTGACGGTGGGGTGTCCTTCAGGAGGAAGCCGCTGGCGCCGTTGCGGAGGGCGGACAGGGCGTATTCGTCCATGTCGAAGGTGGTCATGACCAGGACTTTGGCCGTGTTGGCTTCGGTGATGCGTTTTGTTGCTTCCACGCCGTCCAGCACTGGCATGCGGACGTCCATGAGCACGACGTCGGGGCGGAGTTTGTCGGCCATTTGCACGGCGTCCAGTCCGTCGGCGGCTTCGCCGATGACGTCGATGTCCTCTTGCGCGCCCAGCACCATGCGGAAGCCCATGCGCATGAGTTCCTGGTCGTCGACCAGCAGCACCCGAATCACTCGATCACCCTATGCGGCTAGTGGGAAGCTCGCGCGCACGCGCCAGCCTCCGCCTGGGTTGGGGCCTGCTTCGAACTCGCCGCCGAGGACCGCGGCACGTTCCCTCATGCCGATCAGGCCGTTGCCGCCGGAGACTTTCACGACGTCGTGAGGGGTGCCGAAGCCGTTGTCGACGATTTCCAGGCGCAGTTCTTCTGGCGAGCGGGCCAGGCGGACGATGGCGGTGGTGCCCGATCCGGCGTGTTTGATGGTGTTGGTCAGTGCTTCCTGGACGATTCGGTAGACGCTCAGGCCCACGCCTACGGGCAGGTCGTCCACGTCGCCGCTGATTTCCAGGCGGACCGGCACGCCGGCCGCGCGGGTGTTCTCGGCCAGTTCGACCACGCCTCGTGCGTCGGGTTGTGGGGCCCACTGAGTTTCGGCGTCTTCGCTGCGCAGGACGCCCAGGAGGCGGCGCATCTCGGTCAGGGCCTGACGGCCGGTGTCGGCGATCGTGCGGACGGCGTTCTCGGCTACTTCTGGCTGGGAGCGGATCGTGTAGGCGGCGCCGTCGGCGTGGACGATCATGACGCTCACCGCGTGTGCCACCACGTCGTGCAGTTCGCGGGCTATGCGGGAGCGTTCTTCGCCTACTGCGATCTTGGCTTGCTGGTCGCGTTCGGTTTCCAGCAGGGCCAGGCGTTGTTCCAGCTCGCTTTGGTAGGCGCGGCGGGCGCCCACGAACTCGCCCATGGCCCAGCTGAAGCCGAAGATCACGAAGACCATGAACACCAGGAAGACGGCCTGGATCTCGCCGATCTGGAAGATCGCCCAGAGCAGCGTGCCCGCCAGCAGCCAGGCCGAGTAGATCAGGCCTGACTTGCGGCCGATGTACGCGACCAGCGTGTACAGGGCGATGGCCAGCGCGAAGTCCGACATCCGCGCCGGGATGCCGTTCTCCCCGCCGTGGGTGAAGAGCTGCAGGAACGCGCCCGCGAGGATCAGGTAGCTGGTGCCGAGCGGGTGGTAGCGCCGGAACGGCAGTGGGCCGAGCATCAGGAGTGTGACGGCGAGGAACGCGGAGAACGACACGCCGCGGTCGATCCCGCTGACGCCCACTCCCAGGTCGAAGATCAGCAACAGCCCGGCGATCAGGGAGTCCCCGAACGCCGGGTGAGCCTTCATCCACAGGCTGAACCTCCGCACTGGACAAGGTTAGGTGCGGGCCGAACTTTCGCGCGTCGCGCCACGGGCTGACGCTGCGTACGACTTCAGTGTGAGTTATTGTGTCGAGGGGTTGATACAAAGCTGGGGGTGGCCGGTGTTCGACAGGGATTTCTGGATTCAGCTCGTCGTGGTCGCGGCTGTGGGCCTGTTCCTGCTGGTGATGTTGTGGCCGATCAGGTCGACCGGCGTGAAGCTGCTGAAGAAGTGGCAGGTGGCAGACCCCACCGACGCCCAGGTCGAGGACGCCGTCCGGTACCTGAAGCGGCGTCGGCTGCTCTACCCGTGGCTCTATTCGGTGCTCTGGCTCGTACCGAAATGGGGCGACGACGTCGACCAGCTCGTGGTCGTGGTTCTCGCGGGAACGCTGCTCGCCGAGCTGCTGGCGCTGCGTCCACGCCGCGGCGCTCGTCGAGAGGCGTCGCTCGCACCGCGCGGGCTGTTCGACATCGCGTCGAGGTGGGTCCTGCTCACCTACGTGGTGTTCGTGGTGGTTGTCGCGGTCTACCTCGTGATCAGCCCGCGGTGGACCGCTGTCGCCTGGCTGGCGGGGTCGGTGCTCGCGGTCGCGCTGGCCGTCTGGGCTGCCGTCGCGCGGCCTGCCGATGGTGATGAGGCGGTCGACATGGCGTTGCGCACCCGCAGCGTGCACGTCGCGACGGGGCTCGGTGTGGCCGTGGTGGGAGGACTGGCCGGTCCCTGGTTCGGCATCGCCGGCCTGCTGGCGTGGGTCTCGATGGCCAACACGAAGCCACAACCAGCCAAGATCGTCAGATGACAGCTCCCAGGATCGTCGTCGACGTCGACAACGGCGTCGCGCCCTGGCGTCAGGTGCGCGATCAGCTGGTGCGGTTGATCAGCGGGGGTGTGTTGCCGGTCGGGTCGCGATTGCCGACGATCCGGCAGCTCGCCGCCGACCTGGGGCTCGCCGCCGGAACCGTCGCGCGGGCGTATCGGGAGCTGGAGACCGAAGGGGTGCTCACGACAGGACGAAGGCAGGGCACCGTGGTGGCTGCCCTGCCCTCGCATGCACCGGACCCGCTCTCCGCCGCTGCGGCGGAGTTCGTCGCCATCGCTCGGTCACTCGGCGCCAGTGAGGGGGAGGCACTGAACGCCGTGCGGTCCCACTACGTGGGTGAGTAAGGCGACTCGATCTTGGGCGCGGGTCGCGGTTCGCCGATGTGCGCCTGACGTTCTTGGCGCTCTTCGTAGATGCGGTGCTCTTCGGCCATCTCGTCCGCGAGTTGCTGCTGCACCTGGCGATCCCGAATCCTGGCCAGGATCGCCATCGTCGCGCCGTGAGCCAGTGCCAGCAGCAACAGCACGATGCCCAGCTTCACGACCACGTTCTTCACCGGATCGCCGGTGTCGACGTTGATGATCGACACCAGTGCCAGCAGGCCGAGCACGACGAGGTGGAACAGCACGGTCGTCAGCTTCATCATGCTGCCGGCCTGCTCTTCGTCGTACGCGGCGCGCTTGAGGTATCCCTTGCCGCCGCGGTAGATCAGCTGGCCGTCGACCACGACCAGGACGATCCCCAGCACTAGGAACGTCACGTAGCTGTCACCCATGCGCTGTGGCTACCCGCGCACGCACGTGCACAAACCGTGGCACGATCAGTGCCCGTGACGGCGTTGCAAGGACAACAACAACAGCTGGCCGGACCGTTGTGCGCGGCGGTGGCCCACTTGTGTGTTGCCTTGCAACCTCAGGTCTCCCAGCAGACCGCCGCCGGATTCCAGGAAGTGCTGCGCCGCCTGCACGCGCCGTTGCAGGTCGCGGTCGCCGGGCGGATCAAGTCGGGCAAGTCGACGCTGGTCAACGCGTTGATCGGACGACGGGTCGCGCCCACCGACATCGGTGAGTGCACACGGCTCGTCACGCGCTATCAGTACGGAACGGTCGACCGCATCGAAGTCGTGCTTCGGGACGGACGACGCCAGGTGCTGCCGTTCGACGCGAACGGCATGATTCCCGCCTCTCTTGGCGTGGAAGGCATCTCGCACATCGAGGCGTACCTGACGAACGCCGTTCTGCGCGACTTCACCGTCATCGACACCCCAGGGCTCGGGTCGCTGGACACGGCATCGGTCGCGCGCACCGAGGAACTGCTGGATCCGGTGTCGCGCAACGCTGTCGCTGGTGCCGAGGCGGTTCTCTACGTCGTGACGCAGGGCGTGCGCGCGGACGACCACTCGACGTTGGCCGCGTTCACCGCCGCGACCGCTTCTCGTGAGGCAGGGCCGGTCAACGCCATCGCCGCGTTGAACAAGGTCGACGCCGTGGCTCCGGAAACCGTTGAAGGCTCGGACGGTGACGTCTGGCGGGCCGCGGAGATACTCGCGTCGAAGCAGGCCCAGCTGCTGAAGCCGCGGGTCGCGGACGTGCTGCCGGTGATCAGCCTGCTCGCCGAGTCGGCGGAGACCGGGGAGTTCACGTCGGCGGACGCGGAGGCGTTGCGGCAGCTCGCGGCGTTGGACGCGGACACCCGCACGATGATGCTGATGTCCGGTGACCTCTTCACGTCGTGGGACTGCGACGTGGCGGCGGGCGTGCGCTCGCGGTTGCTGGAGAAGCTCGACCTCTACGGCATCGGCCGCGCTCTTGCGGCCTTGGACGCCGAACCTGGGCTGACGGCCGGCGCGTTGCGGCGGGTCCTGTTCGACGCGTCCGGGTTCGCCGCCGTCCGCGGTCGGCTGGACGCGGTGTTCCGGGCGCGGGCCGACGGCATCAAGGCGGCGGCCGCGCTGGCGTCCGTCACCTCGCTGGCCTCGGGCGATCCCGGCGAACGGCAGCGCGTGCACGACGCGATCGAGGTCCTGCTGGCCCGGCCGGAGGCGCACCAGCTGCGGCTGCTGGAGGCGTTGACGCTGGTGTCGTCCGGCGCGGTCACGCTGGCACCGGACCTGACCGAGGAGGTGCTGCGCGTCGGCAGCACCCCGGACGTCCCCGCTCAGCTGGGACTGACCGGCCGTCCTGGCTCTGAACTGGTCGCACATGCGCTGGAACGGGCCGGTTGGTGGCGTTCGTTCGCGTCGTTCGGCGCGACGCCGGCGCAGGCCCGAGTGGCGCATGTCGTCCATCGGGCGTATTTCCTCATCTGGCAGCAACTACGTGCTGGGGGGCACCGATGAGCGTGAACGGAACCGATCCCACCGATCTGGCGTCGGATGACGGTGTGGAGACCATTGCCGACGAGCTGCTCGACCAGGCGTTGGCCGAGCGCCGCGCGCTGGTCCAGCTGTGCATGTACGCGCTGGACCGCGCCAGTGCCGGCGTGGTCGCACGCATCGAGGAAGGCCTGTCGTCGATAGGCGTCGTGGCCCTGCGCGCCGACGGTGAACGGTTCGACCCGTCGCAGCACGAGGCGGGCGGGACGGTGCCGACGGACGACAAGGCGCTGCTGGGCCTGGTCGCCGAGACGGAGGTACCCGGCTTCTGCGACCGCGGACGTCTCCTGCGGGCTCCGATCGTGACCGTGTACACGGCCCGATGAGCAACCTCTCCCAGACGGTCCGGCAGACGCGCGAACGCCTCACCTCTCTCGTGCGCGAGCTCGACCCGTCCATGGCCGACTGGGTCACTCGTCGCGGGGCTCCGGAGGTGTCGTCCGTGGTGATCGTCGGTGAGACGAACCGCGGCAAGTCCTCGCTGGTCAACGCCCTGCTGGCCACTCCGGGCCTGTCGCCGGTCGACGCCGACGTGGCCACCTCGACCTACCTGGTCTTCCAGCACGGCCCGACCTGGGCGGCCCGCGCCTGCTATCCCGGCCTGCTCGCGCCGGTGTCGTTCCCGCTGCCCGCACTGATCAACTGGGTGTCCGCGGCCCACGACCTGCCTCCCGGCGAGCTCCCGCCGCGGTACGTCGAGGTCGACGCGCCGATCCCGCTGCTGGAGCGCATGTCCGTTGTGGACACTCCAGGCGTCGGCGGCCTCGAGTCGGTGCACGGCGAACTGGCCCTCGAAGCCGTCACCTCGGCCACCGCCCTGGTCTTCGTCGTCGACGCCTCGTCCCCGTTCACCCGCGGCGAGCTCGACTTCCTGAAACGCGTGGGCGACCGCGTCGAAACCGTCGTCTTCGCCCTGACCAAGACCGACCAGTACCGCGGCTGGCGCCAGGTCCTCGACGCCGACCGCGCGCTCCTGGCCGAGCACGCCCCGCGCTTCGCCGATGCCACCTGGTACCCGGTGTCGTCGCGCATGTTCGACATGGCAGCCCATGCCCCGAACCCGGACGCCGCCGCCATGCTCCGCGAACGTTCCGGCGTCGCTTTGCTGCAGACTTCCCTGCAAGAACTGGTCGCCGGCCGCGCCGGCATGCTGGCCGAGGCCAACGCCCTGCGCGCCCTGTCGACCGTGCTGGACGAGCTCACGATTCGTCTGGAACACGAGAAGCGCGCCCTGTCCGTGGGCGAAGACGAAGCCGCTGTGCTGAGGGCCCGCCGCGAAGAACTGCAAACCGAACGCCGCTCGTCCACCCGAGGCTGGCAGGTCCGCCTGCGCGGCGAGGTCCAACGCGCCCGAGTCGAGAACTCCCACGAGATCTCGCGCCAGATGCGCGACCTCCAGACCTGGTACCGCCAGGCCATCGACGCCGCCGACCGCACCGGCCTGGCCCAGCTGCCGCAGCAGGTCGACACAGCCCTGCAGGTCGTGTCCGGCCGCATCTCCACCGCACTGTCCGTGCGCCTGGCCCAGGTCACCGACGCCGTGCTGGCCACGATGTTCTCGTCAGAAGAACTGACCCTGATCCGCGGCCAGTTCGCACGCGGCGAACAACCCCCGGTCATCCTGCGCCCCAAGGAAAAGCGCCCACCCACAGCGGAAGACAAACTCCTGGTCTTCATGGGCGTCTCCGGTGGCTTGGGCGCGGGCAAACTCGCCGTCATGCCACTCGCCGGCCTCGGCATAGCCGTGCTGAACCCGATCGTCCTGCCGGTGACCATCGCCCTGGGTCTCGGCGCAGGCTGGTGGATGGCCCGCACCCGCACCCACACCGCCGAGAAGCAGCACGTCAAGCAATGGCTCTCCGACGCCATCGCCGACGCCCGCTCCACAGTGGACCAACTGGCCGCCGAACAGCTCATCGAAGCCGAGCAGGCCCTGTCCCTCGCCCTGGACGAGGCCCTGGCCAAGCGCATCGAGGCCATCGAGGCCGAACTGCGCGAGGTAGACCGCGCGCTGCGCATGGAGGCGGGCGAACGGGGCCGCGAACTGCAGTCCGCGACCCGGCAGCTGGCTGAGGTGGAGTCGGGACGCGCGAAGGCCGAGGAGTTGCTAGGCCGGATCCGGTCCGTCCGAGATCGAGCGTAGGAACAACTTCCAGGCATCGCGCGAAAACTTGACCTCACGGCCGTTGGGGTCACTGGGGTCGCGCACCCAGACGTCCTCCTCGGTGTGCTTCACCTCGACGCCCTCATCAGGGTCGTCACGGTCGTCGGGGTCGTGTTTGCTCTTCCGCCACGAGCTCATCCAAGTGCTCCTTGCCGGCTGTCGGGCGTGCTTGTACGGCCGACGCATCGGCCGCGTCGGCTGGGACCTGCTCGGTTTTCACCCAGCTGGGTGGGTGACCGTGTTCAGAAACGCCTGCCACGCGGTCGGCGACACGTCGAACCGCGGCCCATCAGGGTTTTTGGAGTCGCGGACGCCCACGATGACGTTGCTGTACCGAACCTCCACGCAGGCATCGCCTCCGGTAGAGCTGTGGCTGCTCTTGCACCACGCGGTCAATCAGGGGCTCCTTGCAGGAAGTTGATCAGGGCTGAACGAGTGTCCCTGCCGTTCCACGCAAGGCTTTGTACCTGCTCGAAGAGCTGTCGCATGGGCTCCGTGTGGGACGGCTGATCGTAATAGACGGAGGGCCCGTAGATCACGGTGCTGAACGTGATCGGGTCGGACGTGTCGAACTCCAGCGCCACCATGCCGCCGCCGTTGCCCGGACTGTTCATGGCGTCGAGCGGAACGATCCGAATGCTCAGGGCCGTGTGCTGCTCGAGAAGCTGCAACATGTGCAGCACCTGCTCGCGCATGACCGAGCGATCGCCCAGGACGTGCAGCAACGAGTCTTCGGTGAAAACGATGTCGATCCGCTCAGCGAGACCCGAGTGGAGCACCTGTTGGAGCGCGAGCCGGAAGGAGATGCGTTCGGAGACCTCCGTCTCCGACGAGATGTACGCCCCCGCGCTGATGATCGCCTTGACGTATCCCTTCGACTGCACGAGTCCCGGAATGACTCCGCACTCGTACCAGCTGATGCGTCGCGCGGCCGAGAGCAGGTCCATGAACCGCGGGAAGGAGTCCGGCAGGGTGTCGACGTACCCGAGGCGGGGCTGTCGACGCCTGCTCACCCGGCCGAGCGAGAGGACGGTCGATCGCTCTTCACCCTCTACGCCGTAGAAGTCCAGCAGCTGGATGAGTTCCGTCGAACCGAGGGCGCCCTTGCCGTTCTCCACCTGGCTGAGCCGGCCCGCGCTCCGGCCGATCGTCTCGGCCGCGTCCTCCTGCGTCTTGCCTGCCGCGAGGCGCAGTCGCTGCAGCGTGAGTCCGAGCTGGAGGCGCTCCACGGTCTGTCTGGCCTGACCCACGTGGCTGCCTCCCTTCATACGCTTAGGCGAGCGACTTTAGTCTCAAGCAAGGCTAAAGTTAAGCCCATATCGGCCGGCCTGGGGTGAAGATGAGGTTGACCATGGGCGTTCAGCGCGAGTGGCTCCTTCACTGCAGCGACAGTTACGCGGACCGCGCGGTCTGCGAGGTCAGCGTGAGCGCGGGTGCGGTGGAGATCGCCGGCCCCGACGGTCCGGCGTTCACCCTCGAAGGCAGCGAGATCGTGCGCTTCCGCGCGGCCCTCGACGCCGCCATCGATCAGAGCGAGATCGACCTGGGCACGCCTCACGAGGTTGGCGAGGGAACCGAACCGGCATAACGTGGGTCATACCGGTACGCAAGAGCCCAGGAGGTGTGTCCCGGTGTACATCGACGAGAACGGTGCTGCCGACGCCGAGCTGAAGGTCACCGTCGAGGATGAGGAGTACACCGCCGACGTCACCTTCGATCTCGACCACGACGGCGTGAACGACTCCGCGGTGGTCGAGACGGACGACGGTGGTCATCTTGCGTTCACCGACAGCAACGGTGACGGCGACGCCGATCTGATGACAACGTTCGACAAGGACGGCAATCTCCTGAGCCAGGCTCGGTTCGAGGAGAATTCCGGCGAGTGGGTTGCCGTCGATCCGAACGACTCGCAGGAACAAAAGACGAATTCGTCGCCCTCTCAGACGATTGTCGTGGACACCGACGAAGGCGATCGAAACGTCGGCAAGGCGACCGAGGACACCGATGGCGACGGCAAGGCCGACACCGCTGTCGTGCGCGACGACGACGGTGACACCTGGCTGTTCACCGACAAGAACGGCGACGGACGGGCCGACGTGGCGACCGAGATCACACGATCGGGCGAGGTCACGATGTCGGAACACCGTGGTGACGACTGGGTCGAGGTCGAGCACGGGCACATCGAGTCCGACGGCCGCTACGTGACGGACTCCAAGAGCGGCATTTTGGACGACTCGGACGACTGGTTCGAGGAAGAACGGTTCGACGGTGTCGTCCGAATCGATTCCACCACCGGTCAGTGGATCAGCCCGAACTGACGTCCGACTGAAGCGCAGGTCACAGGCCCCGGTGTGGTGAGAACCGCACCGGGGCCTCTTGTGTTTTTCCCACCTCAAGCGCGCCTTAACGCCGTCCGAGTGCTGAATCGATTCCAGAATCGGTTTTGTGAGGGAAGCGACAGGCTGGGGGTGCTTTACCTGCCATTCACCGGGCTAACCTCGATCCATCCCCTTCCACGCACGCCCGGCCCCACCGGGCGTTGTGGAGCTATTCCCGAGGACGACGAAGTCCCCACACCGGACCCAGCTACGTCCTCGGGCGGCCGAGGCGTTCAGTCAGGAGACGAGACGAGATGACGGCAGTGACCATTCCCGGTCTCGAACACGCACCTACCAACCACGCGCGCTTGCTCGCATGGGTTCAGGAAGTCGCAGAGCTGACCTGCCCCGATGAGGTTGTTTGGGCTGACGGGTCCCAGGGTGAGTGGGATCGCCTCACGCAGAAGCTCGTCGACGCCGGCACCTTCGTGCCGCTGAAGAAGAAGCAGAACTCCTTCTGGGCCGCCTCGGACCCCAGCGACGTCGCACGCGTCGAGGAGCGCACGTACATCTGTTCGGTGCGCGAGGAGGACTCGGGCGCGACGAACAACTGGATGGACCCTTCCGAGATGAAGGCCATCATGACGGAGCTCTACCGGGGCTGCATGCGTGGCCGCACGATGTACGTGATCCCGTTCTGCATGGGCCCGCTCGACGCGGAGAAGCCGATGCTGGGCGTCGAGATCACCGACTCGGAGTACGTCGTCGTCTCCATGCACATCATGACCCGCATGGGCACCAAGGCTCTCGCGGTCTTCGGTGACGACGCGGACTTCGTGCCCGCGCTGCACTCGCTCGGCGCGCCGCTCGAGGCCGGCCAGCAGGACGTGCAGTGGCCGTGCAACGAAACCAAGTACATCTCGCACTTCCCGGAGACCCGCGAGATCTGGAGCTACGGCTCCGGCTACGGCGGCAACGCCCTGCTCGGCAAGAAGTGCTACTCGCTGCGCATCGCCTCGGTCATGGCGCGCGACGAGGGCTGGCTCGCCGAGCACATGCTGATCCTCAAGCTCACCTCGCCGGAGAACAAGGCGTACTACATCGCCGCCGCGTTCCCGTCGGCCTGCGGCAAGACGAACCTCGCGATGCTCGAGCCGACCATCCCCGGCTGGAAGGTCGAGACGCTCGGCGACGACATCGCCTGGATGCGTTTCGGTGAGGACGGCCGCCTCTACGCGGTGAACCCGGAGAACGGCTTCTTCGGCGTCGCGCCCGGCACCGACTACCACACCAACCCGAACGCGATGCGCACCATCGCCAAGGGCAACTCGCTGTTCACGAACGTCGCGCTGACCGACGACGGCGACATCTGGTGGGAGGGCATCGGCGAGGCCCCTGCTCACCTGACCTCGTGGAAGCACCAGGACTGGACGCCGGACGGCGACGAGCTGGCGGCGCACCCGAACTCGCGCTACTGCACGCCGATCGAGCAGTGCGACATCAAGGCGCCGGAGTGGGACGACCCGAAGGGCGTGCCGATCTCGGCGATCTTCTTCGGTGGCCGCCGCGCCACGACGATCCCACTGGTCACCGAGTCGCGTGACTGGCAGCACGGCACCTACATGGGCGCCACGCTGTCGTCGGAGACCACGGCCGCCGCTGTCGGCAAGACCGGCGTCGTGCGCCGCGACCCGATGGCGATGCTGCCGTTCATCGGCTACAACGCCGGTGACTACTTCCAGCACTGGGTCGATCTCGGCAAGCGCGCCGACGCCGACAAGCTGCCGAAGATCTTCTACGTCAACTGGTTCCGCAGGGGCGACGACAAGCGCTTCCTGTGGCCTGGGTTCGGCGAGAACTCGCGCGTGCTGAAGTGGGCCATCGAGCGCCTCGAGGGCAAGGCCGCCGCGCAGGAGACGCCGATCGGGTACGTGCCGACCGCCGACGACCTGGACCTCGAAGGCCTGGACGCGCCGCGTGAGGACATCGAGGCCTCGCTCGAGTTCAACGCCGACGAGTGGCGCGCCGAGATCCCGCTGGTCGAGGAGTGGTTCGCGAAGATCGGCGAGAAGGTCCCGACCACGCTCCGCGACGAGCTGGCGGCCCTGAAGCAGCGCCTGGGCTGATCCTTCTCAGGTGTTTGGTGACCCAGCGGTCAACGGCGACCGCTGGGTCATCTTTTTGGGGTACTACTAGTGGTGTGACGCAGGACGACTTCCTCGGCGGACTGAACTTCGACGGTTCGAAGCGGGATGTGGAGGTCGGCCCGACGACCGGCATCGTGCGCTACTACCCGGTGCCGCCCGCCCCGCCGGCTCGCACGCCGTGGTGGCGCTACACGCTCGTGTTCGTCCTCGGTTTAGCCATCGGCACCGCAGCGGGTGTGGTCCTGTGCAGCAATTTTCTCTGAATCAGTGCAGCTCATCGTCCACTTGAGACGAAGTTGTCCACAGGTGTGGATGGGCTTGTGCACATGTTGTGGATAGCTGTGGACAGCCCTGTGGGTACTCCGGGGACTTCTCCACAAGTCGCACAAATGGTCTTGCTCCAGGAATGAACCTGGCACCTTCCGGGAACGTCTTAGGTATGTGATGGCGATCACAAAGATCGTCACCGGACGGTAGGGAGGTGTGCCGTGGGGATCGCAGGAATCGCGATGCTGGTGCTGTCCCTGGCCGCCGTGCTGATGGTCGTGGTCGCCGGCTCAGTTCGGGAGCGGGTTGTCTCGGATGCCGAAGAGAGTGCCGTTGAAGACCTTGTTGGCCTCGGCGTAGCAGACGGCGTTCGTCCATCCCTCTGACCAGGCCTGGGAGCCGGGGTTCCGCCACGCGGGGAACACGTCGGTGCGCTTGGCCGAGCCCAGGTAGTCGTGCACGACCTTGGTGCACTTGTCGTTCGCGAGGGTGTTCATCTGCTCCTTGGACGGAGCGGGGTCGGTCGACTTGCCGAGCGACACGACACCGGCGGGCACGGCCTCTGCCAGGTGCGGGGTGTTGCAGGCGACGACCTTGACCTCCTGGTCCTTGGACGGGGAGCCCTGGGTGCAGGTCTGGAACGTCGTGAAGCCGTTGCCGCCGAGGATGCCCTTCACGGAACCCTTGCGCGCCAGCGGTTTCTCGTCGGGACTGATCTCCACGACGGTGCACAGCCGCCAGCGCTGGCCGTCCTTCCAGCCCTGCTCGTTCGGCCAGAACGCCCAGACCCGCAGGCGCGTCGAGTCCGCGTCCGCGCTGCCCAGGTACTCGCTGAGCACCTGACGGCACGGCGGAAGCGCGGCCTTGCGCAGCGCCTGCGTGTCCGGGTAGACCGTCGGCAGGCCGGTGAGCTCACCCGCGCTCATGACCTCGGCCTCGTGCGATTCGGTGCACTGCAGCACCTTCAGCTCGTAGGCGTTCATGCACTGGCCGGCCTTGGGCAGCGTGGGCGCGGAGGCGGAGGCGGTGGACGGCATCGGTCCGGGGACCGCCTGCCCTCCCACCTGAATCGCGCACGCGGACAGCGTCAACGCGCTCAGGACAATTGCCACCGCCAGCCGCACACGAGTCACACCACAGAGACTAGGGCCTTCACCTGATCGGCGATGTCCCGACGCTGCTTTTCGAACGCCGCATCGGTCAGCGCGGCCGGGTCGACGGGCTGGCCGAGCACCGGCGTGTGCAGGTGTCCACCCAGGACATTCGTTGCGCCGTAACCGATTCGCAGGCGGTTGGCCCGGTACATGCTCTCGTTGGAGAGGTAGTCACCGCCGCCACCGCTGGCCGCGACCCTGCCAGGGGTCGGCTCGTCCGTGCGGCACGACTGCTGGGAGCCGACGACGACCCACTCGCAGAAGGCCCGGTTGTAGTTCACGGCGAACGGACCGGTGCCCGCGTCGATCATCTTCTGGAACGGCAACGAGGTCTCGATGAACTCGGTGGCCGGCTGCGGCCAACCGGCGGCGTTCGGGACGCTGCCGAACGAGCCGATGTTGTTGTTGTCCGCGAAGCCACCGCGCCAGCGCGCCGCCCACCGCTCGACGTCGAACCGGCCCGGCCGGCCCTGGCTGATCGTCACGAACGCGTCGGGCTTCTGCGCGAGCGCGTTGCCGTAGAACTGCTCGACGACCCCCTCGTCGAATCCACCCCACAGCACCGGCAGCACCGCGGCCTGCAGCACGACCTTGCCGTTCGGCGTGGAGATCTCCCGGCCGTCGAGCTGCAACGCCGCCGCGCCGGCGGGGTTCGCGCGCCGCACGTTCACGCCGCTGAGCTGGAACGGGTCGAAGCCCGTCACGGCGATCCTGCGCACGCCCGGCTTGCTGGGGAACGCCGAGTCGCTCAGCCCGCGCGAGGCCCAGTCGAACTTCTGGATCAGCTTCGCGCGCTCGTTGACGGGCAAGGAGAAACGCGGCTTCCACTGGCGCAGCGCACTTGAGAGCTGCAGGCGTGCCCAGTAGAGCGGCCGGTCGTCATAGGCGTCGTGTGTCAGAGCCTGTGTGCTTTGCGCGCGGGCGACGGCGGCCTTCCACAGCGCGTTGCCCTCGCGTTCCACGAACTGCTGCGCCTGCCTGGACGCGGCCTGGCGGCAGAGCTTGGCGGTGAACTCGGTGACGCGGCCGTCGAATCCGGCGAGCTTCACGAGCGCGGGGCCGACGGCGGGACCGCCCGTCACGAGCGGGTCGTCGAGCCGCTGTTCCTCGACGGTCAGCGGGGCGTTGGTGTCGTAGCAGTTCGCGTCCTGCGCCTGAGCGGCTCCAGGCGCGACGACTAGGGCGAGCGCGGTCAGTCCGACCAGTCCGGCGATGGTTTTCACAGCACTGATCTCTAACGGATGGGGCCACCCGCCGAAACCGACGGGTGGCCCCTACCGTTGACGGACGCGTCTCAGTGGGTCGCCACCGGCTTGACCCGAGGGCTGTCCTCGTCGACGTGGTAGTCGGACGGATCGGTCTGGTCCGTGCCGTTGAAGACCTTGGCCTGCTTGGCGATCAGCGTGACGATCACCGCGACGACCAGGTTCACCGCCAGCGCGATGATGCCGACGTAGATCGTCATGGTCGACTCGCCGAACGGGTGCCAGCCGAAGATCGACAGCTTGCCCAGCGGCAGCGCCGACCCGGCGAAGTGCGCCTTGCCGATGGCCGGGTTGCCGATGTTGTAGAGCAGCCACATGCCGTAGCCCATGCCGCCGACCCAGCCCGCGACCAGGCCGTAGACGTGGAACCAGCGCGTGTACAACGCGATCGCGACCGCCGGCAACGTCTGCAGGATCATCACGCCGCCGATGAGCTGCAGGTCGATGGAGAACTGCGGGTCGACGAACACGATGAACGCCACCGCGCCGAACTTCACGACCAGCGAGGCGAGCTTGGCCTGCTTGGCCTCCTCCGCCGGGGTGGCGTGCTTCTTGATGTACTCCTTGTAGACGTTGCGCGTCCACAGGTTCGCCGCCGCGATCGACATGATCGCCGCCGGCACCAGCGCGCCGATGCCGATGGCCGCGAACGCGATGCCCGCGAACCACGACGGGAAGTTCGCGCCGAACAGTTCCGGCACGATCGTGTTGGTGTCGGGACGGCCGGTCGCCTGGTTGACGATCGGCTTGGTGCCCGCGCTGATCGCGACGTAGCCCAGCAGCGCCAGCAGGCCCAGCACCAGCGAGTACGCCGGCAGCGCCACCATGTTGCGCTTGATGACGTTGCGGCCGCGGCTGGCCAGGATGCCGGTCAGCGAGTGCGGGTAGATGAACAGCGCGAGCGCGCTGCCCAGTGCCAGCGTCGCGTACTGCAGCTGGTTGTTGCTGTTGAGCAGGATGCCGTCGGTCTTGGCCGGCGTGGCGTCGAACTTCGCCTGGGCGTCGTTGAAGATCTCGCCCCAGCCGCCGAACTTCGACGGCAGGTAGACGATCGCCACGAGGATGACGATGTAGATCAGGATGTCCTTGACGAACGCGATCAGCGCCGGCGCCCGCAGACCCGACTGGTAGGTGTAGAGCGCGAGGATCACGAACGCGATGAACAGCGGCAGGTGGCCGAGGATGCCGCTGCCGTTGAGGCCCATGCTCCGCAGCACGGCTTCAAGGCCGACGAGCTGCAGCGCGATGTACGGCATGGTCGCGACGATGCCGGTGATGGCGATGATCAGCGCCAGCCAGTGCGAGCCGTAGCGGCCCTTCACGAAGTCGGCGGGCGTGACGTAGCCGTGCACGCGGCTGACCGACCACATCCGGACCAGCGGCAGGAAGACGATCGGGTAGAGGATCACCGTGTACGGCAGCGCGAAGAACCCGGTCGCGCCAGCGCCGAACATCAGTGCAGGCACCGCCACGAAGGTGTACGCGGTGTAGAGGTCGCCACCGACCAGGAACCACGTGATCCAGCTGCCGAACTTCCGGCCGCCGAGACCCCACTCGTCCAGGTGCTCGAGCGTGTCGCCCTTCTGCCACTTCGCCGCCACGAACCCCATGACCGTGACCAGCAGGAAGAGGGCGCTGAAAACAATGAGCTCGGTCCACTGCATCAGTTCGCTCCCTCGTCCAGGTCGTCGACGCCGAGCTTGTCCGGCTTGCCGGTGACGGCGGGCGCGTCCTTGGTCTTCACGTAGACCAGGCCGACGCACAGCACGCCGAGCGGCACGAAGGCGAACTGGTACCAGTAGAAGAACGGCAGCCCGAAGAGTCGGGGCTCGTCAAAGTTGAACCACGGCGTGATGAGCATGAGCAGCGGAAGTATCAGCAGCAGGTTCCAGTTGCTCCAGCGCAAGCCGGTCTTGTGATCCGACGGCATGGTGGCCCTCCGTGTACGCGGTGTTGCGCGGATGTTAGGCCTGATCACACGTGCCGTCAGCCTCGTGATCGCAATCGTTGCACTCGGCTTAACGTTCTCTTTGGACTATTGGGCCTCAAGACGGCTGACAAGATCCTGTTCGGCGGCGTCGAGGTACTCCGTGAGCTGGCCGACTGCCTGGTCGACCTCCCCGTTGTTCAACAATTCAACAATCCTGAGGTTCCACGGCACATACGACTGGTAGAAGTCGTTGATCTCCTGCGCCACGTTGAACGCGAGCATGAGCTCGGCGAAGAGCCGGTCGGACTCCTCGTTCAGCCGTTCGCTGCCCGCGAGCCTCACGATGGCGCGGTGGAACTGGATGTTCGCCTGGCCGGCCCTCGTCCAGTCGTTCTTCTCGGCCCTGGTGACGGCCTGCCGGACCGGCGCCCGCGCAGCCTCGCGCAGCGCCTCGGTGACGTCGTTCCACCGGCGCAGGGCACCGCACTCGATCACCCGGCGCGCGGCGTAGAGGTCACGCACGTCGTCACCAGTCGGCCTGCGCACGAAGACACCGCGGCTGTGCTCGTGCACCAGCAGCCGGTCACGCGTCAGCAGCCGGAACGCCTCGCGCAGCGTGTTGCGACTGACCCCGAGCGCGCCGCCGATCGCCTCTTCGCTGAGCCTCAGCCCCGGCGCCAGCTCCCCGTCGAGCACCCGCTCACGCAGCATGTCCGCGACTTTCTGCGCGGTGCTCGCGCGCTCCAGGTCGGCCTTGCCCTGAGCCAGCGTCGACACCCACGTCTCGGTCACCTCGTAAGCCTATTGCAGGATCGTTCTATTGCAGTATCGTAGAATCGTTCAACAATCCCACGATCCAACAAAACCGGCATGAGTTGGAGGGCGGCCATGGACCTGAACGCGGATCTCGGCGAGGGCTTCGGCCACTGGGCTCTTGGAGACGATCGATCGCTTCTCGATGTCGTGACCAGCGCTAACGTTGCCTGCGGGTATCACGCCGGGGACGCTGACACGATGCGCTCGGTGTGTGCCCTTGCCGCGGAGGCCGGGGTGGCGGTGGGGGCGCACGTCGGGTACCGGGACCTGGCCGGGTTCGGGCGGCGGTTCATCGACGTTGCTCCCGATACGTTGACCAACGATGTTCTGGCTCAGCTCGCTGTGTTGGCCGGGTTCGCTCGTGTCGCTGGGACTCGGGTGTCTTATGTGAAGCCGCATGGGGCGTTGTACAACGCGTTGGTTCGGCATGAGGCTCAGGCTGATGCCGTGGTGGATGCGGTTCGGATGTTCGATCCGACCTTGGCTGTGCTGGGGCCGCCTGGGGCCGTGTGGTTGAAGCGGGCATCGGTGGCTGGGTTGCGGGTTTGGCATGAGGCCTTTGCTGATCGGGCCTATACGTCGGCTGGGACGTTGGTGCCTCGGGGGGAGCCTGGGGCTGTGTTGCGGGATCCGGCCGAGATTGCGGCTCGGTGCGTGCAGATGGCTACCGAGGGGTGGGTTCGGAGTGTGTCCGGGCGGCCGGTTCGGGTGGTTGCCGACTCGATTTGTGTGCATGGGGACACGCCGGATGCGGTGGGGATCGCTCGGGCGGTTCGGGGGGCTTTGGAGTCGGCGGGGGTGGTGGTGGGGCGGGTGGAGTCGCCGCTTCGGCATGCTCGGCAGGCTGGGTGAGTCCGCGACTTTCGTCGATGGTCGCCTTGCGTAGGGCGTGTCGCGTTTTAGGGATTTCGGGGCTCCGCCCCGGACCCCGCCAATCTGATCAAGGACCTTGTCCACGCCACCGGCGGGTTGATGGCACGCCTATTGCTTTGGGCGGAGTTGCGTTGCGTGGGTGGTGCGGTTCGGGTGGGTGGTCCCGTCACAAGCCGGGCCAGAGCGCGCCACACCCGAAGGGGGATGTCAAACGGACGAAAAGCGTGTCCGTTTGACATCCCCCTTCGGGTGCAGCAAGAGCTGAGGCACGACTCGTGACGGGACCACCCACCGGAACCTCCCGATTCAAGCGTTAAAGACGCCTCGGCTTCGCCTTTGGGTCGCCTCGCCTGCGGCATCGGCGTGGGCTCGCCTTCGGCCTCGCGCGATCAACCGCGCCCGATCAACCTCGCCCGATCAACCTCGCGGGAGTGTCAGACCCGCTGAGTACGTTGGGTCGCGGGGGATCCTGTGGCGGAGGGGACGCCTGCGTCAGCGTGCCTGGCGGACCAGGGCCGCCGCGCCCACCAGGCCCGCCTCGCCGCCCAGTTGGGCCGCGCGGACTTCCAGCCCCTCCAGGTAGGACAGCCCGGCGTGGGTCTTCAGGGTGCGGCGGATCGGTTCGAACAGCAGCTCGCCGGCTTGGGCCACGCCGCCGCCGATGACTGCCAGGTCCAGGTCGCACACCGCTGCGGCGCCCGCGATGGCCATGCCTACTGCTTGACCGGCGCGTTCGAAGGCTTCCAGTGGGATTTCGTCGCCGGCCAGGGCGGCTGCGGCCAGTACTGCGGCGTCGGCGTCGTCTGGGGCTTGCCAGCCTGCGCGGCGGGCCCAGGCCACCATTCGTGGGCCGCCTGCGACGGTTTCCACGCAACCGCGTCCGCCGCAGGTGCAGGGGGCGCCGTCGGGTTCTACGACGATGTGGCCGATGTGGCCCGCGTTGCCGGTTCGGCCGCCGAAGGGGCGTCCGTCCAGCACGAGGCCGCCGCCTACGCCGGTTGACACGACCAGGCCCACCATGAAGGTGCTGCCTTGGCCTGCGCCGCGCCAGTGTTCGCCCAGTGCCATGCAGACGCCGTCGCCTGCCAGTTCGACTGGCACGTGTGGGAAGAGTTCGGCTACTGCGGCGCGCAGGGGGAAGGCTTGCCACGAGGGGACGTTGATGGGTGAGACGGTGCCGCGTGCGGTGTCCACGGGGCCTGCCGAGGCGATTCCTACGCCGGTGACGGGGTTGTTCCCGACTACCGAGGACACCACCGTCAGGACGGCGTCCCAGGGGTCGGAGGTCGGCGTGGGCACTCGGGCGGAGCGCACCACGGAGCCGGAAGGGTCTATCAGGGCGGCGGCGATCTTGGTGCC
Organism: Lentzea miocenica; assembly: GCF_033949945.1. Lineage (NCBI taxonomy): Bacteria > Bacillati > Actinomycetota > Actinomycetes > Pseudonocardiales > Pseudonocardiaceae > Lentzea > Lentzea miocenica. The sequence continues at coordinate 145,234 of NZ_JAXAVW010000004.1, forward strand.
GCCGAAGTCCAGTGCCAGCACCAGATCAGTCACGAGGGGCCATGTTAACCAGCTACTTCGAGGCGGATGGGCGGAGTGGTCCTGATCAGCGGGCCCGCTGATATTCGGACTACGGCCGACCAGCTGCCGGGGGTGGCCCAGGGAGGGGCCGAGAGCGTGAAGTCGAGGGGTGTGTGGCCCTGGGCTGGGAGAACGGCGGCCACGCAGAACGGGCCGATCAGTTCCCAGGAGTCGCGTGGGGAGAGCACTCGGGCTTGGAGGGGGAGATCGCCGTGGGCGCTGGATGCCATGACCACGCGGAGCAGGGCCGACGAGCCGGGAGTTGCTGAGACGGTCGATGGTGAGGAGGCCACCCACAGGACTTCTACGGGGTCTTCGCCGTCCCACTCCGGCACGGTCAGCAGAGCGATGTCGAAGACGTCGAACGGGAGGCCGTGCAGGGTTGCGCGAACTGGGTAGCAGCCGGGGGTTCGCGGTGGCGTCAGGTGCACGTCGGCCGACACGTAGCCGCCGGCCGGGACCGAGACCGGCAGCGAGTCCCAGGAGGCTGACCAGCCGTCGGGGAGCGAGAGTTGGACGACGCCCTCGAAGGCTGGGCCGTCGGACACGGCGACGACTCGCAGCCGGGTTGGGCTGAGCACCTCCAGGAGGAGGTTCGCTGGGAGACCGCCCAACGGTGCGGGCTCGTGCAGCCAGTACCGCGCGAAGACCGGGGTGATGGTCGGGGTGGTGGGGCCCAGGGGTGGTCCGGCCAGTGACAGGCGTGCGGCCACCGAAGGCAGCGTGCCGAAAGCCGGGGTGCGGGTGCCGAGTACGCCTACCAGCGGAGACGGGTCCAGGTGCGGGACCTCGTGCCACAGGGTGAAGGTGGTGGAGCCGACCATCTTCTCGCCGACCTCGCTGTGCCAGACGGTCACCGGGCCGGTCAGCTTCGGAGGCTTCAGGGCCGGGCCGTCGACTGCCACCAGCGAGGCGATCGGGTCGTACGACAGGACGTAGTGAGTGGACGCGATCTCTGTGCCGTAGCCGCGCTTCCAACCGTGGTCGAGGTTGTCGTCGACCAACGCGTAGGTGCGCCAACCAGTAGCCGGCACGTCACGGGCCAGGAAGGTCACGGTCAGTCCGTCGACCAACGTCGGCAACGGTTCGCCGTCGAACTCCACGTGCACGTTCCGGGCGGAAGGCAGGTGCACGTGGACGATGTCGGTGCAAGGAGATGGCAGCGGGTTCCAGACGACGACTGATGAGTCCACAGTGGACGTCAGGGCAGTCAGGGAGCGCGTCACGACGTCGGAGCGCAGGTCGAAGGCCTCGCGGGGGTGCGCGGACGCAGCGCGGGTGAGGGCGGCGGTGGGGAGGGCCGCGCCGGTCAGGCGGGCGGCGTGTGAGGCGAACACGGCGGCAGGTGAGTCGTCGGGAGGGGCGGGCGGCACGGGTACGGAGCCGCGCACGTAGTAGTCGCGGGGCAACGAGCAGACCACTCGTGGCCACGTGTAGCGCGCGCTCCAATCGTGGTGGATCGCGGTTACCCACGGATTGGGCGCGGAACGGGCGGAGCCGACGGGCAGCATCACGTGCGGTGCGGGGGCCGAGGTTCGCAGTTCGAGGAACGAGGCGTAGACGGAACGTTCGGCCTCGCCCAAGGAGGAGGCCTCCAGCGGTGAACCGGAGGGCAGCGACGCCAGCAGCGGTGACACACCGACCACATTGGACTCGGCGCCGACGACCTCTACCCGTCCCTCGGAGATCAGCCGCTGCAGCAGCGAGCGGTGCTGCGGGAACGTGTCCCAGTAAGGCTGCAACAGCTCCACGGAGGTCACGGCGAACCGGTAGGCGGGGTCGGTCAGGGCCAGGTCGAGGTGGGCGCGAAAAGCGGAGAAGGGTGCGTTGCCCGCTACGTGGCCGACCAGGTGCACTGTCCACCCCGGCGAGCCCACGACCAGCGAGAACGTGCAGGACTCCTCGCCGGAAGCAGAGCGCACCACGGCCTGGGCGGGCACCGCGGAGCCAGGCTGGTGCGCGGAGACGTCGACGGCCAGCTCGTAGCCGAACGGGCCGGCGACCAGCGAGCCTCCGTGGCGTGGCGAGTGCAGGTCGGGGCCGGAGACGTGCGCGTGCACCGGTCCCGCCAGCGCGGGCGAGGTCAGCCGCACCACCTGCAGCAGCGCGGTCCGAGGCCCGACGAAGAGCTCGGTGGACTCGGCGGCGATCACCGGACGATCGCACCATCGTTCACCACTGGACGAAATACCCCGATGGTGGCGAGTCCTAGCGTTTGAGCATTCGGGTCAGACCGGCGGCCACGGTCGTCGCCAGGAGCCAGCCCGTCACGATCAGGCCCGACGCGATCCACTGCGACACACCCGGTGTCTGCCAGCGGTTCTTGTTGCCGAAGTCGACGATCGGCACCACCAGGTCGATCGTGTAGAGCCACGCGTTCCACGGCAGGTGGTCGTCGTCGTTGATCTCGATCAGCGGACCCTTGACCTGGAACCAGATGCTGCCGACGACCCAGGCCGCGATCAGCCACCCCAGAGCGCGCGCCGGGCGGTAGCCGTAGCCGACCATCGACCGTTGCAGGAAGCTCCACACCAGCACCAACGGGCCGAAGAACCGCATGCCCTCGGCGACCGCTTTGTAGCGCAGGCGTTGTTTCTCGATCAGCACCGTCGAGGCGTGTTCCTCGTTGCCGGCCGCGGTCAGCATCTCGGCGAACTGGTCGTACGGGCGTGGGTGGTAGCTGCGGCGCATGGCTTGCCGCAGCCAGCGCAGCCGTTGCTGGACCTGGGCGTCGTCGCGCAGGTTGATCGGGAAGGCGAGCGAGTCGTAGCGGAAGTCGTCGAGGTCGATGAAACCCGTGGCGTTCCAGAAGTTCTCGTTGTCGTCCAACGACGTGCAACGTGCCTGGCGCAGCGTCACCAGGCCCTTTGGCGGCGACACGACGTTGAGCATGAGCTCCTGGACCTGCATGCCCATGGCGTTCAACGCGTGGCTGTCGAGCTTGTAGCCGAGCACCGCGCCGTTGAAGTTCGCCATGCGGCCGATCGTCGCGCGCCGGCACCGCACACCGCCGTGCGCGACGAACTCCTTGTCGCCGCGGGCGCAGATGAGGTCGCGGCCGATGGTGGCGCCGCCGATGTCGAGCGACGGCTTCTCGCGCGGCTGGTGGCGGTACTTGCCCGGCTTGATCAGGCGGCTGCCGCGCAGGTCGAGGTTCGCGCCGACGGTGATGCCGCGCAGCTCCAGGCCGCCGGCGATGTTCGACTCGCGCACCACGAAGTTGCTGCCGATCTGCGAACGGTTGGCCAGCACGGCATCCGCGGCCGGATTGTCCACAGTGGCCCGTTCGATGGTGATGCTGCCGCGCACGTGCGTGTCGACCATGCGCAGCTGGCCCTTGATCTTGACGCCTCTGCCGACCACGTCACCGCCGATCTCCGCGCCGTCGACGTGCAGCGCGCGGCCCGAACCGGTCGGGTCGGTGCCGACAGCGGGCGGTGACACCGCGTCCAAAACAGCGTCTGCCAGCGACAACGTGCCGCCGATGCGCGTGTTGACGGCGCGGATGGTGCCCGCGCTGGTGAAACCGCGGTCCAGCTCCAGGTCACCGGAGACGTCCGCGCGGTCCAGGATGAGCGTCACGGACGGGTCGGCGTGCGGGTCAGTGGTCTCGTCGAGGATGTCACCGCGCGAGAGCATCGCGCCGCGCAACGACAGCGCCGAGCTGATCCGGGCGTTGGCCAGGAAAATCACGCCGTGCGAGGTGAACGCGCCGAGGAAGTTGCCGCCGACCTGCATGCCGTTGCCGTTCAACGTGAACCCGTCGGGGTTCTCCAGCACCGCGCTGCCGAGGTTGACGTTGCCGCCGATGCGCGCGCCGGCGAACCGCACCTCGCCCTCGGTGTGGATGCCGAACCCGAGCAGCGCGCCGGCCGCCGTCAGCCGGTCACCGTGGATGCACAGGCCGCCGGGAACGCTGAACCTGCTGTCCCGCAACAGGACCGAGCCCGCGATCTCCGCGTCGGTCAGGTCGGTGAGCCCGGTGACGCGGCAGCCGAGCAACGAGACGTCGTTGCTGCTGCTGAGGTTGCGGGCCTCGAGACCCGGCAGGTCGCAGTCGGTGAACGAGACACCGGCGAGGTTCGCCTGCCGCAGGTCCGGCGCCGCCTCGAACTGGCAGCGCTCGAACTCCAGCACGTACGGCACCTCGACCGCGCGCAGGTCCAGGACGTCGGTGATCACGCGGTCCACCACGCGGATGACGGGTGGGGTGCTCGGCTTGCGCCGCGGCAACCTCCACCCGCCACCACCAGAGTTGTCGTTTTCCCCCAACAGCCCCCGCAGCACGTCCGCCGCGGAGACCTTCCCCCTCGCCACGCGGCTAGACCGGGTCGCTCGGACCGTGGTGCGTCGGGTCGAGCACGCGGGCCAGGAACTCCTGGGTGCGCGGTTCCTGCGGGTTGCCGATCACCTCGGCCGCCGGGCCCTCCTCGACGATGTAGCCGCCGTCCATGAAGATCACCTTGTCGGCGACCTCGCGGGCGAACTGCATCTCGTGCGTCACGACCAGCATCGTCATGCCCTCGTCGGCGAGCTGGCGCATCACGCCCAGCACGTCACCGACGAGCTCCGGGTCGAGCGCCGAGGTCGGCTCGTCGAACAGCATGACCTCGGGGTCCATCGACAGCGCGCGGGCGATCGCCACGCGTTGCTGCTGGCCGCCGGAGAGCTGCGCGGGCATCGAGTGGACCTTGTCGCTCAGCCCGACGCGCTCCAGGTTGTGCAGCGCGATCCGGCGCGACTCCTCCTCGGAGCGCTTGAGCACCTTGCGCTGCGCCACCGTGAGGTTCGCCAGCACGCTGAGATGGGAGAACAGGTTGAAGCTCTGGAAGACCATGCCGATCTTCGTGCGCGCGGAGTCGATGTCGACGTCAGGGTCGGTCAGCTCGACCCCGTTGACGACGATCTTGCCGCCGTTCGGCTCCTCCAACAGGTTCACGCAGCGCAGCAACGTCGACTTGCCGGAACCGGACGGGCCGATGATGCACACCACGTCACCGCGGTTGACCTGCAGGCCGATGCCCTTGAGGACGTCCAGCGGGCCGAAGGACTTCTTCAGCCCGGTGATCTCGACGAACGTCTCGCTCATGCGGACACCTTCTTCCTGCCGCTGGTACCGCGGCGCTCCAGGTACCGCGACAGGTAACCGAGCGGCAGCGTGATGATCAGGTAGCAGAGGCCCGCGATGAGGATCGGCGTCAGGGACGGGCTGCGGCTCAGCGTCTCCCGGCCGAACTTCGTGAGCTCGTACTGCTCGCGGAACAGGCCGAGGATGTAGATGAGCGAGGAGTCCTTGGTGAGCAGGATCAGCTCGTTGGTCAGCGGCGGCAGGATGATCCGGAACGCCTGCGGGATCACGATCGTGATCATGGCGCGGCCCTGCGACATGCCGAGCGAACGGGCGGCCTCGACCTGGCCCTTGGGCACGGCCTGGATGCCGGCGCGGATCGTCTCGGCCATGTAGGCGGCACCGACGCCACCGAGCGCCAGCATGACCGTGGTCAGCGGCGGGAACTGCATCTGGAACGCGATCGGCACGCCGTAGTAGATGCCGATGAACACCAGCAGCGCGGGCACGCCGCGGAAGAACTCGATGTAGACGGTCGCGATCCAGCGGTACGGGGCGACCGACGACAGCTTCATCAGCGCGAGCACGAGGCCCAGCGCGAGTCCGAACGCGAATCCGAGCGCGGTGTAGATGATGGTGTTCTTCAACGCGACGGTGATCACGTTGGGGAACATCGACTTCGCGATGTCGACGTTGAAGAACGCGCCCTTGATCTGGCCCCAGTCGGCCAGGAAGGCGACCAGCAGGGCGATGACGACCAACAAGCCGTATTGCGCGTAGCGGATGTATTCCGCGCGCTTGCGCTTGGACATGGCCATTGCGGCTCCTAGCGAATGTGGTGCGGACAAGCGGCGGGGCCGGCGCGAAGTACCCGCACCGGCCCCCGAGAAGCGACTACTTGGACGTCGGCTTCTTGCCGAACCACTTCTCGTAGATCTTGTCGTACTCGCCGTTCTCCTTGGCCTTCTTCAAGACCTCGTTGACCTTCGTCAGCAGGGCGGTGTTGCCCTTCTTGACGCCGATGCCGTAGGCCTCACCGGTGTCGAACTCGGTGGTGACCTCGGTGTCCGAGAACTCCTTGGCGTAGTCGTAGAGCACGCCGTTGTCGTTGATCACCGCGTCGACCGCGCCGGTGCGGACGGCGGTCTCGGACAGCGGGAGGTCCTCGAACTGGACGACGGTGTAGCCGTTGGCGGCCGCGTTGTCGTTCGCGTACTTCTCACCCGTGGTGTCCTGCTGGACGCCGAGCTTCTTCCCCTTGAGGTCCGCGAGGGACTTGAGGTTCGAGCCCTTCTTGACCAGCAGCGCCTGCGAGGCGTCGAAGTACGGGTCGGAGAAGTCGATCGCCTGCTTGCGTTCGTCGGTGATCGTCATGCCCGCGGCGGCCAGGTCGCACTGGTTCGCGTTGAACGACGTGCCCGAGGTGATCGTCTCGAACGGGGTGTCGAAGATCTGCTGGGTGACACCCAGGTCCTTGGCGATCAGGTCGACGAGGTCGACGTCGAAGCCGACCGTCTTGTCGCCCTCGCTGTACTGGAAGGGCTTGTAGGACAGGTGGGTGCAGGTGACGAGCTTGCCGCTCTGCACCAGAGTGACACCCGAGTTGCCCGCGGGCTGATTCACGGGGGTCGCGCAGCCCGACGCTGCCATCACGGCCAGCCCCACCACGGGGATCATGGCCATCAACTGCCTGGTTCGACGAGCCACTGCGTCACTCCTCGTAACTGTCGCGGACGAGTGAACGGGATCCTGCCATCTCGTGAGCGACCTGCACAGCACGCATGCGTTACAGAAAGTGCGTGTCAACTGTCACCAGGCGTGGAATGGCCAATGTTACGAACCGGGTGGGTTAGCGGGAACGGTCCTGTAATAGCCCAGCCACCAGCGCGGTCCACCCGGTTTGGTGCGTGGCGCCGAGTCCTTCGCCCGTGTCGCCGTCGAAGTACTCACTGAACGTGACGTGCCGACGCCACAGCGGTGACTCCGAGGCCTCGATCCGCTTGCCGTCGGACGGCCGGCGCCCGTCGTGATCAGGCAGGAAGAGCCCGATGAGCCGGTCGGACAGCTCGTCGGCGACCTGACCTGCGGTGACCCAGCGGCCCGAGTGCGTCGGCATCTCGATCTGGAACATGCCGTCGTGGAACGCGCAGACCGTGCGGAGCGCCTCGACCAGCAGGGCGTTGGTGGGCAACCAGACCGGGCCGCGCCAGTTCGAGTTGCCGCCGAACATCGGCGTGTTCGACTCGCCGGGCTCGTAGCCCATCCGGTGGTCCTGGCCGGCGACCTTGACCTCCAGACCCTCCCGGTGGGCGGCGCTGAGGCTGCGGATCCCGTGCGGGGAGAGGAACTCGTGCTCGTCCAGCATCCGGTGCAGCACGCGGCGCAGCTTGTGCTCGTCCAGCAACGACACGAACGCGCCGCGGTCGTAGTGGAACGTGATGAACTGCCGCAGCTCCGGCCGGCGCTTGAGCAGGTGCTCCAACCTGCGCGTGAACCCGTGCAGGTCGCTGAGCACCCACGGTTCGAGGACAGCGCTCGCCAGCAGCGGGATCAGCCCGACCATGGACCGGACGCGCACGGGCTCCGACTCGACGTTGCCGTCCGGGTTGCGGCGCGAGACCCGGTCATAGCAGAAGCCGTCCTCCTCGTGCCAGATGCCGCTGCCCGACGAACCGAACTGCGTGAACGCCTCCGCGATCGACAGGAAGTGCTCGACGAACTTCGTCGCGACGTCCTCATAGGACTCGTCGTCGCGCGCCAGCTCCAGCGCCATCTGCATGAGGTGCAGGCTGTAGGCGGCCATCCACGACGTGGCGTCCGACTGCTCCAGCCGCCACTCGCCCAGCATCGGCTCTGACCTGTTGACCGGCCCGATGTTGTCCATGCCGAGGAATCCGCCCTCGAACAGGTAGCTGCCGCCCGCGTCCTTGCGGTTGACCCACCACGAGAAGTTCAGCAGCAGCTTGTGGAAGACCTTTGCGAGGAACTGGCGATCTCTGCTGCCGTCCGCGCGGTAGACCTGCAACGCCGCCCACGCGTGCACAGGCGGGTTGACGTCGCCGAACTCCCACTCGTAGGCGGGAATCTGGCCGTTCGGGTGCATCATCCACTCGCGGCAGAACAGCAGCAGCTGCTCCTTCGCGAAAGCGGGATCGACCATCGTGAACGGGATGGTGTGGAACGCGAGGTCCCACGCCGCGAACCAGGGGTACTCCCACTCGTCCGGCATGGAGATCACGTCAGCCACGTCGAGGTGCCGCCAGTGCACGTTGCGCGCTTCCTGCGTGCGTCTCGAACTCGGCGCCTCGGGCTTGGTCGGGTCGCCGTCGAGCCAGTCCCGCGTCCGAAACCGGTAGTGCTGCTTGGTCCACATCAACCCGGCGAGCGCGCGTCGCAGCACGTGCTTCTGCTCGGGCTCGGCGTTGGGCGCGATGTCGTCGTGGAACTCGTCGGCCTCGGCCTTGCGGGCCAGCACGGTCTCTTCGAAGCTCGGCCCGAACGGGTCCATGTGCCCGTCGCCGCCGGTCAGCCGGAGGCGGATCGTCACGGTCTCGCCCGGCTCGACGGGGTCGAACGAGTACCAGGCGGCGAACTTCGTGCCGGCCGCACCCGCGTCGTCCGGTCCGACGACCTGACACGTGGACGTGCTGCCGTGCACGACGTAGTTGCAGATGCCGTCCTTGGTCCACGGCGACGGGTTGCGCTCGGCCCCGAAGAGCGACATCTCGTTGCTCTCGTTGTCCGTCATCAGCATCGACGGCGAGTCGTCCAGATGCAGCGTGTACCGGCCGAGATTGCCGTGGTCAGCCGTGACCTTGCGTCCGGTCGTGGTGCTCGCAACGAGCTGACACGGCCGTTGGTCCCGCCCCCACGCCCAGGTGTTGCGGAACCACAGCTGCGGCAGCAGGTGCAGCGGCGCGTCCTCCGGCCCCTGGTTGGTCGCCTGGATCTCGATGCAGATGTCGTCCGTGTCGGCCTTCGCGTAGGTGACCTGCACGTCGAAGAACCGGTTCTCGTCGAGTACGCCGGTGTCGCTGAGTTCGGGCTCGCGGTTCTCCCGCCCTGCGTTACGCGCCATCTCGCGGAGCTGCCCGTACGGGAACTCGCGCTGTGGATAGCGGTAGACCACCTGCATCCAGGAGTGGGTGGGCGTCCCGTCGGTCACCCACCAGTGCTCCTTGACGTCCTCACCGTGGTTGCCCTCGTCGTTGGTGAGGCCGAAGTACCGCTCCTTGAGGATCGGGTCGTTGCCGTTCCACAGGGCGATGGCGAAGTTCAGGAAGCCGTGGACGTCGCAGATCCCCGCGATGCCGTCCTCGCCCCACCGGTAAGCGCGCGCACGGGCGTGGTCGAACGGGAACGACGCCCACGCGTCACCCTCGGGCGAGTAGTCCTCGCGAACCGTGCCCCACTGGCGACCCGACAGGTACGGCCCCCACCGTCGCCACGGCGAAGTCGGGTTCTCCGACTCCGCGAGACGCGCCCGTTCCGTTTGTTCGCCCATCGCTCCAGTGTGCGACACCTGTTCGCATGCCTGGTCGGGCCCACGTCTTGTCTGAGTTAATCCTCACTAAAAGACGGCTGGACTGGCGGCCGAGTGTGACCTGAACGGCGTACTCACCGAGTGTCTGTCCACAGGTACCTGCGTTTCGGGCTTCTCGGGGTTCCCTCGACGCGCACCAGCCCTTTGTTGATCAGGTCTTCGAGGCGGGCGAGCACGGTGGGACGGGAGTATCCGGTCGCCGTGATCAGCTCACTCGCCCGCGCCGCTTTGAGTTCGCGCAGAGCGTCCGCAACGAGGTCTGCTGACGTGGGCTCCTCGACCTCCGAGAAGAGCGACGGTTGCTCCGGAGCCTGGACCGGGGTGTTGAGCGAGTAGGTGGCGTAACGGCGCCCGCCAGTTCGGACGGCCAGCCCCCAGACGACGAGGTCCCGCAGCACGGTCGTCGCGGTTGCCGGACTCGCGCCGAACTCTCGCAACGTCGCGTTGCCGATGGACTGGCCGTGGAACATCGTGGCAAGCGCCAGCTCGTGCAGCTGGCCAAGTCCCGGCTCCCGCAAGGTGTTGAGCCAGTGACGAGTGGCGGAGTCGAGCAGCTCCGACCTGTTGAACTCCACCTCGAAGCGGCTGGCGAAGTTCCTGAAGACCGGTCGGGTCATTCCGGACAGCCGGAGTTCCTTGATCATGGCAGGCACGCCGGAAGCCTTGTTCTCCGCGACCAGCCGGTCGCTGCCGGGCAGATACGTGTCGGACAGCATCGCTGCCAGGAACGAGTTGCGGGACGACGTCACGCCCTCTGTTCCCAGGTCCTCGACGACCACTGGACCGAACAAGCCCCCAGGACTGCGCACGAGCAAACGATCGGGGTGCAGTTCGACCTGGACCTGTGTCCCTCTGGTCACCGGGCTGTAGTCGCGGTGCAGTACCGCGTTCACGACTGCCTCACGCACAGCCTCGAGCGGATAGTCGAGTCGTTCGTGACGACCAGCCGCGCTGACGTAGCTTCTCACCCGCATATGACGGCGCAGTACCGCGATCGTCTCTGAGACGAGCTCCGGAATCGGGCCGCGGATGACCGGGTTGTCCACGAACCTGGGCCCCGTCTGTTCTCCGCTGTACACCACGACCGACATCGTGAGCTGTGGGAAGTACTGCTGGGGGTAAACGCCGAACGTGAGCAGGCCGCCCAGGGAAGGCACCAGGTTGCTGTGCTCATCGCGCACCAGAACGTGCAACCGCTCCAGCGCGGTGCTTTCGTCGACATCCCGAAAAGCTCTGGATGTCTGGCGCACTCGCTCGAGCGTGCGAGCCAGCGCTGCTCGGTCGAGGTCTGCGACAGCGGCCTGAGGAACGGGTTCGAGGTCGTAGCGCGGCTGGCCGCGGTTGGCGATCGCGAGTCCGATCTCCGCCTGGGTCATCCGCCGGTCTCCATCGCCGACGCGGACGTACGACCCGTTCGCGATGCCGCGGCTTTCGACGTAGCAAGGGCGTTGGTCGGAGGTCACCGGATCGACCTCGGCGACTACGAGTGCTTGCCCCTCGATCTCGATGACATCGGTGGAGATGCGAAGCGGGGGTTCGAGGCAGCTGCTCGCGGCTGATGCGAGATCGTCGCGCAACTTGGCGGGATTGTTCAGCGCGACCGGAGCGAAACCGCTCTGCTCGTCCAGCCCGAGCAGCAACAAGCCTCCGTTGGTGTTGGCGAAGGCGGACAGCGTTTCCGCGATGCTCTTGGGCAGCCCGCCCTGTGCGGATTTCACTTCGACATCGCTCACCTCGCCTCCGACTTTCCGAAGGCGGTCGATCAGGGAGGCGAGGTTGGATGTGTCCACGGTCCTACTCTCAAGCCGAACTCTCAACCAACTTCAGAGTACTTGAGAGTTCGGCTTGAGAGTAGTTGAGAGTAGCGGTGTGTCGTCAGTTCTGTCGCGACTGCGCGTCCAGCACCAGAGCCACGGCCTCTGTGACCCGAGTGGCGTGCGCCACGTGCAGCCACTCGTCCGGCACGTGGCAGTTCGAGTCCGGCCCAACAGCACCGGTGACCAGGAACTGCGCCTCCGGGTACGCCTCGTGCAGCAGCCCCATGAACGGGATCGAGCCACCCAGCGACACGGTCCGCCACGGCGAGCCGAAGATTTCCTTGCCCGCCTCGTCCAGCGTCGCGGACAACCACGGCGCCAGCTCGGGCGCGTTCCAGCCGTCGGCGAACTCGACGCGCGAGAGCTCCACCGTCGCGCCATAGGGCACGTCGGTGGTCAACCGCTGCTTGACCGCCTCCAGGGCCGCGGCCGCGTCGGCCGTGGGCGGCAGGCGGAAGGACAGGACCAGCGTCGTGAACGGCCGCAGCACGTTGCCCGCGTCGTCCGGCAGCGGCAGGCCCTCGGCGCCGGTGACGGACAGGGTCGGGCGCCAGCCGGAGTTCAGGGCCAGTTCCACCTCGTCTGAGGACACCGGCTGCAGGTCGCCGACGCGCGGCACCGCGCCCCACAGTGCGCCCGGCGCGGCCTCGACGGCCTCGCGGACCTCGGCCAGGCGGTGTGCCGGGATCTCGACGTGCATCTCGGGGACCAGGACTTCGCCGGTCGACGCGTTCTCCAGGCGGTCCAGCAACACGCGCGCGATTCGGAAGGATGACGGCACGATGCCCGACGCCATGCCGGAGTGCAGCCCGCCCTCCAGCACCCGGACGGTGGCCGTGACCTGCACCAGGCCGCGCAGCGACGTCGTCAGCCACATGCGGTCGTAGTCGGAGCCGCCCGAGTCCAGGCAGACGACCAGTGACACCTGGCCCAACTGTGAGGACAGGTGCTCCAGGTAGGCGGGCAGATCGGGCGAACCCGACTCTTCGCCGGTCTCCAGCAGCACGACGCAGCGGGAGTGCGAACCGCCGGCCGCGCGCACGGCCTCGATCGCGGCGATTGCGGCATATCCGGAGTAACCGTCATCGGCCGCGCCACGGCCGTAGAGACGTCCGTCACGCAGCACCGGGGTCCACGGACCCAGTCCTTCGCTCCAGCCACCCACCGGTGGTTGCTTGTCCAGGTGTCCGTAGAGCAACACCGTGTCGTCGCCTGAGTTACCGAACGCGGGCACGTCGACCACGAGAAGCGGCGTGCGTCCCGCCAGTTGGACGACTTCGAGCGTCACATCGGGCAGCTCGCGGGACGTGATCCAGGTGCGCACGTGCTCGATCGCGGCGGCCAGTTCGCCGTGTTCTTCCCAGTCGGGATCGAACGCGGGCGAGATCGCCGGCACGGCGACGAGCTGAGACAGGCTCGGGACGATGTCGTCGTCCCAAAGCGTCCTGACGGTGCTGGTCACAACTGAGCGGTCCACCTCTCGATCCTGTCACGACTCCGCCTCTGCTCGCGTCCTTAGGCTCTTCCCTGGAGGCCCGCAGCTAAGTTAACGATCGGTAACCGGGACAGCGGCGTTCGGTAATCGGACGGCCTAGTCGGAGGGCAAAAGGTCGAACTTCCGACTGTTGTCCCTGATCAGAACGTTGACTCGTGTGTTACGAAGTGGGACGGGTCTCACCAACTCGGGTGAGGCCGTGTCAGGATGTGGTCGTAAGCCACCGTCACCGTCGACGGCTGCCTCCGGCCCCACAGGGTTGGCGGCGACCGCCGACGTCGCCGCACGAGATCGTCACGAGCGATCAGGCGGTCGGAGAAGACAGAGGAGAAGGCGCATGTCGTCCCCTGAGCAATGGACGCACCCTGAGCCGGACGCAGCGCCGGCCGCCACTGCCGCAAAACCGACAGCGGAACAGGTGATCGCAGGCTTGCGAGCGACAGACGAGGGCGGCGCCGACCTGGTGCAGCTCCTCACCCCCGAGGGTGAGCGAGTGACGCACCCCGACTTCGACATCGACATCTCGCCGGAGGAGCTGCGCGGTCTGTACCGCGACATGGTCCTGATCCGCCGGGTCGACCGCGAGGCGAACGCGTTGCAGCGCAAGGGTCAGCTCGGCATCTGGGTGCCGCTGCTCGGCCAGGAGGCGGCGCAGATCGGCGCCGGCCGCGCGATGCGTGAGACCGACATGGCCTTCCCGAGCTACCGCGAGCACGGCATCGCGTGGACCCGCGGGATCAACCCGACGGAGCTGCTGGGCATCTTCCGCGGCACCGATCAGGGCACGTGGGACCCGATGGAGAAGCGGTTCCACCCCTACACGATCGTCATCGGCAACCAGGTCCTCAACGCGGCCGGGTACGCGATGGGCCAGAAGTTCGACGGCAAGGTCGGCGACGACGAGGGAGAAGCCACCATGTGCTTCTTCGGCGACGGCGCGACCTCGCAGGGCGACGTGCACGAGGGCTTCGTGTGGGCGGCTGTCTACGACGCGCCGCTCGTGTTCTTCTGCCAGAACAACCAGTGGGCGATCTCCGAGCCGACCGAACGCCAGTCGCGCCTGCCGCTGTACCAGCGCGCTCGCGGCTACGGCTTCCCCGGCATCCGCGTCGACGGCAACGACGTCCTCGCGACGCTGGCCGTGACGAAGTGGGCGCTCGACGAGTGCCGCCACGGCAACGGCCCGATCCTGATCGAGGCGTTCACCTACCGGATGGACGCGCACACCACCTCCGACGACCCGACGCGCTACCGGCTGTCGGACGAGCTGGAGATGTGGAAGCTCAAGGACCCGATCGAGCGGGTCAAGGTCTACCTGGTCCGCCAGCAGTGGGCCGATCACGACTTCTTCGACAGCGTCGAGGCGGACGCCGACAAGCTGGGCGAGGAGCTGCGGGAGTTCTGCACGAACATGCCCGATCCGCCCGCGGAACGGATCTTCAGCAACGTGTACGCGGAGGGGAACCCCAACCTCGACGCGCAGCGCGACGAATTCCTCGACTACGTCTCGGGTTTTGCTGGAGGTGAGCACTGATGGCTGCTCCGACGATGGATCGTTCGACCGCCGCCGCACCGGCGACCCCGGTGCAGACGCTCACGATCTCGAAGGCGCTCAACATGGGCCTGCGGGCGGCCATGGAGGCCAACCCCAAGGTCATCATGATGGGCGAGGACATCGGCAAGCTCGGTGGTGTCTTCCGAATTACCGACGGCCTGCAGAAGGACTTCGGTGAGCAGCGCGTGCTCGACACGCCGCTCGCGGAGTCCGGCATCATCGGCACAGCCGTGGGCCTCGCGATCCGCGGCTACCGCCCGGTGTGCGAGATCCAGTTCGACGGTTTCATCTTCCCCGGCTTCGACCAGATCGTGTCGCAGGTCGCGAAGCTGCACTACCGCACGCAGGGCAAGATCAAGATGCCCATCGTGATCCGCGTGCCGTTCGGTGGCGGCATCGGTGCCGTCGAGCACCACTCGGAGTCGCCCGAGTCGTACTTCGCGCACACCGCCGGCCTCAAGGTCGTCTCGTGCTCGAACCCGGCCGACGCGTACTGGATGATCCAGCAGGCGATCGACTGCGACGACCCGGTGCTGTTCTTCGAGCCCAAGCGCCGTTACTACGAAAAGGGCGAGGTCGACACGACCGCGCAGCCCGGCCCGCTGTTCGCCTCGCGCGTGCTGCGTCCGGGTACTGACGCGACGTTGGTGGCCTACGGCCCGATGGTCCGCACCTCTCTCGACGCCGCCAACGCGGCCGCCGAGGACGGGACTTCGCTGGAGGTCATCGACCTCCGCACGTTGTCGCCGCTGGACCTCGCGCCGGTGTTCGAGTCGGTGCGCCGCACCGGCCGTCTGGTCGTCGTGTCCGAGGCGCCGTCCGAGTCCTCGATCGCCAGCGAGATTGCAGCCAAGGTCCAGCAGGAGTGCTTCTACTCGTTGCAGGCGCCGGTGCTGCGGGTGACCGGTTTCGACACCCCGTACCCGCCCTCGAAGCTCGAGGAGGAGTTCCTCCCCGACCTCGACCGGGTGCTGCACGCCGTCGACCGCTCTCTCGCCTGGTAAGGGGAACACCGGAAATGCCGCAGTACAAGCAATTCCCCCTGCCGGACACGGCTGAGGGGCTGACCGAGGCCGAGATCCTCACCTGGCACGTGAAGCCGGGTGACACCGTCACGGTCAACCAGATCATCGTCGAGATCGAGACCGCCAAGGCGGCCGTCGAACTGCCGTGCCCGTGGGCAGGCGTCGTGACCGAGCTGCTCGCGGAGCCCGGCCAGACCGTCGAGGTCGGCGTCCCGATCATCACGATCGACACCGACCCCGGTGGCGCGGCCGCACCCGTCGCCCAGGCCCCGGCTGCTGCCGAGGCCAACGGCACCTCGTCCGGCAAGATCGGCGAGGAGATGCCGGGCGGGCGCATCGCGACGCTCGTCGGCTACGGCCCGAAGTCCGGTGTGGCCAAGCGTCGCGCGCGCAAGGACGGCCCGGCCCCGGTGGCCGCTCCGGCCGCTGCCGTCGTGGCGCCGCCCGCACCCGCACCTGCTCCCGCTCCGGTCGCGGCGCCCGTCGCCGCCCCGGCTCCGGTGCAGACACCCGGCGGGTACGTGCCGCTGGCCAAGCCGCCGGTCCGCAAGCTGGCCAAGGACCTCGGCGTCGACCTGTACGCGCTGACGGGCTCCGGCCCGAACGGCGTCATCACCCGCGAGGACGTCGAAAACGCTGGAACGGCACCCGTTGCCGCTCCGGCCCAGTCCTTTGTGGACAACGGCTCGCGCGAACGCCGGGTGCCGATCAAGGGCGTCCGCAAGGCGACCGCGCAGGCGATGGTGGACAGCGCCTTCACGGCCCCGCACGTCACCGAGTTCCTGACGGTCGACGTGACGCCGATGATGGACCTGCGCGCCCGCCTGAAGAACCACCCGGAGTTCCGCGGCGTGAAGCTGACGCCCCTGGCGTTCTGCGCCAAGGCGATCATCCTCGCCGCCCGGCGCACGCCGGACGTGAACGCGACGTGGGACGCGGCGGCGAACGAGATCGTCTACAAGGACTACGTCCACCTGGGCATCGCGGCCGCCACGCCGCGCGGCCTGGTGGTGCCCAAGGTCCGCGACGCGGACCAGATGTCCTTGAAGGAACTCGCGGTCGCACTGGACGAGCTCGCCACCGTCGCCAGGGACGGCAAGACCTCCCCTGCCGACATGATGAACGGCACCATCACGATCACCAACGTCGGCGTCTTCGGCGTCGACACCGGCACGCCGATCCTCAACCCCGGCGAGTCCGCGATCCTCGCCCTGGGCGCGATCCGCGACATGCCGTGGGTGGTCGACGGCGAGATCAAGATCCGCAAGATCTGCCAGCTCGCGCTGTCGTTCGACCACCGCGTGGTCGACGGCCAGCAGGGCTCGCAGTTCCTGGCCGACGTCGGCGCGCTGCTGGCCGACCCCGGCTTCGCGATGACCTACTGAGGTAGTTCGGCAGCTCGGTATGTGACGGCCCGCGGATGTCGATCCGCGGGCCGTCCGTTCGACGCCTGTGCATGAACAAGCGACTGTCTTTGTTGATCGCCGCGGCTCTGCTGGCGGGACCGGCCGGTGTGGCGCAGGCTTCGGAACCTGGTCTGGTGCGGACCGATGCCGGCCCGGTGCGCGGCACGGTTCTCGCCGATCACCAGCTCTACCAGGGAATTCCGTACGCGGCGGCGCCGGTGGGCGAGCTGCGGTGGCGTTCACCGCTGCCGGTCACGCCCTGGACGACACCCCGTGCTGCCACCCAGCCCGGCCCGGCCTGTGCCCAGGCTGCCGGCGCCGGGTCGCCGAGCAGCACCGAGGACTGCCTGTACCTCAACGTCACCACGCCTTCCACGCGTGGCCGCAAGCCGGTCATGGTCTATCTCCACGGTGGCGGCAACAGCTACCTGTCCGGCGCAGGGTTCGGCACGGGTCGCCTGGCCGTGCAGGGTGACGTGGTCGTCGTGACGATCAACTTCCGTCTCGGTTTCTTCGGCTTCTTCGGACACCCGGACCTGCCGGACTCGGGTGCGTACGGCGTCGAGGACCAGCAGGCGGCGCTGAAGTGGGTGCAGCGCAACGCTTCCGCGTTCGGTGGCGACCCGCACAACGTCACGGTTTTCGGTGAGTCCGGCGGTGCGTTCGACGTGTGCGCGCACGTGACGTCGCCGAGGTCGCGTGGCCTGTTCCAGAGGGCCATCGCGCAGAGCGGCGGTTGTTCGACGACATGGGGTGCCAACGGCGTGATCCACGGCAAGCCGGCCGGTGCCCCTTGGGTCACGAAGGACGCGGCTGCGGCAGACGCCGTGGCCATCTCGACTCAGCTCGGCTGCTCGGACGTGGCGTGCCTGCGAACGTTACCTCCCACGGCTTTCACCGCCATCGACCGCGGCGCCACCCCGGTGGTGATCGGCAACAGCGTGCTGCCGGTGCACCCTGCCGACGCGTTGCGGACCGGTCGCTTCAACCGCGTGCCGGTGATCTGGGGCAACACCCGTGACGAGGGCAGGCTGACGTCCGCGACCGTGCCCGAACCGTTCGACTACCAGGGTTTGCTGGTGCAGGGCTTCGGTGGGGAGAAGGCTGCCAAGATCGCTGCCGAGTACCCGGCGGGCGAGTCCGCACGTGTTGCCTACGGCGCTGTGCTCACCGATGGCGTGTGGGCGTGCCATCAGCTCGCCGATGACCGGCTGCTCTCGCGCTACACGCCGACGTACGGCTACGAGTTCGCCGACCGCACCGCGCCGCTCGGGTGGTTCAAGGACCTCTTCCCCGCCGGCTTCCCGGCCGGCGCCGCGCACTCGTTCGAGCTCGCCTACTTCTTCGACATCCCGACGTTCGACCTCGACCCGGCCCAGCAGCGGCTCGCGGCGACCATGATCCGCGACTGGACCACGTTCGCGCGTACCGGCCGGCCCGGTTGGTCGCGGTTCTCGGCGGGCAACGTCCAGGAGTACTCCCTTGAGCGCGTTGGTCAGGTCAACGCTCTGACCAGGCACAACTGCTCGTTCTGGAACTCGATCGGTTAATGCGGTTTGACTCTCCAGTCACTGGAGGGTTCAGAGTTGTCCCCGTGACGCGCTACCAGATCGGCGAGCTGGCCAGGATGACCGGCCTCACCGTCAGGACGATCCGGTTCTACTCCGACCAGGGCCTCATCCCGCCCACAGCGAGAACGGTCGGCGGCTATCGGACGTACGACGGTGAGGCGGTCGCCAAGCTCAAGCTCGTCCGCACCCTTCGTGACCTGGGTGTGGATCTGCCGACCGCCGGACGGGTGCTTGCCCGCGAGGTGACGGTGACCGACGTGGCGCGCGCCCATGCGGATGCGATCGACGCGCAGATGCGGACGTTGCGGCTGCGCCGTGCCGTCCTGCGCGCCGTCGCCAAGGGAGGGGAGATGGAACTGATGAACGAGTTGGCACGGATGTCGGACGAGGAGCGCCAGCGGATCCTCGACGACTTCTTCGAGGAGGTGTTCGGGCCGTACGAGCTGGATCCCCAGTTCGAGCAGCACATGCGGTCCGTGCGCATCGAGCTGCCGGACGACCCGTCGACCGAACAGCTGGAGGCGTGGGTCGAGCTCGCGAAGCTCGTGCAGGACCCGGACTTCCGCGCGGCGGTCAAGCGAATGTCCCAGCAGCACGAGGAACAGCGCCGAGACGGTGCGGACATGAGCCCGCCGTCGGGTGACCAGATGGAGGCGTTCAACTTCGCGATCGCCCAGGCCCGTGCGGCTCTCGACGCCGGTGTCGCGCCGGAGTCGGAGGCTGCTCGCGAGGTCGTGGACCGCGTGAACGCCAACTGGGCGCAGGCGCTGAACCTGCCGAACGACGAACGTCTCGTCGAGCGGCTGCGTGAACTCTCCGACTTCGCGGACCCGCGTGCCGAGCGGTACTGGGTGCTGATCGCGAAGATCAACGGCTGGCCCGCCATGCCGGACCACTCGGCCGAGCGCGCCTGGCTGCGCGAGGCAGGTCAGCCGTTCGGCTAGATCCACCACCACCGCACGGGAACCGGCTGGGCGCCCAGCTCGTTCCTGTAGCAACGAAGGGGGATCGTCATGTCGATGTTGTTCGAAATTCTCGGGGGAACCCTCGCTGAGGCCTTCGGGCCCGGCGGAGACGACCACTCACGCGGCGACGGCGACGTCTTCCTGGACGGTGAGTGGCACGAGGGGGAGCTGTTCTTCGGCCCCACGAAGATCATCTGGGATGAGCGGATCGTCTTCAGCGACGACGAGGGCAGGGTCGAGCAGATCATCGACCAGGACCCGCCGCACCCGAACTTCGTGGTGCTGCACTTCCGCCGCCCGTCCGACGTGGTGCTGCTCGCCGTGCACCGCCGCGAGCTCAAGCGCGTGGGCGCGATCCTTCAGCTGCCGACCTGATCGCGGTCAACACGACCCCACCGGACGCGAGGCCCATCGGCAGGACATGTCCAACCAGGACGTTTACCGCCGCATAACCGCGAACCGGGATGTTGTGAACGGCCCGCCGGCGCCGGGGGTACGGCGGGCCAGCACTACTTCAGGCCCTTCACGACGTTCCGCAACTCGGCTTCCTTGCGGTACAACGTCGGCACCACCTTGGTGACCTTCGCCAGCAACACCGTCTGGTCCACCGGCGCCACCGCGTCCCACGTCAACCCGCCGGGCTTGGCCAGCTGATCCACCAGCCCGATCGCGGTTTTGGCCGTGTCCGCGGCCACCGTCAACTGAGTCTTGGTGGCTTTGAGGGGTTGTGCCTCAACGGCAGCCGCAGCCTCCGTGATCGCCCGCACCTGCCCAGGCAACGTGCACGGCACCTCAGGCGAATGCAGCCCCTTCTGCTTCTCGGCCGCCTCGGCGTTCGCCTGCTTCGCCTTGTCCAGGAAGCGAATCCCGTTGACCGTCGGCACCGCCAGCCCGTCGGCGATCAGCTCGGCGTTGACCAGCCTTCCGTCCTGTGTGGACACCGCGGCGAACGGCCCGTCCCTCACCACGGTGACCAGAGCCCCGTCCGGCAGCAACTCGCTCAGCCGTTTCGCGGACTCCGCGTGCAGACACTCGCCCGCAGCAGGAGCGGCAACGTTCACCAGCTTGATCCGGGTGACGCGATCACCCTCGCGCACCTCGACGGTCTCCGCGTCGACCACGCGCACGACCTGGCTCACCACAACCGGTTCGGGGCGGTCCGCGACCGTCACGACGTAGGCACTGCTCGCGGCACCGGTCAGGACCGCGGCAGCCATCACGAACACATTCGGGAGCATCACGATTCCCCCTCACGCCGATCTACTGGTCTGATCGGAGCAGTGGGATTCCGTGTTACTCCTTGCGTTCGCCGATTTACCGTCGGCTAACCAACGCGACCTGGATTCACGTCCGTGCTGGCGTTCAGCAAGACGCGAGGCGGGCGGCCCGAAAGCCGCCCGCCTCGAATCACTTGATCTGCATGCCCGAGATCATCCGCGACACCACGAGCCGCTGGATCTCCGAGGTCCCCTCGAAGATGGTGAAGATCTTGGCGTCCCGGTGCATCCGCTCCACCGGGTGTTCCCGCGTGTACCCGGCCCCACCGAGGATGTGAATGGCCCGCTCCGTGGCCCACACCGACACCTCGGAAGCCTTGAGCTTCGACATCGAACCCTCACCGGCGGTGAACGGCACGTTGTTGCGGCCCATCCACGCGGCGCGCCACACCAGCAGCCGCGACGCGTCGATCTCCATCCGCATGTTCGCGAGGTCGAAGGCGATCGACTGGTTCTCGATGATCTTCCGGCCGAACGCCTCGCGGTCCTTCGCGTACTCCAGGGCGTAGTCGTAGGCGGCGCGGGCGACGCCGACGGCCATCGCACCGACGGTCGGACGCGTGGTCTCGAAGGTCGCCATGGCGGCCTGGCCGCCGGCTTTCAGACCTTCACGGGCGCGGGCAAGGCGGGCTTCCAACCGTTCGCGGCCGCCCAGCACGCAACGGCCCGGCACCCGCACGTCGTCGAGGAACACGTCGGCGGTGTGCGAGGCGCGCATGCCGTGCTTCTTGATCTTGCCTGGCGACGACAGGCCGGGCGTCCCCGGCGGCACGATGAAGCCTGCCTGGCCGCGCGAGCCCAGGGCGGGGTCGACGACCGCGGTCACGACGTGCACGTTCGCGATGCCGCCGTTGGTGGCCCAGGCCTTCTGGCCGTTCAGCACCCACTCGTCGGTCGCCTCGTCGTAGCGCGCGCGGGTGCGGTAGCCGGCCACGTCGGAACCGGCCTGGGGTTCGGAGGCGCAGAAGGCGGCCAGCTTCGGGTCCGACTCGTCGCCGAAGCACTCCGGCACCCATTCGGCCAGCTGTTCGGGCTCGCCGCCGGCGAAGATGCCGGCCACGGCCAGGCCGGTGCCCATCAACGCCAGCGCGATGCCCGCGTCACCCCAGAAGAGCTCTTCGGTGGCGATGGGCAGCGACAGGCCGATCGGGTCGGCGAACCAGGTCGCCAGGGACTCGAAGCCGTAGAGGCCGATCTTCGCCGCCTCCTGGATCACCGGCCACGGCGTTTCCTCGCGCTCGTCCCACTCGGAGGCCGCTGGCCTGATCACGTCGCGGGCGAAGCCGTGCACCCAGTCGCGCAGGTCGGTCTGGTCTTCGTTCAGCTCGAGCGAGAAGCCGCCCACAGGAAGTCTCCCCAAAATAGAGTTAAGCCTTCGGGATGTTGAACAGGCTCATGAACCCGGCCGCGAAGCCCAGGTCGCCCTTCACCTTCAGCTTGCCCGTCATGAACAGCACGGGGGCGGAGGCGTTGCCGGTCGCGAGCTTCAGGAAGTCGGCGGGCGTCAGCGTCACGATCGCACGGGCCTCGCGCGTCACGCCCTTGTTGATGGTGCACGTCGCGTCTTCGATGATGGCCTCGTAGACGTCTTCCAGCACGTGGAAGTGCACGACGGCACGTGTGGCGCCGGCCCGGTCCGCGCGGAAGTGGACCTCCATGCGCCGGAACACCTCGTCGAGCACGCGGGTGCGCAACGCGGCATCGGCGACCACGCCCTCGATCTGGTCCTTCGAGGCGCGCGAGATGATCCGGGCGAAGTTGGCCGGGTCCATCTTCGAGAGGTCGAGGTCCGCGCCGCCGTCGGCCAGCTTGCCCAACGCGTTGAGCAGCGCCGCGAAGTCGTCCTTGCCCAGCTTCTTCGGGTCGATGCCGCGGGCGATGACGTCGATGTCGACGTTCGCCAGTGCGGGGTCGTCCGGCGAGATCTGCTGCAAAGTGCTGATCAGCTCAGCCGGGCTGAGCTTCGCGATCGCCTCGGTGGTGAGGTCGAGCGTCATTGACACACCTCCTGGTACCTACTCGTGAGTAAGACTACTGGTGAGTAGATTGGGCGGCAAGCCGATCGGATAATCTTGCTGCTCCGAACCGAGGGGTAATGATGCGCACAGAAGGTCGAGCCAAGCGCTTGCCACGCGCGGTGCGTGAGCGGCAGATCATGGACGCCGCCGTCGACGTGTTCTCGCGGCTCGGCTTCCACGCGGCGTCGATGGACGAGATCTCCGACGTCGCCGGCATCTCGAAGCCGATGCTTTACGCCTACCTCGGCTCGAAGGAAGAGCTGTTCGCGACCTGCATCCGGCGTGAGGCCACCCGGATGATGGAGGCCATCGCGACCGGCGTCGAGCCCGATCAGGAACCCGACGTGCAGCTGTGGAGCGGGCTCAGAGCGTTCTTCGGCTTCGTCGGCGAGAACCGGGCCAGCTGGCTCGTGCTGCACCGGCAGGCGTCGACCCAGGGCGGGCCGTTCGCGGTCGAGCTCACGGACATGCGCGGCCGGGCGGTGTCGCTGGTCGCGGCGCTGCTCACCCAGTCGACCAAGGCGCCCGCGACCAAGCTGGAGGCCGAGTCGCTGGCCGCCGCGCTGGTCGGGGCCGGCGAGTCGCTCGCGGAGTGGTGGCTCGACCACCCCGAGGAACCCGCCGGCGTCGTCGCGGCCCGCCTCATGAACCTCGTGTGGATGGGCTTCGGTGACCTCGTCGACGGCAACGTCTGGCACCCGCCGTCACGGCGTTAGATCCTGGGCCGAGCCCACCAGGTGGGGTCCTTTGCCCCACACCGCGAACTCCCAGCCGTCCTTCTCGGCCGCGGAGAACTCGACGCGACCAGGAATCAGCAACGGCTTCTTGAACCGGACGTCCACGGTCACGGCCTCCGGCAGCCTGCCTTCCAACGCCGCGAGGCAGCGCGCCTTCGTCCACATCCCGTGCGCGATCGCCCGCTTGAATCCGAACAGCTTGGCGCTCAACGGGTACAGGTGGATCGGGTTCCGGTCACCTGACGCCGCGCCGTACCGCCTGCCGATGTCCGCCGGCACCCGCCACACCGCCGACCCGACCGGCCGCTCCAGCTCCTCGCTCGGCCCCGAGGAGCCGCCGGTGCGCCGCAGATAGGTCGAAACCCCTTCCCACACACCGGAAACCGACGTCACCACGTCGACCTGGGTGCCCTGCGGATGCGGCCGCAGATCGCGCGCGGACACCGTGATCTCCAGCGGTTCGTCCAGCGTCAGCGGGCGCGACTGCGTGATCCGGTTGGCGATGTGCACGAGGCCGGGCAACGGAAACGGGAAGCCCGCGCTCGTCATCAGCTTCATCTGCAACGGAAAGCCGAGCACGTGCGGGTAGGTCAGCGGCAACGCGTCGCGCAACCCGAACCCGCACACCGAGTTGTAGGCCGTCAGATGCTTCAACGAGACGTCGACCGTGGCCGAAACAGGCTCGGCGGCCAGGGTTTCCCCGCGCCGGAACGACGTCAGGGCAGCACGCAGCAACATCACGCCCCCAGCAGCATCTGTCCGCACACCCGTACCACGTTGCCGTTCACGCCACCGGAACCCGGCGACGCGAACCACGCCACGGTCTCCGCCACGTCGACCGGCAGGCCGCCCTGCGACAGGCTGTTCATCCGCCGTCCGACCTCGCGCGTCATCAACGGCACGGCCGCGGTCATCTTCGTCTCGATGAACCCCGGCGCGACGGCGTTGATCGTGGCCCCGCGAGCAGCCAGAACGGGCGCCAGCGACCGCACCATCCCGATCACGCCCGCCTTCGAGGTGGCGTAGTTGGTCTGGCCGACGTTGCCCGCGATGCCGGCGATCGACGACACCCCGACGATCCGCCCGCCGTTGCGCAGCACGCCGCCGTGCAGCAACGCGTCGTTGATCCGCTCCTGGCAGGCCAGGTTGACCTCCAGCACCGAGTCCCACAGCGAGGAATCCATGCGTGCCAACGTCTTGTCGCGCGTGATGCCGGCGTTGTGCACGACGACGTCCACACCGCCGTGCCGCTCCAGCAGGTAGGACGTCAGCCGAGCGGGATCGCCGGTGATGTCGAGCTGCAACGCCGACCCGCCAACGGAGTTCGCCACCTTCGACAACAGATCTCCGGCGGCAGGAACGTCCAGGCAGATCACGTGTGCGCCATCGCGCCCCAAGGCCGTGGCGATCGCCTCGCCGATGCCCCGGGAAGCACCCGTGACCAGCGCGACCTTGCCCTTCAACGTGCCGGCGACAGCGTTGTCGGAAACGTGGATGACCTGCCCGGACACGTACGCCGACCGGCCGGACAGCAGGAACCGCAGGGTCGACTCGACCCCGTCCTCCGCGCCGTCCGCCACGTAGACCAGGTTCGCCGTGCCACCCCGCCGCAGTTCCTTGCCGACCGACCGCACAAAGCCTTCAAGCGCCCGTTGGGCCACCGAATCCGGGGACCGTCCGATCACGATCACCCGCGCGCACGGCCCGAGCTGCGTGATCACCGGGTGGAAGAAGTCGTGCAGCTGTCGCAGGTCGGAAACAGCGGCGACATCGGACGCGTCGAAGATCAGGGCGCCATAGGGGGCGGGACCTGTTTCGAGCTGCTTCAGAAAGGGCAGCCGGGAAGCGCCGCCGACCAGCACCGGTGTGGCCAGGGCGGCGTCGCGGCGAAGTGGATGCGGGTTCGGCAGGCCGAGCCTGCGCACGAGCTGGCGTCCCAGCCCCGAAGAGGCGAACTTCTGATACCTGTCCACGTCGCATAACCTACTCGCTAGTAAGTCTACCCGCTAGTAGGTAGTATGACGACATGCGAGTAGCGATCATCGGCGGCAACCGCATCCCGTTCGCCCGCTCGAACGGCCCGTACGCCACCGCCTCGAACCAGGACATGTTCACCGCGGTGCTGGACGGCCTGGTCAGCCGCTTCGGCCTGCAGGGCGAACGCCTCGGCGAGGTCGTGGCCGGCGCCGTCCTCAAACACTCGCGCGACTTCAACCTCGTCCGCGAGTCCGTGCTCGGCAGCAAGCTCAGCCCCCAGACACCCGCCTACGACCTCCAGCAGGCGTGCGGCACGGGTCTGCAGGCGATCATCGCCGTGGCCAACAAGATCGCGCTCGGCCAGATCGACGCGGGCATCGCGGGTGGCGTCGACACCACGAGCGACGCCCCGATCGGGGTGAACGAGAACTTCCGCAAGCTCCTGCTGGAGTTCAACCGCACCCGCAAGGTCAGCCTGCTGACCAGACTGCGACCGAGCCACGTCGTGCCGCACCTGCCCCGCAACGGCGAGCCGCGCACCGGCATGTCCATGGGTGAGCACGCGGCGA
This sequence comes from Lentzea miocenica, assembly GCF_033949945.1. Classification (NCBI taxonomy): domain Bacteria; kingdom Bacillati; phylum Actinomycetota; class Actinomycetes; order Pseudonocardiales; family Pseudonocardiaceae; genus Lentzea; species Lentzea miocenica. The sequence continues at coordinate 171,317 of NZ_JAXAVW010000004.1, forward strand.
TCACCGCGGCCAAGTACGGCGTCACGCGTGAGGACCAGGACGAACTCACCGCGCGCAGCCACCAGAACCTCGCCCGCGCCTACGACGAGGGCTTCTTCGACGACCTCGTCACCCCGTACCTGGGCCTGACCCGCGACCAGAACCTCCGCCCGGACAGCAGTGCCGAGAAGCTCGCCAAGCTCAAGCCCGTCTTCGGCGACACGATGACCGCCGGCAACTCGACCCCGCTGTCCGACGGCGCCTCCGCGGTCCTGCTCGCCACCGAGGAGTGGGCCCAGCAGCGCAAACTCCCGGTGCTGGCGTACCTGACCTTCGCCGAGACCGCCGCCGTCGACTACGTGCACGGCGACGAGGGCCTGCTGATGGCCCCGGTGCACGCGGCGCCGCGGATGCTCGAGAAGGCGGGCCTCAAGCTGCAGGAGTTCGACTTCTACGAGGTGCACGAGGCGTTCGCGTCCCAGGTGCTCGCCACGTTGAAGGCCTGGGAGACCGACCTCGGCGAGATCGACCGCGCCAAGCTGAACGTCAACGGCTCGTCGCTCGCGGCAGGGCACCCGTTCGCCGCCACCGGTGCCCGGATCGTGGCGACCTTGGCGAAGTTGCTGCACCAGAAGGGAAGCGGGCGCGGGTTCGTGTCGATCTGCGCCGCCGGTGGTCAGGGCATCACGGCTATCTTGGAACGGTGACGCTGCAGAAGCTGCTGGAGTCCCACCGCGAAGAAGTGCCCACCGCGGTCGCACTCATCGCCCGAGGCGACGACGTCGAGTTCGCGGCGGTCGGTGAGGACACCCGCGAGTCGGTCTTCCCGATCGCGTCGGTGACCAAGCCGATCGTCGCCACCGCGGCCATGCTCCTGGTCCAGGACGGCAGGATCGCGCTCGACGACCCGATCGCGAACTGGCTGCCCGAACTGGCCGACCCGGTGGTCGCGCGAACGCCGGACAGCCCGGTCGACGACGTCGTCCCGGCGACGGAACCGATCACCGTCCGGCACCTGCAGTCGTTCCGCTCCGGCTGGGGCTTCACCGCGGACTTCTCGCTGCCCACCACGCAAAAGCTCCTCGAAGCGACGCACGTGCACGGCCGCATGGATCTGCCGACGCCGGACGAGTGGCTCAAGCAGCTCGCCGAGGTGCCGTTGCTGCACCAGCCCGGCGACGGCTGGCTCTACAACACCGCGGCGGACGTCCTCGGCGTGCTGATCCACCGCGTCACGGGATCGCTCCCGGACTTCCTCTCCGAACGGATCTACCGCCCGCTGGGCATGACGAACACCGCGTTCGGCAGCGACGTCTTCCCGTCCGGCGCCGGCGGACTGACGTCCACTGTGGACGATCTATTGGCGTTCAATCGATTCCTGTTGTCCAGTGGCATGCTTTCGGTGCTGGCGAACGACACCACGACGGCCGAGGAGCGCGAGGCCGCGCAGATCTTCCTGGAAGGTCAGGGCTGGGGCTTCGGCGGCAGCGTCGACGTCGCCGAGATCGACCCGTGGAACGTCCAGGGCCGCTACGGCTGGGTCGGCGGCTCCGGCACGGCCGCACATGTGGTGCCGGCACAGGAAATGGTCACCGTTCTGCTCACCCGGACCGCCATGACCAGCCCCACCCCGACCGCGATCATGCGCGACTTCTGGCGGTACGCCGCCGAGTAAGGCTTGCCGAACCGGACGGTCCTTCATGCACACTCTCTGAACCGCAGCGCTGCGGTACTGGGGGTGGAGCGGATGCAGGTCGATCCAGAAAAAGATCCGGTGCTGGCCCGCGCGCTCGTCGGCACGCTCCGCGACGAGTGGCGCCCGGCGGCCGACGCGATGGCGTCCGCGAGGGAGTGGGAACGCCGCGCGTACATCGTGCTGACCCTGGCCACGGCAGCCGCCCGTCGTGCCGTGTGGCTGGAGAAGTGGCGCAAGGACAGACCGGGCGATCTCGACGCGGCGGCGGTGCACCACGCGATGGAGTCCCTGCAAGCTAGTTCGTAGCGATCGTCTTCTCGATCCACTGCTGGTGCGGCGCAACGGCGGTGTAGACGATCCAGCGCTCATCACCGCACGGCCCGATGGGTCCGCGGCTGGTCACCGCGACGACCTCGCCGGAAGGCAGTGCTTGGCCGTCACGACCCACTACTAGTCGAGCAGCGACCAGGCCGCCGTGCAGGACGCCGCCACGGTGATCTGCTGCGCCTTGAGGTTGAGCTGGTCGACCATCCCGGCAGGTCCGGCCATCTCGAACGACGCGGCGCCGCTCATCATCCGCGGCGAGTAGTGCGCACCACCCTCGGTGTCGCCGATGCGCAGCAACGGCCCGAGCCGCCGCCCCAGCGCCGTCGCGTAGCCCTCGGCGCGACGCAACGCGTCCGCCACGGCTTTCTGCTGCGCCTCGCGGATGGCCTCGGTGTCGTCGACGAGCGTCCACGACGGTCCGTTGACCCAGGACGGCTCGGCCTGCACGAGTTCGGCGAGCAGCCCGTCGAGCTTGTCGAGGTCCTTCACCCAGATCACGTACTGCTGGGTCGCGCGGCTGCCGACGCGCTGGTTGTTGTCCCAGTTGTCGTGCACGGACAGCTGCCGCGACCGCACCTCGAAGTCCTCGAGCAGCGGTTCGACCGCGGAGATGCGCTGGTTGAGCGTGCTCACCGCCTCGGAGCGTTCGGCACCGAGCGCCTCGAACGTCACGTCCACCTGGGCGCGGTCGGCGGTGCGCTCGACCTCGCCGGTCCCCTTCGTCACGACTTCAGCCACGTGGCCCAGCCAACCGGTGCCTCGGTTCATCCGCAACTATTAACAACTATTGTCTAATCGCTAGATAGCCGAATACGGCGGCATCCGGAGCCACTTCGAGGTTCGTCTGCGCGTCTCTACGGCGGGCACTAGAAACGCCGATACGGTGCGAGGCATGGACCCGGTGCGCAACCCGTTCGCCCCCGGTGCAGGCCAGAGGCCTCCTGAGCTCGCCGGCCGGGACAAAGAGGTCGCCGCCTTCGAGGTGGTGCTCGAACGCGTGGCCCGCGGCCGTCCCGAACGCAGCCTCGTGCTGACGGGACTGCGCGGCGTCGGCAAGACGGTGCTGCTCGGCGAGCTGCGGTCCATGGCGGTCAAACGGGGCTGGGGCGCGGGCAAGGTCGAGGCTCGGCCAGAGGCTGACCTGCGACGACCTCTGTCGGCCGCGCTGCACCGGGCGATCAGGGATCTCGCGGTCCGGCACCGCGCGCCGGACCGGGTCGAGGCGATCCTGGGCGTGTTGAAGGCGTTCGCGCTGAGAGCGGCACCGGACGGCGCCAAGCTGCGGGACCGCTGGCAGCCCGGCATCGACGTGCCGGCGGCGAGCGGGCGCGCGGACTCCGGTGACATCGAGATCGACCTGGTGGAGCTGTTCACCGACGTCGCCGAGCTCGCGCAGGACGTCGGCACGGGCGTCGCGCTGCTCATCGACGAGATGCAGGACCTCAAGCCGGAGGACATCAGCGCGTTGTGCGCGGCGTGCCACGAGCTCTCCCAGCTCGGTGCGCCGCTCGTGGTCGTCGGGGCGGGCCTGCCACACCTGCCCGCCGTGCTGTCCGCGAGCAAGTCGTACTCGGAGCGGCTCTTCCGGTACGTCCGCATCGACCGCCTCAGTCGTGAGGACGCCGATCGCGCGGTGCTCGCCCCGGTCGAACGGGAGGACGCGGGCATCACCGACGAGGCGCTCGACGCGTTGTTCGACGCGTCCGGCGGCTACCCGTACTTCATCCAGGCCTACGGCAAGGCCGCCTGGGACGCCGCGCCGGTCGATCCGATCAGCGCGCTGGACGTCTCCATGGCCGCTCCGGAGGCCGACGCCGAGCTGGCGGTGGGCTTCTTCGGCTCCCGATACGAGCGTGCAACGCCTGCTGAACGCGAGTATCTCCGGTCGATGGCCGAGTTGACCGACGGAAAGGATGCGGGGGTCAACACCGCCCAGGTGGCCGACCACCTGGGTCGCAAGCCCTCCTCGCTGTCGCCCGCGCGGGACTCGCTCATCAAGAAAGGCCTGGTCTACAGCGCGGAACGGGGTCAGATCGCCTTCACCGTGCCGCACTTCGGCAGGTTCCTGCTGGGTCGCGAGGACTGACGAGCACTCCCCGTCGTTGTCCGGCTGTTCACGTTGTCGGCCGACGATTCATCGGCCTGTGCCCCAACTCACCGGATAATCGCGTGCGTTTGCGGGTAGGAGGGTGCATACTTGGGTTACCAGCCAAACAGACCTCCGAGAGGGAAGTGCAGACCGAGATGAACTTCGCAGCGAAGCTCCGCGCCCGTCGTGCCGAGGCGCGCAACCGGAAGGCCGTGGCTCGCGCGATCGACATGGCCACCACCCCGGCCATGCGTCACGAGCTGATGGCCATCGCCCAGGCTCAGGTCACCACCCTGCGCTGACTTTCGACCCGGCACTCGCACGGCGCCCCGTCGCGAGTGCCTCCCTACGGGAACCCCTGGAGCACCTCCCGCGCTCCAGGGGTTTCATTCTGTTAAACGTGATCCACGCCACAGTATGATGGCGTTGTAACAGCGCACGTCGGTCCGCCGATGTCACTGTTGACCTCGCGGTGCTGTCGGACCCCCGACCTGGCAGCACCGCGAGGTTTCTTGTTTGCTGGGGACATGAAGATCGCCGTGCTCGGCACCGGCCTCATGGGTGCCCCCATCGCAGCCAACCTCGCCGCTGCCGGACACGAAGTCCGTGCCTGGAACCGCACGCGCGCGAAGGCTGAACCGCTCGCCGCTCAGGGCGCGGTCGTCGCCGACTCTCCGGCTCAGGCCGTCGAGGGCGTGGAGATCGTGCTGACGATGCTCAACGACGGAGCCGCCGTCACGGAGACCATGAACGCGGCCGCCGCGGCGTTGCCGCACAACGCGGTCTGGATCCAGGCGTCCACGGTCGGCGTCGACGCGATCGACGACCACATCGCGCTCGCCCGGTCGCTCGGGCTGGACTTCGTCGACGCCCCGGTGCTGGGCAGTGTGAAACCGGCGACCGAGGGCAAGCTCGTCGTGCTCGCCTCGGGTGCAACCGAGCTGCGCGACCGCGTGCAGCCGGTGTTCGACGTGATCGGCGCCCGCACGATGTGGGTGGGCGAAGCCGGTGCGTCGTCCAGGTTGAAGCTCGTCGCGAACAGCTGGGTGCTCGCGCTGACCGCCGCGGTCGGTGAGGCCGTGTCGCTGGCCGAGGCGTCCGGGCTCGACCCGAAGCTGTTCCTGGAAGCCGTTTCCGGTGGTGCGATGGACTGCGCGTACCTGCAGACGAAGGGCAACGCGATCATCGAGCGGGAGTTCCCGCCGGCCTTCACCGTGCAGAACGCGCTGAAGGACGCGCTGCTGGTGCGTGAGGCGGCCGTGCGCGCTGGTGTGGAGCTGGACGTGGCAATGGCCTCGGGTGCCCGCCTGAACCGCGCGGTCACCCGAGGCCATGGCGACGAGGACATGGCCGCCGCCTATTTCGCCAGCTTCAAGGACTAGTTGTTCCGGACCGACCAGGCACCCTTGGCGGGGGTCCAGTAGAAGGTCGAGTTCTCGAAGGTCTGCATGCGCCCACCGGGCTCGCCTGCCCAGTCCTTCTCGGCTTCCTTCGGGTAGCCGTGGGTGTGCTCGTCCCCGGTGGTGCCGAACTTCTTCAGGATGTCGCCGTACACCGGGTACGCGCTGGTGCGTGCCGACCAGTACCAGATGCCGTTCTGGAACTTCTGCCAGCGGCCGTTGTTCGCACCGACGGCCTCCTCCATGAGCGGGTAGCCCCAGCGGTGCTCATCGCCGTTGTTCATGAAGTTGGTGAGGATCTCCCCGAACACGGGGAACGCGCCGGTGCTGGAGGTCCAGTAGAAGTTCGCGTTCTGGAAGCCCTGCCAGCGGCCACCCGGCGCGCCGGGCTGCTCGTCGTTGACCGGGTAACCCCACCGGTGCTCATCACCGGTGTTCATGAACTTCGTCAGGATCTCGCCGTACACCGGGTGGGCGTTGAGGGCCGGGGTCCAGTAGATGTTGCCGCGCTGGAACCCCTGCCACCGGCCACCGGGTGCGCCCGGCTGCTCGTTGCTGATCGGGGCGCCGACGACGCTGTTCTCCGCGCCCATCGCCCGCCACTTCACGCCGATGTCGCCGTAGACCGAGATCCGGACCTCGTCGAGCATCTGCCTGGCCTTCGCCTCGGCCTGGTCGTAGCGGGCAGGACAGCACGAGCGCTGCACCTTGTCCGCGAGCAGACCCGCGCTCAGGTTCGGGTACTTCGGCTCGACGCGTTGCGCTTCCGCGAAGAAGCGGTCGGCGGCGTAGTCGACGTTCATGATCTGTTCGGGGGTGCCCCAGCCCTGCGAGGGCCGCTGCTGGAACACGCCGAGCGAGTCGCGGTCACCGCAGTTGAGGTTGTTCATGTGCGACTCGACCCAGCCGGCTTCGAACCCGGCGAGCATCACTTTGGCCGACACACCACGCCGGACACCGACGTTGTGGACGATCCGGGTGACGTTGATGTCGCGGTTGGCGGGAACCGCGCAGGCGGCCTGCATCTCGGCGTTGGAGACGTGTGCCGGTTCGGCCTGGGCGACGCCCGCCAACGGCAGCAGGGACAGGGCGGCGATCGCGAGAGTGGTGGTCGTCTTCATGGCCATCACCCGTTCGCCACGGACCAGGCGCCCTTGGCGGGGGTCCAGTAGAAGGTCGAGTTCTCGAAGGTCTGCATGCGCCCACCGGGCTCGCCTGCCCAGTCCTTCTCGGCTTCCTTCGGGTAGCCGTGGGTGTGCTCGTCCCCGGTGGTGCCGAACTTCTTCAGGATGTCGCCGTACACCGGGTACGCGCTGGTGCGTGCCGACCAGTACCAGATGCCGTTCTGGAACTTCTGCCAGCGGCCGTTGTTCGCACCGACGGCCTCCTCCATGAGCGGGTAGCCCCAGCGGTGCTCATCGCCGTTGTTCATGAAGTTGGTGAGGATCTCCCCGAACACGGGGAACGCGCCGGTGCTGGAGGTCCAGTAGAAGTTCGCGTTCTGGAAGCCCTGCCAGCGGCCGCCGTGCGCACCAGGGGACTCGTCGTTGACCGGGTAGCCCCAGCGGTGCTCATCACCGGAGTTCATGAACTTGGTCAGGATCTCGCCGTACACCGGGTGGGCGTTCGTGGCGGGGGTCCAGTAGATGTTGCCGCGCTGGAAACCCTGCCAGCGGCCGCCGGGAGCGCCGGGCTGCTCGTTGTTGATCGGGCTGCCGACGAGGCTGTTGTCCGCGCCCATCGCACGCCACTTCGTGCCGATGTCGCCGGCGACGTTGTACGAGATGATGCCGTTGTAGCGGATCGGCGTGTACTTGGCGGCGGTCGCGGCCGACCAGTTGCGCTCGACCGTGGCGGCACCGTTCGGCCCGGCCTGCTCACGGACCCGCGGCATCGTCCGCGCGCCGTCCGCCCAGCCGATGAACAACGCGGTGTGCTGTCCCGGCCAGTTCAGCGCGTCGCCGGGCTGCAGGTCAGCGCGGTTGATGGTGTGCGAGACCTCGTGCAACGTCGAGGTCGTGTAGGAGTGGTGCAGGCCCCAGATCATCGACAGGTAACCGCTGCAGTCGGTGCGGTACGAGCCGAACTGGTTGGCGTGGCAGGCGCTCTGGCTGTACGGCACCCGCGACTGGATCCAGGTCGTCGATCTGGCCAGGGCTTCGTCCCTGGCGGTCTGCTTGCCCGCGGGGTAGGTCCCGCAGTTGAACATCACGCTCATGTCGTCGGCCGTGGCCACGTTCGCCATTCCCATGACGAGCGCGACGGCGACCGCACTGGTTCCGAGCAGCTCTCGAACCTTCATTTCCGATCTCCCTCTTCAGGCTTGGCTGAAGATTCGCGGGCCCGTCTGCAAGGCCTCTCCAAGTCCGCTGCAAGAGACCTGTAGTCCCGCCGATCGGCCGGTTCGTCGAGACGCTCGCGCTGGCTAGCTTCGGGTGGTGAACAGACTCGTACGCTCCCTGCTGGCGTTCGGCCTGGCATCGGCACAGGTCCTGGCTGTCGCCTCGGTCGTGTCCGCCGCCCCGGACATCAAGGACCGGATCGCCGCGCTACCCGGCGTCCGGATCATCAGCGAAGGGATGTCCGGCACCGCGCGGACGTTCGTCCTCGGCATCCAGCAGCCCGCGGACCACCACCGGCCGCGCGGGTCGCGGTTCGAGCAGCGCTTCTCGTTGCTGCACAAGGACGACGCCAAGCCGATGGTGCTGCACACCACCGGCTACGGCCTGCCGGGCACGATCGGCGCGTCCGAACCGGCGCGGCTCGTCGACGGCAACCAGCTCAGCGTGGAGCAGCGGTTCTTCACGCCCTCGCGCCCGGTGCCGGCCGACTGGGACGACCTGAACATCTGGCAGGCGGCCAACGACCACCACCGGATCGTGCTGGCGTTCAAGAAGATCTACCGCGCTCGCTGGCTCTCCACGGGTGCCAGCAAGGGCGGCATGACGTCGATCTACCACCGCCGCTTCTTCCCCCGCGACGTCGACGCGACCATCGCTTATGTCGCGCCGAACGACGTGGTGAACGACCGCGACGTCTACGGCGAGTTCATCCGCAACGTCGGCAACGACCCGACGTGCAACAAGCGGCTGGAGGGCGTGCAGCGCCAGATCCTGCAGCACCGTGACGAGATCGTTTCGCGCCTGGAAGCCAAGGGCTACACGTACAAGCAGTTCGGCAGCGCGCATCGGGCGTTGGAGATCCTGGTGCTCGACACGCCGTTCACGTTCTGGCAGTACGGCACCCAGGAGCAGTGCGCCCTGGTTCCTGGCGCTTCGGCTTCCGTGGACGACCTCTGGACGTTCATGGACAAGACCGTGGGCTGGGACTTCTACACCGACGCGGGCGTGGCGCCCTACGCGCCGTACTACTACCAGGCCGGTACGCAGCTCGGCTGGCCTGAGGCGGACGAGTCGGCGGTGCGCGACCTGCTGCGCTACCCCGGCGTCTCGGTGCCGCGCTCGATGGTGTCGCCGGAGATCAGGTTCCCGCGCTTCGACCGTTCCGCCATGCGTGACGTCGACTCGTGGGTGCGCTACCAGGGTTCGCGGCTGCTGTTCGTGAACGGTCAGAACGACCCGTGGAGCGCCGAACCGTTCCGCCTCGGTCCGGGCACCCGCGACTCGCTGTCGTTCGCGGTGCCGGGCGGCAACCACGGCGCCAACATCGCGAAGCTGCCCGAGAAGGAACGCGCCGCCGCCACGGCCGCCGTGCAGCGCTGGGCCGGCGTCTCCGAGGCTGTCTCTTCACTCGCGGTGAGCGACGACCCCGACTCGCTCGACGCACTGCGAGCACGCCGGGGCTGAGGCACTCTGAGGGGCGTGAAGCCGTTGCTCGTGGTCGATGCCGCCAACGTCGTGGGATCAGTGCCCGACGGGTGGTGGCGCGACCGGGCGGGCGCGGCCGAACGCCTCCGCGACGCGTTGAGCGGCCGCGACGAGGAAGTGGTCCTCGTCGTGGAAGGCAAGGCGCGCAACGTGTCCAGCATCCCCGACGTCCGCGTGGTCTCCGCCGCAGGCGATGGTGACGACACGATCGTCGAGGTGGTCCGCTCCGAGGGCGCCGGCCGGTCGGTGACCGTGGTGACCGCGGACCGCGAACTCCGGCGGCGGGTGACGGCGCTCGGTGCCGAGGTGGCAGGCCCCACCTCGGTGCCACGCCGCTAGATCCGTCACTAGAGCCGGAAGAGCTGTTCGAGGACCTGGGCCACGCCGTCCTCGGTGTTCGGCGGCGCGTGGTTGCTGCACGCCTGCTTGACCACCGGGTGCGCGTTGCCCATCGCATACGCAGTGCCGGCCCACCCGAGCACCGACAGGTCGTTCGGCATGTCCCCGAACGCGATCACCTCGTGCTTGCCGATTCCCCTTGCACCGCAAAGAGACTCCAGCGTCGCCGCCTTCGAGACACCGGGCGGGCTGATCTCCAGCAGCCCGAGCCCACCGGAATGCGTGACCGTGACGTGCTGCCCGACGGCCTGCTTGGCGATCTCCATCATGTGGTCGGCCTCGGAGTCCGGCGCCCAGGCGAGCATCTGCACGACCTGGTGCGCCTCCTCGAAGACGTGGTCGAGCAACTCCAGTGTCCGATGTGGATTGTTCGCCCTGAACCCCTTGAACGCGGGCTCGCACAACACTTCCAGCCCGGTCTCCACCGCGATGCCCACGTTCGGGATCACCTCCGCGAGCGCCTCCGACACCTTCCGCACGACGTCGAACGGCACCGTCTGCGCGTGCGTGACCTCCCGGTTTGTCAGGTCGTAGATCATCGCGCCGTTGGAGCAGATCGCTGTCCCGGTGAGGTCGAGGTCCTGCACGAACCGCGGCGGCCGCGCGGTCACGACCACGACGTCCGCGTCGACGGCGTTGAGCGTGGCGCGGGTGCGGTCGCTGAGCACTCCGCCCGGCTGCAGGAGCGTGCCGTCGAGGTCGGTCGCGATCAGCCTGATCATCGGCCGATTATCGGGCACGCGACGGCGCCGTGGTGGTGAGCAACTGGACCGAGCTTCTCGGGCAAGATCGATCCATGACCCATCGAATTGACGACATGCCGTTGCCGGTTTGGCTGCCTTCGTCCGGCTCCGGCCCCGGCATCGTCCTGATCCAGGAGATCTTCGGCCTGGACGCCTACCTGCGGGGCATCGCGGAGAAGCTCGCCGCGCTCGGCTACGTCGTGGCCGTGCCCGAGCTGTTCCACCGCTTCGAGCCGGGCTGGGTGGGTGAGCACGACGAGGCCGGCATCCAGAGGTCGATGGAGGTCGTCGGGAAGCTCGACTTCCCGCTGGCCGTGCAGGACGTGGTGGCGTCGGTCGAGTACCTGCGCGGCCTGCCAGAGGTCACCGGTGGCGTCGGCGTGCTCGGGTTCTGCCTCGGCGGCACCCTGGCCTACGCGGCGGCCACGGCCTCCGACCCGGACACCGCCGTCTCGTTCTACGGCTCGGGTGTGCCGGACCAGATCAGCACGCTGGACCAGGTGTCCTGCCCGATCCTGTTCCACTTCGGCACCGAGGACTCGTTCATCACCGGGTACCAGAAGGTCGTGGACGCGGTGGCCGCGCACGAGGGCGCGGAGATCAACCTGGAGCCCGCGGGCCACGCGTTCCTCAACCACCTGGCTCCCTGGTACGACGAGGGCGCCGCGAACCGGGCCTGGGACCTGACCGCGGCGTTCCTCGCGCGCACGCTTCCCGTCTAGGCGATGCAGGGCACCGCGAGCTGCTGCGAGAAGAACCTCTCCAGCGGCTTGCGGTGCAGGCGGTGTTCCACGGCGATCAGCTCGTTCTTGCGGTAGTGGCTGATCTGGGTGCTCGTGACCACGAAGCCGCGGCGTTCGGTCGTCGGCATCTCGTCGTAGAGAAGCGCGTGCTGTCCTTGCGGGACAACGACGTCCGCCAACCCGTCCGGGATCTCGCTGGCCCGCATCGCGATGGTCGCCGCGAGCGCGTCCGGCCGGTTGCGCAGCTTGCGGTGCGGCCACGGCACGCCGTGGTGCTCGGCCTCCAGCATCCGGTGCAGCGCCCTGGCCGAGTGCCGGATCGCTTTGATCGAGTCACCGCTGACGACGTGCACGTGCGGTGTGTCGAGGGTCGTGTCCCTGCGGAAGCCCGCGCACACGATCACCTTGTCGTACCTCAGCTCGCCGGTGCCGTCGATCGTCGCGACGAACTCGTTGCCGTCCTTGACGATCCGCTGCACCGTCCGCCCCACGGTGTGCGTGACCCTGGCCGTCGCCGCGATGTTGTCCGCCGTCTCGAACGCGCTGTGGCCACGGCCGATGATCAGCACCCGCCTGCCCGCGTACGCGGTCGGATCGGTGCTGGCACTCCCGTACGTCTCGGCGTGCTCGACACCGGGAATGCTGGGCAGGTGAGGCTTCTTGCCGGTAGCGATGATCACGTGCCGGGCCCGGTACTGGTCCACGTCGCTGACCGGCGTGTTGTAGCGGACGTTCAACGGCCGCGCGAAATCCTCCAGATACCGCACCAGATCGTCCGCGTTGGGGAAAGACCGCTTGCTGTACCGCGAAAACGGCACACCCTCGAACAACGAGTTGTCGTCCGTGGAAAGCACGCGATGCCGCGGGAACGTCCGGAAGAAGCTCGCCGGCTCCGCCCCCGCCTCGACGATCAGGTACTCGCGGCCCGCGCGGTGCAGGAAGCGCCCCATCTGCAGGCCCGCCGGACCCGCACCGATCACCAGGTACTCCACCATCACACGCACCTCCCGGCGTCCTCTACGCCAAACACAACGCAAAGGTTCAGACGGGCGGTTACGGTCCATCATCGTGGACTCCGGCCTGCTTTGGTCAATCAAAAGGCACATAGGTCTCGTTGTGCTGATCGGCCTAACCGTCTTTGCTGCGGCCGCAGCCCTTCTCTGGGCCGCCCTGGGCTTTCCGACTGCGTCGACCGCGAGGCTCGACATCATCAAGGTCGCGCTGACCGTGGTGGCGGGCGTAGGCGGCGTGGTCGCACTCGTTGTGGCTTATCGAAAACAACGCATCAGCGAGTCCGCCGAGACCCGCGAACGAACCAAGCTGCTCAACGAACGCTTCGGCGCCGCCTGCAACCAGATCGGCAACGAGGCCCCGACCGTCCGCCTGGCCGGCATCTACGCCATGGCCTCACTCGCCGACGAATGGCCCGAACAACGCCAGACCTGCATCAACGTGCTGTGCGCCTACCTGCGCGTCCCGTACGAGCCCTCGCTCGACTCGGAGTGGTACCACGACGCCGAGTCCGAGGTGCGCCTGACGCTCACCAGCGTGATCGCCCAGCACCTCCGCGACGGCGCCCCGGTCAGCTGGCAGGGCCACGACTTCGACCTGGTGCGCGCGGTGCTGAGGTCGGCCGACTTCGCGGGCATCGTCATCCCGGCCGGCACCGTCTTCCTCAGCCTGGCGCGCTTCCCCGGCGGCTGGATCTCGTTCGACGGCATGAAGGTGTGCGGCGGCGAGGTGTGGTTCGGCGGCGCTTCGTTCGACGGCGCGCGCGTGACGTTCGACAAGGCCGAGTTCAGCGGCGGGCGGGTGCGGTTCGAGGGCGCGGAGTTCAACGCAGGCGAGGTGTCGTTCCGCGGGGCCCGGTTCGCGGGCGGTGAGGTGGACCTGTCGGAAGCGGTGGTGCAGGTCGCGCCGGTGTTCGACGAGGGTGAGAAGCCAGGCCTCAAACTGCCGTCCACATGACGGATGTCGTAGGTCAACTTCTCCAAGTGCCGAACGGGCGGGCGTTGCGGCACGCCTCAGCGAACCCTGTGCAGCGGTGGCCCTCGCTGGCCAAGATGTCGAGCAGGTCGTCGACAGAGCGTGGCGCTCGGCGATACCGGGACACCTGTCGCCGGAGCGCTGCGATCACCAGCTCGGGTGCGAGATCAAGTTGGTCGAGCAGGAACTCGTCCTGATGCAGCACCTCGATGCTGAAGCGGCGGGCGATCGCGTCGGGGAAGTCCTTCAGGTTCTCGGTGACCAGCAACTCCGCACCGCCCCAGACTGCCGCTGCGAGTACGTGTCGATCCTTGGGGTCCTTTTGACCACAAAGGACGGTAGACGCCACTTTCGCTGATCGTCAGCAGGGTGTCGCACAGGTAGGGCTTGAGCAGAACGCACGTGTCGATGAAGACGGGAAGCACTGATCACCTGGGGTCGTCGTTCGTCGGCATCCGCTCGAACGGCGTGTCCAACGGGAGTTCGTACAGTCCGCTGTCCTCACCGCCGCGGACCATCTCGTCGAGTCCTGCGGCGCGTGCCCTGCGGGATCGGTCCTGATAAGCGAGAAGGTCGGCCAGGCGGACCCGGCGATGCCTGTTCGGCTGCTCGTAGGGGATCTCGCCCGCTTCGAGCAAACGCACCAGGGTCGGCCGGGACACTCCCAGCACGTGTGCGGCTTCGCTGGTGGTGAGCACTGTGTGTTGTGGGGCAACCGTGATCGCCAAGCCTTGTGACATCGCGAACACGACCTCCCGCAACACCTCGAAGATCTCTGCGGGCAGGTCGAGGTGCGTTCCGTCCGGTGCGACGAGCGCTGCGGTCTCGCTGCCGGAACGCGTCAGGGCGGCGACCCAAGGAGACAGACTCTCGGGTCGCGCCGGAGGCAACACCGTTCGTTCGCCGCCGCTTGCCGTCATGCCGCGATGCTAGCTCAAAACGAACAAAACGAAAGCGCCCACATGATGGACGCCGGAATGGACGCCCTGTCCCACCGTGTTGGATACGGTCGTGACGACTGTGAAGCGCCGTGCCCGTGTCCGTGCCCCTGAGCTGGTCGGACGCGGCTGGCTCAACACCGGCGGCGAACCGGTCAGCCTCAAGGACCTGCGCGGCAAGATCGTGCTGCTCGACTTCTGGACGTTCTGCTGCATCAACTGCCTGCACGTCCTGGACGAGCTGCGCCCCCTCGAGAAGGAACACGAGGACGTCCTCGTCACGATCGGCGTGCACTCGCCGAAGTTCGTCCACGAGGCCGACGCCGAGGCGCTCAAAGCTGCCGTCGAGCGGTACGAGGTGCACCACCCGGTCCTCGACGACCCCGAGCTCACCACCTGGCAGAACTACGCGGTCAAGGCGTGGCCGACGCTCGTGCTGGTCGACCCCGAGGGGTACGTCGTGCACGTCGCCGCGGGGGAAGGGCACGTCGAGGCGCTCAGGACGATCATCAGGGAACTGGTCGAGGAGCACGACGAGAAGGGCACGCTGCACCGCGGCACCGGTCCGTACGTCGCCCCGGAGCCCACCAGCACCACGCTGCGGTTCCCGGCCAAGGCCATCGTCACGCCGCGCAACACGATCCTGGTCAGCGACTCCGCCCACCACAGCATCGTGGAGCTGGAAGCGGACGGCGAGACCGTCATCCGCCGTATCGGCACCGGCGAACGAGGCAAAGAGGACGGCCTCAACCCCAGCTTTTCCGAGCCGGCGGGCCTCACCGCGGTCCCCAACACGCACGGCTACGACGTCGTCGTCGCGGACACCGTCAACCACCTCATCAGGGGCCTCAACCTCGACACGGGCGAGGTCACGACGCTCGCGGGCACGGGCGAGCAGTGGCGGGACGGTGAGACCGACGGGCCGGCCGACAAGATCGACCTCACCAGCCCGTGGGACGTCGCGTGGTGGAACGGTGGCGTGGCGATCGCCATGGCCGGCAACCACACGCTCGGCTTCTTCGACCCCGAGGCCGGCACCGTCAGCAGGCTCGCCGGCACCACGGTCGAAGGCATCAACGACGGGCCGGCCGCGGGGGCCTTCTTCGCGCAGACGTCCGGGCTGGCCGCGGACGGCGACAGGCTCTGGATGGTCGACTCCGAGACCAGCGCGCTCCGGTACCTCGAGAACGGTGAGGTCCACACCGTCATCGGCAAGGGGCTGTTCGCGTTCGGACACAAGGACGGCGACGCCGAGGAAGCCCTGTTGCAGCACCCGTTGGGCGTCACTGTCCTGAATGACCACTCGATCGCCATTTCGGACACTTACAACAACGCGATCAGGCGCTACGACCCCGAAACGAAGACGCTGACCACCATCGCGACGGACATCGCCGAGCCGTCCGACGCGCTCCTCGTCGACGACGAGCTCGTGGTCGTGGCCAGTGCTGCTCACCGTCTCGAAAGGTTCTCCGCGGCCGCCACGAAGATCGACGGCAAGGAGCACGCGGTCAAGCGGCCGTCCACCGACATCGCGTCCGGGGAGATCGAGCTCGCGGTGGTCTTCACGCCGCCGACCGGGACGAAACTGGACGAAAGGTACGGACCGTCCACCCGGCTGGAGATCACCAGCTCACCGCCGGAGCTGATTCTGGAGGGCGCGGGGGCCGGTACCGAACTGGTACGGGCGTTGCGGATCAACGATCAGGTCACGAACGGCGTTCTGCACGTCGTAGCGCAGGCGGCCAGTTGCAGTGACGATCCGGCCGACGAACACCCGGTCTGCCGTCTGACCAGGCAGGACTGGGGGGTGCCGGTTCGAGTTGTTGCCGATGCACCTACCCGTCTTCCGCTGCTGATGGGCGGCATGGACGAGGCTGGTCCAGCAGGCACGTAGACTCTGCTGGTGCCTGATGTCAAGCTCGAGATCCAGATGCTGTACGACCGCGTCATGGTGCGCATCTCGCCGGAGGACGGCGAGCGGCGTTCCAGTGGTGGCATCGTGATCCCCGCTACGGCCCAGATGGCGAAGCGGTTGGCGTGGGGTGATGTGTTCGGGGCTGGTACCAGCGTGCGGCACGTGAAGGTGGGCGACCGGGTTCTGTTCAACCCGGAAGATCAGCTTGAGGTCGAGGTGCACGGCACCACGTATCTCGTGATGAGGGAACGCGACCTGCACGCTGTGGCAAGTGAGCTCACCGAGCACGGTACTGGTCTGTACCTATGAGCCGCCGGTAAGTGATCTGCGCCTGATAGCTACACACATATGCCGCCTCAGGAGAGACAGGGCAACGGGGAGAGCTGTGCCGTACGACGCTGAAAAGACTAGAGCGATGCCGCCGGTCAATCCCGGAGGCACCGCCTCCGAGCAGACGACGAAGATCGGCCCAGTGACCACCGGCGCGCCCACCGAGGCGTGGCCTTCCGAGGAACCGGACAGCGAGCCGACCGTCACCGCGGCCGTGCCCGGCGTCGGGTTCCCGGCCGGCGAGGACGCGACCGAGTACATGGCGCCGGTGGCCCCGCCACTGCCGCAGCCGGAGGACTCGGGCGTCTACGGGCCGGTGATGATCGAGCCCGGCGAGGACGAGGAACAGCCGAAGAACAACAAGAAGAAGCTCCTGATGGTGGCCGCGGCCGTGGTCGGGGCGTTCGGCCTGCTCTACGGCCTGGACATCCTCGTCTCCAGCGGCAACGTGCCCCGCGGCGTGACCGTGGCGGGCGTCGACGTCGGCGGCATGGGCCACGACGAGGCCGAGAAGAAGCTGCGCGACGAGATCGGCCCGCGGCTGAGCAAGCCGGTCGCGCTCAAGGCCGGTGACGTCAACGCCGAGCTCGACCCCAAGGCGGCGGGTCTGGAGCTCGACTGGAACGGCACGATCGACCGCGCCGGCAGCCAGCCGCTCAGCCCGATCACCCGCGTGACCTCGTTCTTCACCAGCCGCGAGGTCGGCGTCGCGACGAAGGCGGACGACGCCAAGGTCTCCGGCGCGCTGGAGGCCATGCGCCCCAAGCTCGACCACGAGCCGATCGAGGGCACCATCAAGTTCGAGGGCGCCAACCCGGTCGCCGTCGAGCCGCACGACGGCCAGAAGCTCAAGACCGAGGACGCCGCGAGCGCGGTCGTCGCGAACTGGGCGTCCGGCAGCCCGGTCGAGGTCCCGATGGACTTCACCCCGGTGAAGACGACCAAGGAGGGCGTCGAGAAGGCGCTCAACGAGATCGTCAAGACCGCGGTGTCCGGTCCGGTCGTCATCAAGGGCGAGGGCAAGGACGCGACGCTCACGCCGGAGCAGATCGGGGCCACGCTGGCCTTCGCTCCCGGCGATGGTGGCGCGCTGACCGTCACGCCGAACAAGGACAAGCTCGCCGAGGTGACGGCGCCTCAGCTCAAGGACACGGTCAAGCAGGGCAAGGACGCCGAGATCGTCTTCGAGGGCGGCAAGCCGACCGTCAAGCCGTCGGTGGACGGCCTCGACCTCGACTGGGACAAGAACCTCCAGCCCTACTTCGACACGCTGAAGAAAACGGACGCGCGCGAGGTCAAGTTCGAGTACAAGCACACGCCCGCGAAGGTCACCACCGAGCAGGCGAACAAGATGGGCATCAAGGAGGTCATCGGCGAGTTCCAGACCGGTGGCTTCGCTCCCGCCTCCGGCGTCAACATCCGGGTCGTCGCCGAGAAGGTGAACGGCGCGATCGTGAAGCCCAAGGAGACGTTCAGCCTCAACAAGTACACCGGCCCCCGCGGTACCGCGCAGGGCTACGTCGAGGCGGGCATCATCGAGAACGGCATCCCCGGCAAGGCGGTCGGTGGCGGCATCTCGCAGTTCGCGACCACGCTCTACAACGCGTACTACTACGCGGGCATGAAGGACGCGGGCCACAAGGAGCACAGCTACTGGATCACGCGGTACCCGAAGGGCCGCGAGGCCACCGTGTTCATGGACGGCGCGGGCAACAGCCTGATCGACATCGCGTTCACGAACCCGGACGACACGGGCGTCGCCATCCAGACGATCTGGACCGGCTCGTCGATCAAGATCGTGCTCTGGGGCACCAAGAACTACGACGTCACCGGCTCCACCAGCGGCGAGTTCAACCCCACCCAGCCGCAGGAGAAGAAGGTCAACAAGGCCGAGTGTGCGCCGAGCAACGGCGCTCCTGGCTTCTCGGTGACGGACACCCGCACGATCACGGACCGCCGCACCGGCCAGTCCCGCAGCGAGTCGCGCACGGTCCGCTACGACCCGCAGTTCAAGATCGTCTGTGAGCCGCCGCCCGGCGGCTGAGCAACATTCAGGTTCGCCGTGGCCACGCGGGGGTATTCACCCCTTCGTGGCCACTGTTGCGCAGGAAGCGCGAAGACACCCCGCCGTTCAGACGTTGGGGCGGGCGGGAATGGTGCTGTACGGGGTCGTGCACGTCCTGGTGGCGTGGCTGGCGATCCAGGTCGCGTTCGGTGACTCCGAACAGGCCGACTCGAAAGGCGCGGTGAGCGACATCGCCCAGGGCGGCGCCTGGGTGTTGTGGACGCTCGCGATCGGGCTGGTGTTCTTCGCGCTGTGGCAGTTGTTGCTCGCCTTCGTGGGCTACACCTACATCGGCAAGAAGCGGAAGCGGATCTCCAAGCGCATCGGCTCCGCTGCCCGTGCCATCACCGCGACCGGTATCGCGCTCGGTGCCTTCAAATACGCGACGGGCGGCGGTTCCGGCGACCAGAACCAGCAGCAGCAAGAACTCACGGCGCAGGTGCTCGCGTTGCCCGGCGGCCAGTTCATCGTCGGCGCGATCGCCATCGGCATCCTCTGCATCGCCGGCGTGATCATCTACAAAGGAATCAAGAAGTCCTTCGAGAAGGACCTCGACATGAGCCGCGCGCCGTCGTGGATCGAACCCGTCGGCCGCATCGGCTGGATCGGCAAGGGCACCGCGTACGGCGTGATCGGTGTCCTCGTCGGACTTGCCGCGATCAACGCCGACCCCCAGCAGTCCGGTGGCATGGACAAGGCGCTGAAGACGTTGGCGGCACAGCCTTATGGCATGTTCCTGCTCAGCGCGGTCGCGATCGGCATCGCCGCGTTCGGCGTGTACTGCTTCGTCGCCGCACGCGCGCTCAAGGCGTGAAAATTCGCTGACCGCGGCCGTCCCCGCGTTGCCGGATTTCGCTGCGGGAACGCGGGGACGGCCTGCATGATGCGCGCATGCAGCGCAAATGGGGTCTCCTGGTCGCCACGGCGGCATTGCTGACGTCTACGGCAGCATCCACAACTCCGGTCGTCTTCGCCGCGCCCGAGCCGCACGGTGTCCAGTCCTCCGGGATGCAGCCTGCCGAGACCGGCGGGCACATCGGTGCCAGCTCCGCGAGCAGCGGCGCCAGATCCGGGGACTTCACCGGTGACGGGCTGCCGGACATCCTCGCGAGACAGGCCGACAACGGCGTGCTCAAGGTCTACCCGCACGGCAACAGCTTCGACGGGGGCTTCGACACCTTCCAACCAGCCGTGACCATCAACCACGGGTGGGGCGGCTTCCGCTGGATCGGTGCCGGCCGGATCACCGACGACCAGCTGGCCGACGTGGTCAGCATCGACAGCGGGGGCACGATGCGGGTCTACCCGCACTCGGGGACCTTCGACGGCCTCAACACCCTCGGCCCGTCGTACGTCCTCGGCACCGGCTGGAACATCAACGACCTGGTGCTGCTCCACGACTTCAACGGCGACGGCCGCGACGACATCATCGCCCGCCGGGTGAACACCGACATGGCGTACATCTACCGCCACCTCGGCAACTTCGGTGAGGTAGCGCGGTACAGCGCACCGGAAGCGCTGATGTACGGCGTCAGGTACGTCGTGGACATGAACATGGCCGATGTCACCTTCGACGGCTACCCCGACCTGCTGTACCTGGACCCGGCCGACACGCTGAAGGTGTTCTCGTTCCGCGGGGAGGCCAACTACACCCTCGGCCACGGGTTCACCACGCTCAACTTCGTCGGTGTCAGCTCGTACAGCGGTGACGCCTGGCCGGACCTGATCGGCAGGCGACACAACGGCGAACTGGTCGGCTACCGGCACTCGCAGACGTGGAACCCGGCCAACCCGATCGCGACGTTCCAGGCGCCGACCCTGATGGGCTACGGCTGGAACACCAACAACGTCATCAGCTGACCGAACCGGGGGAAAGAAAGCCATGCGAAGAAGAACCTGGATCGCCGCCGCGGTCGTCGCCCTGTCCGTCACGGGCCTCGCCGTGCCTGCGACCGCAGAGCCCGGCACCTCGCCCCGTCCGTCGGGTGACGTGACCGGCGACGGCAAGTCCGACATCACCGCGCGCACGTCCGACGGACGGCTCGTCGTCTACCCGCAGATCGACGGCGGCAACTTCGGCGCGCCGGTGACGATCGGCTACGGCTGGCGCGACGTGAACTACCACTGGATCGCCACCGCCAGGGCCGACGGTGCCGGCCCGAGCGACGTCGTCGCCGCCGACCTCGACGGCAACCTCTGGCTCTACCCGAACGCCGGTTTCAACGGCATCTCGACGCTGCGCCAGCGGGAGATCGCCGGCAAGAACTTCTGGTACTGGGCCGACGGCTGGGGCAAGGCCGTGATCCGCACGGTCCGCGGCGACGGCCTCGACGACATCGAGAAGATCTACGCCAGCGACAACGAGACCTCGATCTACCACTTCCAGAACAAGCTCGTGTACGGCGTCGACCACTTCGAGCAGTTCAGCATCGACCGGGAGAGCAAGGGCAGGGTCGTCTGGACGCAGTACTCGGAGGTGCCCGGCTCGGTGACGAGGGGCCAGTACCGCGACCGGATCGTCGAATACGCGAACGGCAGGCTCGCGGTGCAGAAGCTGGAGTTCGAGAACAGCGTCGGCCGCTACCGGGAGATCACGCTCGGCTGGGGCTGGGACACGCTGGACTCGTTGATGCTCAAGGAGATCAGCGGCGACGGCATCCCGGACCTGCTGGGCCGCAGGAAGAGCGACGGAGCGTTGGTCGCGTACTTGCACAGCGGCCGGTTCGACGAGAGCGACGTCTACAACACCTACCTGGCCCCGCGAGTGCTCAGCACGGGCTGGTACACCGTCGACCAGATCTCCTGACGAGGCAATGAGAAACGGGCCCGCGCACCTCGGGCAGGAGGTGCGCGGACCCGTTGTCCTTGAGGCGCTTAGAAAACGCTCTCGTCGATGTCCATCAGCGCGTTGTCGGTCTGCTCGGCGATCTTGCGGCGGGCGGTGAGCTCCGGCAGCACCGTCTTCGCGAAGAACGACGCCACGGCGATCTTGCCCTCGTAGAACGCCTTGTCCTTGGCCGACGGCGTGCCCGCGAGCTTCTGCAGCGCGACCTCGGCCTGACGCAGCAGCAGCCAGCCGACGAGGACGTCACCCGCGGTCATCAGCAGGCGGACCGAGTTCTGGCCGACCTTGTAGAGGTTGCGGACGTCCTCCTGCGAGGTGGTCAGGAAGCCGACCAGCGCGCCGAGCATGCCCTGCAGGTCTTCGAGACCCTGCTTGAGCAGCGCCCGCTCCTCCTTCAGACGGCCGTTGCCGCCCTCGTTGTCGAGGAACGTCTGGATCTCGCCGTTGATGAAGCCGAGCGCCTGGCCCTTGTCGCGGATGATCTTCCGGAAGAAGAAGTCCAGCGACTGGATGGCCGTGGTGCCCTCGTACAGCGAGTCGATCTTGGCGTCCCGGATGTACTGCTCGATCGGGTACTCCTGCAGGAAGCCCGAGCCGCCCAGCGTCTGCAGCGACTGCGCCAGCTGCTCGTACGCACGCTCCGAGCCGACGCCCTTGACGATCGGCAGCAGCAGGTCGTTGACCTTGGCCGCCAGCTTCGCGTCGTCGCCGCCCAGCATCACCTTGTCCTGTTGCGTGGCGGCGTACAGGTACACCGCGCGCAGGCCCTCGGCGTACGCCTTCTGCAGCATCAGGCTGCGGCGCACGTCGGGGTGGTTGGTGATGGTGACGCGCGGGGCGGTCTTGTCCGTCATGCGCGTCAGGTCGGCGCTCTGCACGCGCTCCTTGGCGTAGGACAGCGCGTTCAGGTAACCGGTCGACAGCGTCGCGATGGCCTTGGTGCCGACCATCATGCGGGCGTACTCGATGACGTCGAACATCTGCGCGATGCCGTCGTGCACCTCGCCGAGCAGCCAGCCCTTGGCGGGCACGCCGTGCTGGCCGAACGTCAGCTCGCACGTGGTGGACGCCTTGAGGCCCATCTTGTGCTCGACGTTGGTCACGAAGGCGCCGTTGCGCTCGCCCAGCTCACCGGACTCGGGGTCGAAGTGGAACTTCGGCACCAGGAACAGCGACAGGCCCTTGGTGCCTGGCTTCGCCTCGATGCCTTCGCCCTCGGGACGCGCCAGGACCATGTGCATGATGTTCTCGGTCAGGTCCTGGTCGGCGGACGTGATGAAGCGCTTCACGCCCTCGATGTGCCAGGTGCCGTCGTCCTGCTTGATGGCCTTGGTGCGGCCGGCGCCGACGTCGGAACCGGCGTCCGGCTCGGTCAGCACCATCGTGGCGCCCCAGCCGCGGTCGATCATCAGCTGCGCCCACTGCTTGTCGCGCTCGGTGCCGTTGTTGTAGACGACCGTCGCGAAGCTGGGACCCGCCAGGTACATGTAGACCGCCGGGTTCGCACCGAGCAGCAGCTCGGACGCGGCCCAGGTGACCGACGGCGGGGTGCCGAAGCCGCCCAGCTCGTTCGGCAGGAACAGGCGGTACCACTCGCCGTCCCACACCGCCTGGTACGACTTCTTCAGCGACGCCGGCAGGGTCGCCGAGTGCGTCGCGGGGTCGAACACCGGTGGGTTGCGGTCTGCGTCGACGAAGGAGTCCCCCAGGACACCCTCCGCGAGGTTCTTCACCTCGGCCAGCACGCTGCGCGCCGTGTCCTCGTCGGACTGCTCGAACGGCCCCGTGCCGAGGTGGTCCTGCACGTTGAAGACCTCGAACAGGTTGAACTCGAGATCCCGGACGTTGCTCTTGTAGTGGCCCATCTCGTCAGCTCACTCCTCAGGGTCGCGGCGGGGTCGCCTACTGACCGGTAACAACAGAGTATTACCCGACAGTAACCCCGGCAAGGGCGACCACCCACTGGTGGCGAATCAGACACTCCCGCAACCACCCTGAATCGGGCATGAGAGCCGGTCAGACGCGTATCGGACGCTCGGAGACCATCTCGAGAAGTGCGGGGTTCGTGCGCTCGGCGAAGCTGATCCCGCGCGGCAACATGACAGATTCGTAGGCTCGCGCACCGTCTCGGACACCGTTCTCGGCGATCGCGAGCGCCAGTTCGGCCGCGTCCTGCATCGCGAGGTTGGCCCCGACGCCCAGCGGAGGCATCAGGTGGGCCGCGTCACCGAGCAGCGTCACGCCGGGCGTGTGGTCCCAGCTGTGGGGCACCGGCAGCGCGTAAAGGGGCCGGTGGATCAGCTCGCCGGCGAGGAACGCCCTGAGGTCCGGGTGCCAGTCCGCGTAGAGGTCCAGCAGCTCGGCGTTGGAGGGCTTCCAATCCTCACGCGCGCGCATGCACGCATACGCGCGGATGTGATCGCCGCTGTTGCGCTGCGCCCACAGCATCAGGCCCTCGTGGTCCACGACCATCGTGCCCTGACCGGTGAGGTCGAGGAGTCGTTCGTCGTTGTCGTGCCGGGTCTCGACGAACATCACGCCGGTGTACTGCGGAATCGCGTCGGACAGGGCCTGGCGCACCCGTGACCAGGCTCCGTCCGCACCGATGACCAGGTCGAACGTGGCAGTGGAGCCGTCCAGGAACGTGATCTCGCCCGGTGCGGCGGAGTCGATGCCGAGGCCCCAGCAGACGGTTCCGGGCGCCAGTGAGTCGAGCAGGAGCTTGCGCAGCTGGCCGCGGTCGATCTCCGGGCGGAAGTCGCCCTCCGCCGGCTCGTGCTCGATCAACGCGGCCGTGGCGTGGTCGACCTTGCGCTGCTCCTGGCCCTCGAAGCGGGCGAGCGCGTGCCATTCGTCGAACAGGCCGGCGGCGCGGATCGCCTCCTGACCGCTGTCGGCGTGCAGATCGATGGTGCCGCCCTGCTGGCGGGCCTCCGGCGAGCTCTCCCGCTCGAAGACGGTGACGTTCTCGAAGCCGTGCAGCTGGAGAACGCGGGCACAGGTGAGGCCGCCGATGCCGGCCCCTGCGATGGCGATGCGTGGTGTGGTCATGCCGTCGATGAAAGCGTATCCACTACAAAAGTGCAACCACTACACTTTTGAAGTGGTTCAACTCGCACGCTAGGATCGGGCGGTGACCGAACTCGGCCGCCGTGAGCGCAAGAAGCTGCAGACCCGCCGGTCGATCGCTGACGCGGCGCTGGACCTGTTCATGGCGCGCGGGTTCGACGACGTGGGCGTGAAGGAGATCGCCGACCGTGCGGACGTGTCGGTGACGACGCTGTTCAAGCACTTCCCGAGCAAGGAGTCGCTG
This sequence comes from Lentzea miocenica, assembly GCF_033949945.1. NCBI lineage: Bacteria > Bacillati > Actinomycetota > Actinomycetes > Pseudonocardiales > Pseudonocardiaceae > Lentzea > Lentzea miocenica. The sequence continues at coordinate 195,912 of NZ_JAXAVW010000004.1, forward strand.
CTCTTCGACGAGGACGAGGAGCAGGAGTCCGCGCTGCTAGGCGTGGTGCGGGAGCGTCCGGCCGGCAAGTCGATCACGCAGGCGCTGCGGGACCACTTCGTCGAGGCGGCCAAGGGGCACGCCGACCACCCGATGTTCGACGACTTCCAGCGGCTGGTGCGGACGACACCGGCGTTGCGTGCGTACGCGCACGGGATGTGGATGCGCCATCAGGACGCGTTGGCGCGCGTCATCGCGGCGGAGATCGGTGCGCCGGACGGCGACGTCAGATGTGCCGCGCTGGCCCGGTTCGCCCTGGAGGCGCGGGACTTGATCTTCGATCGGCCGGACCGCGAACGGGCCGCCGACGAGGTGTTCGGGCTACTCGAGCACGGCTGGTCGGCCGATCAGCAGTCCTGACCGGTAAGCGAGTGACACCGCGTGCGTTCGGTCGCGCGCGCTGAGCTTGCGCAGGATGCCCTTCACGTGGGTCCGCACGGTCTCCACGGACACGATGAGCTCGTTCGCGACCTGCTGGTTTTCCAGGCCGTCCGCGATGAGCGTGAGCACCTCGTACTCGCGCCGGGTGAGCGTCGGCCGTTCCTTCGTCGGGCGCAGGTCGGGGTGCACGTAGCCGCGGGACCGGCACGTCTCGGCGATCACCCGGACGATCTGCTCCGGCTGGGCCGAACGCGGTACGACGCCGCGAACACCTGCTTCTAACACGCTCGTCACGTAGTTCGCGTGCGAGTGCGCGTCGCGGACGAGTCCGATGATCAGCAGATTCGGGTCGCGTTCGACCAGTAGCCGGGCCAGGTGGCCCACCGGATCGAGCACGGAGTCGATGAGGAGCACGTCGGGGCGCAGTCGTTCGTGCAGGCGAACGGCAGCGTGCAGATCACCCGTGGAACCGAGCCAGCGCAGGCCGCCGGTCCGCCTGATCAGGGCGGACAGGCCTTCGCGGTACAGCGGTACCGGGTCGATCAGCGCGACACCGGGGGCAGGCCGGCTGGGCGGGAGCATCAGCACCTCCGTTCGTGCTTCCGGAGGAGAGACGTCGTTCCCTCGGACGTGTGACGCGGAATAGCCGGTTCACGTAGGTGAACAAGGGTCACGAATGTGATTCAAGACCGCCGAAGGTCTTCCGTCCCGGGGCAACAGTCTCGTAAGACCTACGTCACATATCCCGTGCGGATGTGCCAGGTTCCCGCCGCCATGAGGCCTGGTGCTCTCGCGGGCACACGTGTGTGCACGCAAGGAGGTCACATGGGCACCCTCGATTGGATCGTGGTCGCCGGTTACTTCGTGGTGATGGTCGGCATCGGTCTCTGGTCCCGCGGGCGGATCAAGAACATCGCCGACTTCTTCACCGCGGGCGGCAAGATGCCGTGGTGGTTGTCAGGCATCTCGCACCACATGTCCGGGTACAGCGCCGTCATGTTCGTCGCGTTCGCGGCGGAGGCGTACCGGCTCGGCCTCACGGTCTACATCTGGTGGTCGCTGACGATCGGCATCGGCGTCGGAATCGGCGCGTTCCTCTGGGCACCTGCCTGGAACCGGCTGCGCGCCAAGCACGACGTGAAGTCGCCGCTCGAGTACCTGGCAATTCGATACAACGTGCCGACCCAGCAGCTCATGGCATGGGCGGGCGCCGGTTTGAAGGTCGTCGACATCGCGGCCAAGTGGGTCGCCGTCGCGCTGCTGCTGCAGGGCTTCGCCGGTGTCCCGATCTTCTGGGGCATCGCGCTCGTCGGCGTCGTCACGATGGTCTACTCGGTGCTCGGCGGTCTGTGGGCCGACGCGCTGACGGACTTCGGCCAGTTCATCATCCAGGGCGCCGCGGGCCTCGCGATGTTCTTCGCGGTCGCGTCGCACTTCGGTGGCATCAACTTCATGTGGACGATCTGGGACAAGCTCCCCGAGAGCCACAGCGACCCGCTGACCGGTCCCTACACGCTGACGTTCTTCATGGCGCTCTTCCTGATCAAGACGCTCGAGTACAACGGCGGCATGTGGAACCTGGCCCAGCGCTACATGGCGGCCCCGTCGGGCTTCGCCGCGAAGCGTTCGGCCCTGCTGTCCGCCGGGCTGTGGCTCGTCTGGCCGCTCATCCTGTTCTTCCCGATGTGGGCGGCCCCGCTGATCGTTCCCGGCATGGACGCCAACGCCGAACAGGCCTACGTCGAGATGGGCAAGGCCATGCTCCCCGCGGGCATGGTGGGCCTCGTCCTCGCCGGCTTCTTCTCGCACACGATGGCGATGGTCTCCTCCGACGCCAACGTCATCACCGCCGTCATCACCCGCGACATCCTTCCGCGCATCTGGAAGGGCGCCCGTGCGATGACCGCGGATGCTCAGTTGAAACTGGCGCGCATCACGACGTTCCTGTTCATCGGCCTGTCGATGACCATCGCGTTGACAGCGGACACCAAGGGCTTCGTGCTGAAGGTCGTGATCGCCCTCGTGGCGGCCACCATGGGCCCGATCGCGATCCCGCTGATGCTCGGCCTGCTCCCGTGGTTCCGGAAGTTCGGCCCGACGGCAGCCCTGTCGTCGACCATCGGTGGTCTCTCGACCTGGATCTTCCTCTACGTCGAACAGCAGTTCCTGAAGGACTTCGTCGTCTCGCAGGCCCTGATCGTCTCGACGCCCCTGCTGGTCTCCCTGGTCCTGTACCTGGCGATCGGCTTCGCGAAGCCGGAAGCCTCGCCGGAACGCGACGCGCTGATCGACTCGCTGAAGTCCGACGAGCCCGACGTGGCCACCGTCAAGGCGTAACCACGGCACGTTCCTTCTGCATGATCCTCGCGGCGGCGCATCCGAACAGGGTCGCCGCCGCGAGCCAGATGTAGGGCATCGGCGTACCGGTGTACGTCTGGCCGGCGGTGGCAAGGATCGCCGTCGCGCCCGCCACGAGCCCGGTGGTGTGCGTGACGGGGTAGGAGCTCTTCAGCACGGTGACGACGGCGACGGGCACGAGCAGGAAACCGTAGGCCAGGATGCGGGTGGCGAGATTGGCGTGGTCGGCCAGCTCGTACTTGAGCGCCGGCACCGCGAGCAACGCCAGGACCAGCCCGATGGCGAGCCCGACCGCCATCGGCTTGAGCAGCACGCCAAGCCCTTGCCTCACATGCGTCATGCGCTTCAAGACGCGTGTGTGACCCGTTGGTTCCGTGGCGTGCGTCATCGTCACGAGACTCATGCGCGGTTGCGCATGCACAGTGGAGGCATGGGTAAGTGGTGTCCTGCTGACGACGCGGAACTGGCCACGGGGTGGCGGCTCTGGCTGGAGCTGAGCGACCGCGTGTACCCGGACCCGTCGTGGGACGGCACTCCGGCCGATGCCATCCGTCAGGTCCGGGCCCTGCTGGAGGACTGCGAGTCGATCCGCTCGGACTACCTCGCCGAGACCGCTCGCCCTTCCGTGGCCCTGCTGCAGCTCCTGCAGTCGATGTCGTTCGTCGCCTCGTTCGCCGTTGATCTGTGGCACGACGACACACACCCGTTGGACGTCGAGCGCGCCGAGTTGCTGCACGGCGATCTCGCGTCGTTCGCCGACCACGTGGCGGGTGTGCGCGCTGCTCTCGCTCGTGGCGGTGGGTGGGTGGAGTTGGACCGCAGGCCGTGGGGTCTACCGGTCGACTAGACCGCTTTGCCCAGAGCCGCGGTCACCATGTCCACCAGTTCGGCTGCCATGTTCGTCACGCCCTGCGCTCCGCGCGCTGACGCCTCCAGCCGATGTTGGCGTGCTGCGACACCGGTGTAGAGGAAGAACGGCGTCGAGAGATCCCGCGATCGGACCTCGTTCAACAAGGCAAAACCCTCGTCCGGGCCCTCAGCTCTGCCCATGTCCGAGATGATCGCTCCGAACCGGCGTTCGTCGAGCACGCTCAGGGCCTCCCTGGTCGACCTGGCGAGAGTGAACTCGATGCCGAACGACTCGAAAACCTTCCGCTCGCGCTGGTTGTTGCCGGGATGGTCGTCGACCCAGAGGATGCGTCGCTTCCAGTCGTCTTCGGGGTCTTCGCCGAGAAGTCCGACCGTCGCGCGTGCGCGCAGAGTCCGGCCCGTGGCTTCAGAGGCGGCCGTCTCCACGTTGATGCCGGCCGGTTCGTCGGCTGCCTGCGCCAGTGCGAGCGAGAGCGCGCCGGTGACGACCTTCTCGAGTTGTGAGGCGTTCATGTTCGAGACCAACGTGCTCGGCTGGGGAGCTGTGTAGGCCCCGCTCTGGTCATGGCTGACCAGTTCCGCGGCTCTGGACGCCACCACGGCCAGCGTCCGCTCCCAGGCGTCGCCTTGAAGAATCGGAGGCAGATGCTTTTCCGGCAGCGACGAGTCGGCCACGTACACGATGATCGGTGTGCCGGCCCCCCAGAACGCTCCCAGCTCCGCGCCGCACCAGCTCGACTTCACCGAAGCGTGGGTGGCGATGAAAACGCACACCGAGCACGTCTGCACGGCTGCACGGAGCTGGTCGCGGAGCGAGGCACCGCCGGTCTTGATCTCGGCCGGCCGCCAATACGGGACTTTCAGCCGATCCAGCGACTCGGTGACGTTCGCGAACTCGGGCTTGTTGTCGAAGGAGTGGCTGATGAACACCGTCACAGTGACCACCTCGCATCACGGAGATCTTGTCGAGGCCGAAGTGGCCACTCTACCGGTTGGGGCCAAAAGAAGCTCTCAACGTCGAAAAAAGGGCCCAGGCCGTGCGACCTGGGCCCTTGGGTGGAGCGGCTGACATGAATCGAATCGACCTATACCTGCAGGTCGGCTTCGATGCGCTTGAGCTGATGCCTGGCCATCGCGAGGTTCGCGACCTCCCTTTCCAGCACCAGGTACAGGAAGAGCGAACCTCTGGATTTCATCCCGCTCATCAGCCGGATCAGGTGGTACTGGCGGTGCAGCGTGATCAGGATGTCCTCGATGCTGTCGTTGAGTCCGAGCGAGGACATCACCCGCAGCTTCGACCTGATCACCTCGGTGTTTCCGGCCGCGGCGATTTCCAGGTTCAGCCAGTCGCCTCCACCGCTGGTGCCGAGCGACATTCCGCTGTCGTAGTCGACCAGTGCGACGCCGACGGCGCCGGAGATGGACATGGCCTCTTTCAACGCGATATCGATGTTCATCGAAATCCACTTCCCTGTTTCAGCTGGTGGTTGAGGTGACGTGGCCGACTTCCGGTGTCTCGGTCGCATGCGGACACGTCTCCATGCAGAAGAAATTGACGAGAACAATGAACCAAACGTGGACATGTACTCACCGGATTGAGGTGTTTGCTACGCGGCCAGGATCGCGCCGACCCGTTCGATCACAGGCCGGGACTCGTGCAGGAGACGGCCGAGGTTCAGCCCTTTGTCCCCGAGTACGACCATCAGTGAAAGCCTGCCGATGGCGTACACGGCCATGTAGCCCTCGCTGCCGAACACCACGGTCTGGCTGAGCGTGCCCAGGCCGATCACCTCCGCTGCCTGGCGCGCGATTCCGAGCTCGGCGGCGGCCAGTGCGGAGATGTGTGCGGGTTCGACGTTCTTCGCCACGTCGGCGAGGATGGGGATCCCGTCGGACGCGGCCAGCACCGTGTCGGTGACTCCGGGGACGTTCTCCCGGAGCTTCCGCATCTCGGCGCTCAGGGCGTCGTAGTCCAATTCACTCCACTCCTGAATTGGAAAAGCCGAACCGCTCAGCACTAACATTCCACCTCCGAAGTCCTCAGACGGTTCCGGAATCCGGCGCGGCCCGTCCCGGGCGGCGAGTGGGCAGTGAACTCGCCTGGTCAGCCTCGCGACTGACGGTCTGCGTCGCTGGTGTCCGAGGACGCAGTGAAGTCAGTCCCCAATGCGAACAACTGGACGATGTCGCCGGTGGGGCGATCTCCAGCAGTCCGTCACCGAGCATTCGGGAAATTTCGACGGTGACCGGGTAGAGGCTTCGGCCCAGCGCGAAGGCCATGTCCCGCGCGGTGCGCCTTCCGGTGGCGTGCGCGATGATCTCCCGCTGTTCCGCGGTCACCACGGCGGACTCCGTTCTGCCCGCTGCCACCACCCGGTCCCGGTAAGGCGACAAGGTGACCGCGAGTGAGGCAATCGCATCCAGTCGGCGGGCCGTTTCCGACAACAGCAGGTCCGTGGCGACGCCGTCGGACGCGGCCAGCAGGGGGTGATCGATGGATTCGTCGACGAGACATTCCTCGATCTCGCCGGCGGCAGTGGCGAACGCCCCGTCCAGCACGACTGCCGTGATGAGGTCCTCGACTTCGGTGGACTTGATCCCTCGAGCCAGAAGTGCCGCTTGAAGGGATCGTGTCTCGACACTCTCCACCAGTGCCGCGGTCCAGTCGCTTTCCTCGATCCTGCCTGAACTCAGCAGAAGTGTCTCCAGTCCGGGAGATCCGGGGCTGTCCACCGCGACCACCGCGCCGTCGCGCAAATGAAACAGTCCGCCCGCATTGCCGACAACGCGCAATGCGCCGGTGACTCGATCCACGTTGCACTGCGTCAGGGCGGACGCGAGAACGTCGAATGCAGCTCGATTGTCGCGTGTCAGGAGTTACTCCGGGTGAATTCGGGCCTGCAGAGCGTATCTGGCGTGATCATCCGATTGGGTACTTCACCCTCATCGAAAGAGCGATCGCAGGGGTTACTTCTTACCCGTCGACCCGAACTTTCCCGAGCAAGCGTCACCTGATTGAGTGAAGCATTCCAGTTCGTGAGGCAAAAGCCGACTGGACGGTTTGGTGGCTACGCCTTATCGCACGACAACAACAGCAACTTTCATTTGCGATAAATGAATCCTGCTGGGCTGAAGATTGGTTCACGGCCACGTGTCGGCGCTCGGCACTATGGGTCGGTTGACGATATATGTCGGCAGCTGTAGCTTCCTGGTGTGCCCATCCCGCTTCGTGAGCCCACGTTCCTCATCCTCACCGCGCTCACCACCGAACCGCTCCACGGCTACGGCATCGTCCGGGCCGTAGCGGAACTTTCAGCCGACCGCGTCCGCCTCCAGGCCGGCACCTTGTACGGCGCTCTCGACCGGCTCAAGGACGACGGCTGGATCGAACTCGACCGCGAGGACGTCGTCGAAGGTCGCCTGCGCCGCTACTACAAGCTCACCGACACCGGCGCCGGCGTTCTCGCCGACGAAACCGCCCGGCTGCGCGCCAACGCCGACGCCGCCACCGCCGGCCTCCGCGCTCGCGCCGCCCGTGGTGGCTTGAGCGGCTTCGGCGCAGGCCCCGCGGCCGGCCTGGCCTGACGCACCGAGCAGTGACGCACCCGCTCATGCGAACCGACCCCGTATTCCTCGAAGGAGCACGTCTGTGACCGTCGCCGACCCGGCGTCCCACCGCCTCGAGCACGCCTACCGCAGGCTGCTCCGCTGGTACCCCGCCGCCTACCGCGCCGACCGCGAGCAGGAGATGCTGGGCACTCTCTGCGAGATGGCGCAGCCCGGCCAGATCCGGCCCACCGCACGGGAACGAGTCAGTCTGCTGCGCGGTGCCGTCCGTGCCCACGTGCGCGGAGCGGGTGACGGCATCCGCGGTGCGACCGCCGCGGCGACCATCCCCGTCGCCGCCCTGATCACCGGCTACCTCCTCGCCGTCTACGCGTTGCTCGCCTTCGACGGCATGGGCCTGACCGACGTCGTGCACGTCGGGTCGGTGTGGGGTCACCTCGCGCTCGCGGTCACCACCGCACTGTGGGCCGGGGCCGTGGTGTCGGTGCTTCGGGGCCACGCCTGGTGGGCCAGGGGCTTGGCCGCCGGTGCCGCTCTGGCGGCGCCGTTCATGCCCGGCGTGGACGCGGGCGTGGGTACGGACGCGCACAAGGCCGTGGTCATCGGTGGTCTGCTCCTGCTGCTCGCACCCGCAGCCGCTCTCCGGCTCGACAAGCGCGAGCGCCTGCGCGCCGGGCTCGTCGCCGCGCTCGTCGCCCCGGTCTCCGTGGCCTTCGCGGTCCTCACGGTGGCCACGTCGGTGCCCGCCCACAGCAGGCGTTCCTTCGCGATGGACCTCGACGAGCAAGCGCTCCCCATCGGAACGGCTCTCGCCCTCCTCGTCGCCGCGGGGCTGGTCTTCCAGCGCACGGGAGCGCGCGGCCTGCTCACCACCCTGCTGATCGCGAGCGCCACCGTCTACCTGCTCGAGCCGATCCACGACCTGCTGCCGCGGGGCTCCATGCTGGCCATGGCAGTCCTGTTCGGCTACCTCCCGGCCGTCGCGCTGGCGGTCGTCGCGTTCACCGCGACAACCATGGCGCTCCGCCACCTTCGCCGGGCCCTCAACCGTCCCCAGGGCGCCACCGCGGCCTGACTCGAAAACGAGGGCCCAGGTCGTGTGACCTGGGCCCTCGGCATGAAGCACCGCTAGACGCGGTCGCCCACCTGGTTGACGAACCCGGACGCGTCCGGCGGCTCGTTCTGCGTGCCGAGGTACTCGTAGGTGTCCTTGTCGAACACCATCACCGTCGGCTTGGCCTCCGGCAACGAGCCCTCCGGTACCGGCCAGCTGATCCCGATCCCCGGCCGGCCGGCCGAGACGTTCTCCACGACGGTCAGCCCCGGCACGCGGGTCGCCGCCTCGAACAACGCGGCCCGCTGCGGCCCCGGCAGGTACGAGCCGCTGACCATGCCCAGCACGTCCTTGCCGTACGAGTTGACCGACCGGTCCTTGTCGTTGCCCTGCAAGAACAGCGCGAACTTCTCCGGCACGCGCAGCGACGCTTCTACGAGCTCCGCGTCGGTTGCTGTCATGGTGGCCTTTCGAGCGAAGGGTCTTCGCCCTGTTATCAGCAGAACGCCCCGAGCGAGTTCACGGCCGGAGCGTCAGCAGATCGAATTCAGGCCGTTGCGACCGGCTGGCTGCGCGCGGATCGCGAGGTGACGTGCTGGGAACCCGTTACGGCGCAATCACGCAGCGGGCCGGGGGTCCGGGGGCGGAGCCCGCCCGGCCGGGGTCTGGGGGCTGGGCCCTCAGAAAACACCGAAACCGGTGCGGCCTGCGCTTTCCGCAGGCACACACCGGCTACCGGTTTCGAGCGGGTGACGGGAATCGAACCCGCCTCTACAGCTTGGGAAGCTGTCGTTCTACCAATGAACTACACCCGCGAAGCAGTGCGTCGCCGATCATACACAAGGCTGAGCTAGCCTGTCCGCGTGCTGCTGAGTGACCAGGATCTGCGCAAAGAGGTCGAGTCCGGCCGTCTCCTACTCGACCCGTTCGACGTCGAGATGGTTCAGCCGTCGAGCATCGACGTGCGGCTGGACCGGTTCTTCCGGGTCTTCAACAACACCCGCTACACCCACATCGATCCCGCCTTGCAGCAGGACGACCTGACGAGTCTGGTCGAGACGGCGGAGGACGAGCCGTTCGTGCTGCACCCCGGTGAGTTCGTGCTCGGCTCGACCTACGAGATGGTCACGCTGCCGGACGACCTGGCCGGGCGCCTCGAGGGCAAGTCCAGCCTCGGCAGGCTCGGGCTGCTGACCCACTCCACGGCCGGCTTCATCGACCCCGGCTTCTCCGGCCACATCACGCTGGAGCTGTCCAACGTGGCCAACCTGCCGATCACGTTGCACGCGGGCATGAAGATCGGGCAGCTGTGCCTGTTCAAGCTGTCGAGCCCGGCGGAGCACCCGTACGGCTCGAAGCAGGCCGGCAGCCGGTACCAGGGGCAGCGCGGGCCCACGCCCAGCCGCGCCTACCTCAACTTCCACCGCACCGACACGCGGCGCTAGAAGCCGTAGCGTTCCAGCACGCGGCGGCGCAGGTCGGGATCTGACCGGGGCACGGGCTCCAGGAAGATCTCGTCCAGGTCGCTGAACGACGTGCGCAGCTCCGCGGAGATGCGCACGCACGCGTTCTCCAGTTCGAAGGCCGTCAGCTCGTCCCTGAAGTCGAGTCGTGCGCACAGCAGCACGCGGTCGGTGCCGATGAGCATCGTCAGCACGTCCACGACGGCGTCGACTTCGGGCACTTCGCCGAGCTGACTCCAGATCGCCTTCACCATCACCGGGTCCGCCTGCCGTCCGATCAGAAGGCCGCGGTTGGTGCGCGCCAGCACATAAGCGACCAACGCCAGCAGCACGCCGATGGCCAGCGAGGCCAGGCCGTCCCACAGCGACGAGCCGGTCAGCTGGTGCAGGCCCAGGCCGGCGAACGCCAGCAGCAGACCGATCAGTGCGGCGGAGTCCTCCAGGAACACCGTTTTCACGGTCGGGTCGTCCGACACCCGCAGGAAGTCCCAGAACCCGCGGCTGTGCGCGGCGGCCTCGGAGCGGACCTGCCGGAACGCCTGGGTCCACGAGATCGACTCCAGCACGAAGGCCAGGCCGAGCACGAGGTAGCCGACCCACGGCCGGGTCTGTTCTTCCGGTTCACCGAAGACCGTGCGGAAGCCCTCGTAGAACGCGAACATCGCGCCCGAGGCGAAGATCGAGACCGCCGCCAGCAGGGACCAGAAGTAGCGCTCCTTGCCGTAGCCGAACGGGTGACGGCGGTCGGCGGGGCGGTCCGAGCGGCGCAGTGCGGTCAGCAGGAGCGCTTCGGTGAACGTGTCGGCCACCGAGTGCGCGGCTTCGGAGAGGATCGCCGCCGAACCGGTCAAAACGCCCGCAATGGCTTTCATGACGGCAATCGCCAGATTCACCAGCAGGGCCAGGACAACGGTGAGAGTGCTTTCGCCCGAGGCCTGCGGCTTCTCGCTCATGACGATCAGCTTAGGGCCTCGCCCGCACGCCCACCTGCCGTTGACCGGCCAAAATCTCGGCTCGGTCCCTCGGTGGCAGCAGGGGAAATCAAACTGAAGAATGCGCTGGGTCTTGTTTGTGTTGCGCAAAAACCGCCGATAGGTGAATGAGCATCGGCGGCACCGTGTTCTACGGCCCGGCCCCGATGTCGACGGGCGTGGTCGGCTGGCGAGCACGCCGTCGACCTCGGTCCGCGCCCTCGTGATCGTTACTGCATTCGAGTGACATTCGGCGGCTGGGGCAACATCTGCGGGGCCTGGGGTGTCTTAAGGCTGGGATCTGCTCCGGGGGGACGCTGATCACCAGGGGGTAAGACGGAGCGGCCCGCGTCCGGGAGAGACGCGGGCCGTTCCGCATGTCGGCGCAACTACCATCGTGTGATGGGCAAGCGTGGTGCGGACGACACCGATGCCGAGGTCGAGTCGTGGAGGGCCATGGTTCCGGCGATCGATCCGGTGGTCGAAGGCGTGGTCGACCGGGTGCACCAGATCAGCAAGTACCTCGACTTCCTCGCCACGGAGATCGCCGCACCGCACGGGCTCAACCGCGCCGACTACGAGATCCTCGCGCGGCTCTTCTGGATCGGGCCGCCGCACCGGCTCACGCCCAAGCAGCTCGCGAACGGCACGCTGAGCCCGGCCACCACGATCACGAGCCGCCTCGACCGGCTGGAGAAGGCGGGGCTCGTGGTCCGCGAACTCGACCCGAGTGACCGCCGGTCGTTGCCCGCCACGCTCACGGACGCCGGCCGCGAGATCTTCCTGCAGATCGTCGCCGGTCAGGCCGCACGGGAGCGCGACCTCTTCACCACACTGCCGGGTGGCGACCTGGAGAACCTGCGTGACCTGCTGCGTCAGGTGATGGAAGTGCTGAGCGGCGAGCTGGGTCCCGCACACCGGCGGACGAGGCTCGCGCTCGACAAGGACTAATTGCTACGAACTCGTACTATCCGATATCGTGCTAACTGGCGCGAGAGGGAGGGGTGCGACATGGGTGGCTATCCACTGTCGGAGTGACCGGCATCACGCAACGCTGACCCCCGGCGTTTCGATGTCCTAAGTGGAGCAATCGAACGCTGGGGGATCAGTGAAGAAGGTTTTCGCCGTCGCGATGACGGCCGCCCTCGCCCTGCCCGTCGCGGCCACGTCGGCCGCGGCTCAGGACGAGAAGATCACCATCGAGGGCTTGTTCTTCCTCGACCGCAACGGCGACAACGCCTTCAGCGAGGGCGAGAACGTCCGGGCCAACGGCACCGGCGTCAGGATCCGCGTCCAGGACACCAACGAAGAGGTCGGCACTTTCCCGACCGGCGCGGACGGCAGGTTCAAGGCCGTCCTGCCGAAGGGGCCGACGTACATCGTCAACAACAACGACATGACGGACTACACGACGACCAAGATCGGGTACGGCACGTCGGAGTCCAAGTCGGACGCCAACTTCCCGTTGCGCGGCTACTTCCTCAACGGCTTCACCTTCGTCGACGCGAACGGTGACGGCGTGAAGCAGGACGACGAGAAGACGCACGGCGGCAAGGTCAAGGTCACCGGCAAGAGCCAGACCGGCGCCGACGTCAACGTCGAGACCGAGGCCAAGGCGGACGGCTCCTACCTGCTCGACCTCCCGCTGGCCGACCTGACGGTGACCGCGCCGGACCTCACGCTGGGCGGCCTCGCGCTGGCCAAGCCGAAGGCCGACCACGACATCGACTGGCTGACCGGCACGCGCAAGCTGGTCCCGGACACCAACAGCCGTGCGCAGCGCGTCGACCTGCGCTACTTCGAGGCCAAGGCCGACATCGCGCTGGCCGCCGCAGTCGCGCCGGCCAAGGACACCTACGTCCTCGGTGAGCAGATCGACGTCAAGCTGACGCTCTCGAACAAGGGCGACGTGCCGGTCGTGCCGTCCGTGGTCATGGCGGAGTTCGTCGCGAAGCTGGTGTCGCACAGCGACAACGTGAAGTTCGTCAACGGCAGCGACGACGAGTTCGAAACCGTCGCCAAGATCCTGCCGGGCGAGAAGGCCGACGTCGTGCTCAAGGTCGAGCTGAACGACCTCACGTTCGACAAGGTGCAGCCGATCGTGCGCTTCAACTACGGCAACCTGAAGGACGTCGACCGCAGGAACAACGTCCTGGTGCCACCGATCGCGATCAAGGTCGTCGAGAAGGGCACCACGACCGAGCCGAGCGCGCCGTCGTCGACCAGCACCGCCGCGCCGACCACCACTACGAACCCGGCCGTGGCCCAGGCGGGCAACAAGTCCGGCCTCGCGTCGACCGGTGCGTCGGTGTTCGGCTTCCTGGGGCTGGGCGCGCTGCTGCTCGCGGCCGGTATGAGCGCGTTCTTCGTGGCACGCCGCCGACGCTCCTGACCACTTAGGACCCGTCACGGTTAGTCTGCGGCATGGGCATTCTGGTGCAAGTGCTGCTGACTGCCGTGGCGGTCTGGGTGTCGACGGCGCTCCCCGGCATCGATCTGGGCGAGGGCAGCACCGGATCGCGGATCCTCACGCTTATCGGCGTCGCGGTGATCTTCGGTCTGGTGAACGCGGTGGTGAAGCCGCTCGTGAAGTTCTTCGGCTGCCTGTTCTACCTGGTCACGCTCGGCCTGATCGGGCTCGTGGTGAACGCGCTGCTGTTCATGTTCACCGGGTGGATCGCCGAGCAGCTGGACCTTCCGTTCCGCGTCGACGGTTTCTGGCCCGCGTTCTGGGGCGCGATCATCGTCGCCCTGACCGGCTGGGTGCTGAACGTGGTCTACGACAAGATCACCGACAACGACTGACCCACCGAACGAGAAAGGCCCTCGGTCCACATCGGACCGAGGGCCTTTCTCTTGCGGAGACTCAGACCTTCGACTTGTCCTGGTCCGGCAGCGGCGTGCCGGTCGGCACCTCGTCGGTCGGCGTGTCCTGCTTCTCCGTGCCGCGCTTCACGGACTCCAGCAGCATCTGCGCCACGTCCACGACCTCGACGTGCGCCCCCGCCTGGCCGTCGGCCTGACGGGCGGTCACGCCGTCGGTGAGCATCACGCGGCAGAACGGGCAGCCGGTCGCGATCTTCGACGGCGCGGTGGACAACGCCTCGTCCACGCGGTCGACGTTGATGCGCTTGCCGATCCGCTCTTCCATCCACATGCGCGCACCACCGGCGCCACAGCACATGGAACGTTCCTCGTGGCGCGGCATCTCGCGCAGCTTCGCGCCGGACGCCCCGATGAGCTCACGCGGTGCTTCGTAGACCTTGTTGTGGCGGCCCAGGTAGCACGGGTCGTGGTACGTGACGTCCTCGGTGACCGGCGCGACCGGCACCAGGCGACGTTCGCGCACCAGCTTGTTCAGCAGCTGCGTGTGGTGCACGACCTCGTAGGTGCCACCGACCTGCGGGTACTCGTTGGCCAGCGTGTTGAAGCAGTGCGCACACGTCACGACGATCTTGCGCTGACCGGCGGGCCGGTCCTCGAACACCGAGTTGAGCACCTCGACGTTCTGCTGCGCGAGCATCTGGAACAGGAACTCGTTGCCGGCGCGGCGGGCCGGGTCGCCGGTGCAGGTCTCCTCCGGGCCGAGCACCGTGTACTTGACCCCGGCGGTGTGCAGCAGTTCGGCGACGGCGCGCGTGGTCTTCTTCGCGCGGTCCTCGTACGCACCGGCGCAGCCGACCCAGAACAGGTACTCGGCGTCGCCCAGTTCGCCGTCGAACACCGGCACCTCGAACTCGAGGCCCTCGGTCCACGCCAGGCGGTCCTTGGAGTTCTGGCCCCAGGGATTGCCCTTGTTCTCCAGGTTCTTGAACATGCCGCCGAGCTCGGACGGGAAGTTCGACTCGATCAGCACCTGGTAGCGGCGCATGTCGACGATGTGGTCGACGTGCTCGATGTCCACGGGGCACTGCTCGACGCACGCGCCACAGGTCGTGCAGGACCACAGCACCTCGGGGTCGATGACGCCGAGCTCGTCAGGGCCGCCGACCAGCGGGCGCTCGGACTCCGCCATCGCCAGCACGTCGATGGACTCGAGACGCTTCTTGTAGTCCTCGTACTTGTCCTCGGTCAGGCCGACCTCGTCACCGGCCATGTCGCGCGAGCCGCCGGCCAGCAGGTACGGCGCCTTCGCGTACATGTGGTCGCGCAGCTGCGTGATGACGAGCTTGGGGGACAACGGCTTGCCGGTGTTCCAGGCGGGGCACTGCGACTGGCAGCGGCCGCACTCGGTGCAGGTGGAGAAGTCGAGGACGCCCTTCCAGGTGAAGTCCTCGACCTTGCCGACGCCGAACACGTCCTTGTCCGGGTCCGCCTCTTCCAGGTCCAGCACCTTGCCGCCGGACATCATCGGCTTCAGCGCGCCGAGAGCGACGCCACCGTCGTCCTCGCGCTTGAAGTAGATGTTGAAGAACGCCGAGAAGCGGTGCCAGGCAACGCCCATCGTGAGGTTCCGGCCGACCACGATCAGCCAGATCATGCCGCTCAGCAGCTTGACCAGCGCCATCACCGACACCCAGATGGGCGCGGCGGGCAGGATCTGCGCGAGCGGCTGCGTCACGAACGACGTCCACAGCGGCGCGACCTCCAGGCCGCTCGACTGCTTGAACGCCTTGACCATCAGGATGCCGACACCCTCGATGATCACGACCGCCTCGACGAAGTAGGCGGACTTGAAGTCGGAACCCTGGAAGCGGGAGACCCGGTCGGCGCGGCGCGGGTGGTTGCGCTGGCGGATGATCGCGAGCGCCACACCGCCGACCACGGTGCCGAGGCCCAGCAGTTCGATCAGCAGCAGCCAGACCGACCACGTACCGATGATCGGCCAGTGGAAGTGCGGGTCGAACACCTCGCCGTACGCCTCGAACAGCACCGCGGAGCCGATGAGGAAGCCCCACATCACCATCCAGTGCCACGGGGCGACCGAACGGAACTTCGCCATTCTGGTGTGCGCCACGAACTCGACGATCATCGTCTTCATGCGCGGCACGAACGGCCCCATGCGGGTGCCGTCCGGCTGGCCGAGCCGAATGATCTTGATCTGCTTCAGCACGGCGGCGACGAACACGCCCCAGGCGACGACGCTCACCGCCACGGCGACGAGTCCGAGAACCAGCTGGAGGGTCATGGCGGGATTCTAGGCCACGTTACTCGCGGGTAACCACTTGGACGTGGCCGGTGTCTCCTCACGTACCGGTCAAGTATCCGGAAATTGATCAAAAACTTGTGGAACACTTGTTCAAGTAGTTGGTCGGGAACCCGGAGGTCGCCGTGTTGTACCTGTATCTCGCTGCGGCGATCGTGGGAGAGATTGCCGCCACCGTGTCGTTGAAGCTGTCGGAGGGCTTCAGCAGACTGTGGCCGTCTGTGGTGGTCGTCGTCGGTTACGCCATCGCCTTCACGGCGCTTTCGCGCGCGTTGAAGTTGGGTATGCCCGTGGGCGTCGCCTACGCCGTGTGGTCAGCTGTCGGCGTAGCAGCCGTTGCGATCATCGGCTGGAAGTTCCTCGGCGAGACCCTCAACCCCACGATGGTCATCGGGTTGGTTCTGATCATCGGAGGCGTGGTGACGCTCGAGCTCGGGAGGACGCACTGACCGCAGTCGTAGCCAGTCCGAAGATCGACGGCCGCAAGGCGCGCGGTGAGAAGAAGCGCCACGCGATCATCGAGGCCACCCTGCGCGTGATCGAACGCGAAGGCATCGCCGGCGTGACGCATCGCAGTGTGGCCCGGGAAGCAGGCGTGCCGACGACGGCGCCGACCTATTACTTCTCGACCCTCGACGACCTGTTGATCGCCACCCTGCTGTGGTCCGCCGAAGAGCTGTGCGACGACGTGCTGCAGGTCGTCGCGAGCGGCACGGCCCGTGAGATCGCGCGCAGCCTGGCGAAAGCGGTCGACGAGAACCGCGGCCGCACTCTCGCCGAATATGAGCTGTACCTGCTCGCCGGTCGGCGTCCCGAGCTGAAGGCGGCCGCGCGCAGGTGGCTCGACCTGGCCGTGGAGGCGGTGCGGCCGGCGGACCCGGTGGCGTTCCGCGCGTTCCTCGCGGCCGTCGACGGGCTGCTGATCCAGGGCCTGATCGCCGACGTTGCTCCGAACGAGGACGAGCTGGAGCCAATTGTGTCCTTCTTGATCCGCGGCCGCGACGATTTCACCGCCACGACGAGGGAACAATGAAGTCATGAAGTTCGCGCGAGAGGTGTCCGGCATCGGCCACGGGGTGAGCCTCGGGCTGCTGGCAGCGCTTTACGTGCGCGACACCCTGGCCCTGTCGGTCGACGTCGAGCCGCACGTGCCGGGCCTGGAACCGGCGCTGCCGGTGCAGGTGCCCGCGGGGGTCGACCGTGCCGCCGTGACCGCCGAGTGGCCGGGCTGGTGGGCCGACGCGCTGGACGCGTGCACGCGGGGCGCCGAGCCCGTGACACCCGAGGACGCCGAGGCGTTGCTGACCCGACCGGCTTCTCGGGCCGCGGTGCTCGCGATGAAGCCGGGCATCGAGCAGCTGCACCGGGTGCAGAGTCCCGCGGCGTTGCCGATCGGCGACGTGCTGCGGGGCATCGAGTCGCGGATCGGCCGGTGGGCGCAGAGCGTGGAGCTGCACATCGTCGAGGTGCCGGTCGACGGCCTGATGTGGGAACGGATCGCACCCGCGTACGTGCTCGCCTCGACCCGGTTCCTGAACGACCCCGCGCGCACCGCTCCGGCCCTGCGCGCGGTCCTCGAAGACCTGGTCTGATCTTCCGTCCGGATCAGGTAGGGACAACCCCACCCCGCCTTCGGGGGCTGACTGCCGTGTAGCTGAGCACCGCCACCTCTAGTTTTGTGCACATGATGAGGACGGCGCTGGTGGCGTTGCTTGCGGGGGCGGTGCTCACAGTGCTGACGGGCTGTGGCATTCGCATCATGAAGTACGAGTTCCAGGACGACCACGTCGTCGCGGAGAAGTTCACGTCGGTGAAGGTGCGTGGCGAGGACGGCGCGGGGGACGTGTCGATCCGGTACCAGCAGGGGCTGGCCGAGACGCAGATCCACCGCAAGGTCGAGCACATGAAGGACAACAAGCCCTCGGGCATCGCGCACCGCATCGAGGGCAGCACGCTCGTGCTGGACGGCTGCGGCAGGAACTGCGAGATCAACTACACGGTGCTGGTCCCGTCCGCGGACATCTCGCTGATCGGTGACACCGGTTCGGGGGACGCGACCATCGAGGGGCTGGCCGCCGTCGACTTCAGGACCGGCTCCGGCAGGATCATCGCCCGCGACATCGCGGGGGACGTCAAGGTGAAGGCCGGATCCGGTGACTTCGAGGGCGGCCGGATCGGGGGCGCCGTCACGGCCGACATGGGGTCCGGCCGGATCGTGCTGGACGCGATCAGGGGCAAGGCGCTGCTCGGCACCGGTTCCGGGGACATCAACGCCACCTCGATGGCGAGCGAGGTGATCGCGAAGGCTGACTCGGGGCGGATCGAACTGATGTTGTCGGCGGCGAACTCCGTGCGGGCCAACACCGGGTCCGGCGAGGTCGTCGTCCGAGTGCCAGGGGGCCCGTTCAAGATCGTCGGCTCGTCGGGCAGCGGTGAGCGGGCGATCCACGTGCCGACCGATCCGGGTGCGTCACTCGAACTCAACCTCACCACCGGCTCCGGGGACGTCCAGGTGTTCGCGGCCTGAGTTCCGAGGGTCGATGTGTGTTGAGGGCCACTCCACAAGGGGTGGCCTTCTTCGCGTTCTGAGGGAACAACCAGACTTTGCCGTCCGTTGGGACAGTCAGAAAGCTTGAGTCGGGTAGGCTCAAGGTTGGGCGAGATGGCAAACTTGAGTCAGCAACGCTCAACAAGTACTAGCGGAAGGAACTCCAATGGCGCGTGCAGTCGGCATCGACTTGGGGACGACCAACTCCGTCGTCGCCGTTCTCGAGGGCGGTGAGCCGACGGTCATCGCCAACTCGGAGGGCTCGAGGACGACCCCGTCCATCGTCGCGTTCGCCAAGAACGGCGAGGTCCTCGTGGGTCAGCCCGCGAAGAACCAGGCCGTCACCAACGTCGACCGCACCATTCGCTCGGTCAAGCGCCACATCGGCACGAACTGGCAGACCGACGAGATCGACGGCAAGAAGTACACCTCGCAGGAGATCAGCGCGCGCGTGCTGATGAAGCTCAAGCGCGACGCCGAGGCGTACCTGGGCGAGGAGATCACGGACGCCGTGATCACCGTCCCCGCCTACTTCGAGGACGCGCAGCGCCAGGCCACCAAGGAGGCCGGCCAGATCGCGGGTCTCAACGTGCTCCGCATCGTCAACGAGCCGACCTCCGCCGCTCTGGCGTACGGCCTCGACAAGGGCGAGAAGGAGCAGACCATCCTGGTCTTCGACCTCGGTGGCGGCACGTTCGACGTCTCGCTGCTCGAGCTCGGTGACGGCGTCGTCGAGGTCCGCGCGACCTCCGGTGACAACCACCTCGGTGGCGACGACTGGGACCAGCGCGTCGTCGACTGGCTGGTCGAGCGCTTCAAGTCGGCCAACGGCATCGACCTGACCAAGGACAAGATGGCCCTTCAGCGCATCCGTGAGGCTGCGGAGAAGGCCAAGATCGAGCTGTCGAGCTCCTCGCAGGCGTCGATCAACCTGCCGTACATCACCGTCGACGGTGACAAGAACCCGCTGTTCCTCGACGAGACGCTGTCTCGCGCCGAGTTCCAGCGCATCACGAACGACCTGCTGGAGCGCACCCGCGCGCCGTTCAACAACGTGATCAAGGACGCCGGCGTCTCCGTCGGCGACATCGACCACGTCGTGCTCGTCGGTGGCTCGACCCGCATGCCCGCCGTCGCGGAGCTCGTCAAGGAGCTGACCGGCGGTCGCGAGCCCAACAAGGGCGTGAACCCGGACGAGGTCGTCGCCGTCGGCGCCGCCCTGCAGGCCGGTGTCCTCAAGGGTGAGGTCAAGGACGTCCTGCTGCTCGACGTCACCCCGCTGTCCCTCGGCATCGAGACCAAGGGCGGCATCATGACCAAGCTGATCGAGCGCAACACCACGATCCCGACCAAGCGCTCCGAGACCTTCACGACGGCCGACGACAGCCAGCCGTCCGTGCAGATCCAGGTCTTCCAGGGCGAGCGTGAGATCGCGGCGCACAACAAGAAGCTCGGCATGTTCGAGCTGACCGGCCTGCCCCCGGCCCCGCGTGGCGTGCCGCAGATCGAGGTCACCTTCGACATCGACGCGAACGGCATCGTCCACGTGTCGGCGAAGGACCTCGGCACCGGCAAGGAGCAGTCGATGACGATCACCGGTGGCTCCGCGCTGCCGAAGGACGACATCGACCGCATGGTCAAGGACGCCGAGGCGCACGCCGAGGAGGACAAGCGCCGCCGCGAGGAGGCCGAGGTCCGCAACCAGGCCGAGACGCTGGTCTACCAGACGGAGAAGGTCGTCAAGGAGAACGACGACAAGCTCCCGGCCGAGATCAAGGACAAGGTCAACGCCGCGATCGCCGAGGCGAACGAGGCGCTCAAGGGCACCGACATCAACGCCATCAAGACGGCGGTCGAGAAGCTCGCGACCGAGTCCCAGGCGATCGGCCAGGCCATCTACGCCAACGCTCCGGGTGCTCCCGGTGCCGAGGCCCCTGGTGCTGACGCGCCGGGTGCCGCGGGTGCCGGCGCCGGTGCGAAGGCCGGCCAGGACGACGTCGTCGACGCCGAGATCGTGGACGAGGACGAGAAGAAGTGACCGAGCCGAGGCATGCCGCCCCTGACGAGGAGCAGCCTCAGGTAGTCGTGAACGACCGGCGCCGGATCGACCCCGAAACGGGTGAGGTCCGGGTGCCGGCCCACGTTGCCGAGGAAGGCACTGCTCCGGCTGTTGCTGACGAACCCCTGGTCGCCGAGGTCGTGGACGAGGTGGCCGCCGAGCTGAAGTCCCAGCTCGACGAGCGCACCGCCGACCTCCAGCGGCTCACCGCCGAGTACGCGAACTACCGCAAGCGGGTGGAACGCGACCGCGAAGCGGTGATCAACAACGCGAAGGCGTCCGTGGCCTCCGAGCTGCTCTCGGTGCTGGACGACGTCGAACGGGCCGCCGCGCACGGCGACCTGACCGGCGCGTTCAAGGCGGTGGCGGACAAGCTCGTGTCCACGCTGTCGAAGACCGGCCTGGAGCCGTTCGCGCACGAGGGCGAGGCGTTCGACCCGTCGGTGCACGAGGCTGTGCAGCACAACACGTCCCCGGACGTCGACGGACCGACGGTCACCGCCGTCCTGCGCCGCGGCTACCGGTTCGGCGACAAGCTCGTCCGCCCCGCGCTCGTCGCGGTGACGGACCACGAGCCTGCCGCCGCACCGCAGGCCGAACAGGAATGACGAGAGGAGGAGACATCCGGTGAGTGCCAGGGACTGGATCGAGAAGGACTTCTACCGCGAGCTGGGTGTCTCCTCCGACGCGTCGGCGGACGAGATCAAGAAGTCGTACCGCAAGCTCGCCCGCGAGCTGCACCCCGACGCGAACCCCGGCGACGCCAAGGCCGAGGCCCGCTTCAAGTCGGTCTCCGAGGCCTACGGCGTGCTGTCGGACCCGGCCAAGCGCAAGCAGTACGACGAGGCCCGCCGTCTGTTCGCGGGCGGCGGCGGCTTCCCCGGCGGCTTCGGTGGCGGGGCCGGCGGCTTCGACGTCAACGACCTGTTCGGCCGTGCCGCGCAGGGCACCGGTGGCGGCGGCCTGGGCGACCTGCTCGGCGGCCTGTTCAACCGGCGCAGTGGCGGGGCGGCCGGTTCGCCCACCCGCCCGCGTCGTGGCGAGGACGTCGAGACCGACGTCCGCATCGACTTCACCGAGGCGGTCAAGGGAGCGACGGTGCCGTTGCGCCTGTCGTCCCCTGCCGCCTGTACGACGTGTGGTGGTTCGGGCGCCAAGCCTGGCACCACGCCGCACGTCTGCGCGACCTGCTCTGGTTCCGGCCTCGTCACGCGGTCGCAGGGCGCGTTCGCGTTCAGCGAGCCCTGCCGCGACTGCCGCGGCACCGGCCGGATCATCGACGACCCGTGCTCCGAATGCGGTGGCGACGGCATCAGCACCCGGACGCGCACGCTGACCGTGCGCATCCCGTCCGGCGTTGACGACGGCCAACGGATACGCCTTGCGGGACAAGGCGAACCGGGCCGCAACGGCGGACCCTCCGGTGACCTGTTCGTGCGCGTGCACGTGAACCCGCACAGCGTGTTCGGCCGCAAGGGCAACGACCTCACGCTCACGGCACCGATGACGTTCTCCGAGCTGGCTCTGGGAACGACGTTGACCGTGCCGACGCTGGACGGCAAGGTGACCTTGAAGGTGCCTGCGGGAACCGCCTCCGGGCGAGTGCTGCGGGCTCGGGGCAAGGGGATCACGAAGCGGGACGGGACCGCGGGCGATCTCCTGATCACCCTGGAGGTCGCCGTGCCGAACAACCTGTCGTCCGAGGCCCGCAAGGCTCTCGAGACGTATGCGGACGTCACCGGTGACCATGACCCGCGTGGAGATTTGAACGCGCTGCTTGAAGGGCGGTGAGTTCGGTGGGTTTTCCGTTCCCTCCTGGGACTGATGAGGACACGCCGTTCTTCGTGATCTCGGTGGCCGCGCAGCTGTCCGGGCTGCACGCGCAGACGCTGCGGTCCTATGACCGGATGGGGCTGGTTTCCCCCGGGCGGACTTCCGGGGGCGGGCGGCGGTACTCGATGCGGGACATCGTGCTGCTGCGCGAGGTTCAGCGGCTCTCGCAGGACGAGGGCGTGAACCTCGCCGGGATCAAGCGGATCATCGACCTGGAGAATCAGGTGGATGCGTTGCGGGCTCGGGTTTCCGAGTTGACCGCGGAGCTGGCCAACGCGTTGGCGGCCGCGGATTCCGCTGCGGCCGCTGTGCACGCTTCTTATCGGCGGGATCTGGTGCCGGTTCGGCAGGAGACCGCGCTGGTGGTGTGGAAGCCGAAGCCTCGCAAGTGATTGAGCGTCTGTATGAGTTGTTCGCAGCGCCACGTCCGCGAGTGGTCGAGTTCTGCAATCACTGCGTCGACCCGGCCGACATCGCGCCTTTCACTGCCGTGGCGTTGCGTGAGCTGACTGCTGGGCAGGTTGAGAAGTACTGGTTGCGGTCGGGGACGATCGGCGATGAGGGCTTCAGGCGCTACCTGCTGCCGCGAGTGCTGGAGTTGATCGCAGGTGGTTCGCTTGATGCGGACTTTTTCTGGCTGCGGTTGGCGGTCGAGGCCCATGCGGAGGGCGACTCGCGGGAGCAGGCGGTCATCCAGGATTACTTCCTGGCGGTACCGCATGCGTTGGCGGCGCTTGTCGGGGACGTTGTGGGTAGCAAGGATGCTGACGGGGCGCTGGCCACGTGGTTGCGTGGGGTGGAACCTCTTGCTGTGCTTGAGGAAGCTGCGCTGGGTGGGCCTGACCCCGACGGCAGGATTTCTGAAGCTCATATGGCGCTGGAAGTTTGGCGTTGATGCGGGTGGTCGGGTTGGGTGCGTTGGTTCCGGTTCAGGGATTTCGGGGCTCCGCCCCGGACCCCGCCAATCTGATCAAGGACCTTGTCCACGCCACCGGCGGGTTGATGGCACGCCTGTTGCTTTGGGCGGAGTTGCGTTGCGTGGGTGGTGCGGTTCGGGTGGGTGGTCCCGTCACAAGCCGGGCCAGAGCGCAAGAGCTGAGGCACGACTCGTGACGGGACCACCCACCGGAACCTCCCGTTTCAAGCGTTAAAGACGCCTCGGCTTCGCCGTCGGGTCGGCTCGCCTTCGGCTTTGCGTTGATTTACTGCTGGTCGAAGTAGAACCCGGCGTTCAGGTCTTCTCTGAGGCTGGGTTCCTTTGGTTCCCAGCCCAGTAGCGCCTTCGTGCGTGCGCTGGAGGTTGGTGCGTCTCGCGCGACCATGTTTGCCAGTGGGCCGAAGTGGTCCTGTGCTCGTTCCAGGGGGATGCTTTCCACTGGCAGGTTCAGCTTTCGGCCGATGGCCTCGGCGATCTCTCGCATGGTCACGGCTTCCTCGGCTACTGCGTGCAGAACTGAGCCTGCGGGAGCCTTTTCTGCGGCGAGGCGGTAGAGGCGTGCTGCGTCCAGGGTGTGGGTGGCGGACCAGCGGTTCGTGCCGTCGCCCGGGTAGCCGGAGATGCCGGTGGCGCGGGCGGTTTTGACGAGCATGGGGATGAAGCCTGCCGTGTCCAGTTCACTGTGGACGGTTGGGGGCAGGACCACCACGGCGCCTCGGACGTGGTGGGCGTCGATGATCAGGTTTCGGGCGGTGCCTCGGCTGTGGTCGTCGGGGACGCGTTCTTCCTCGGTGGCGGTGTGGCCCAGGCCGGAGTAGGACAGGGTGCCGCCGGTGCCGATGAGGGGCTTGGTGGTGCCGGACAGTTCGTCCAGGAAGGCGCGGACTACGGCCACGTCGGCGTCGGAGGCGGCTTTGTAGTCGCCCCTGAACATTTCCTCGTGCTTGAACGCCAGGTGGATCACTGCGTCTGCTTCGGCTGCGCCCTTGCGGAGGGCGTCGAGGTCGTCCAGGTCGCCGCGATGGGCGGTGGCGCCTTGGGTGACGAGTTTTGTGGCTGAGGTGTCTGAGCGGGCCAGGCCGATGACCTGGTGGCCTGCTCGCAGGAGTTCTGGGACCAGGGCTGAGCCGACGTGGCCGCTGGCGCCGGTGACGAAGACCTTCATGGAACGACTCCGGTGAGTGATGGGACTTGGTCTTATCAACGTAGCAGAGTGATGGGACCAAGTCGCATCACTTAGGATGTGGCTCATGGGTCGATGGGAGCCGGACGCGCGGGAGCGGTTGGTGCGTGCTGCGCTCGACCTGTTCAGCGAGCAGGGGTACGAGAACACGGCGGTTGCGCAGATTGCTGAGCGGGCCGGGCTCACCAAGAGCACGTACTTCCGGCACTTTCGGGACAAGCGCGAGGTGTTGTTCGGCGGCCAGGACGAGTTGGTCGAGTTGTTGATCGCGGGGATCAGTGGTGCGCCTGAGGGGGCTGGGGCGCTGGTGGCGGTCGAGGGGGCGCTGGTGGCGATCGCGGTCACGTTCACCGAGGAGCGGCGTGCCAACGGGCCTCGGCGGCTGGCGGTGATTGCGGGCAACGACGAGTTGCGGGAGAGGGACGCGCTCAAGATGGCCGGGTTTGCCCGCACGATGGTTGAGGCGTTGGAGCGGCGTGGCGTGGCGGAGCTGGATGCGGCCGTTGCTGCCGAGTTGGGTGTGCTGGCGCTGCGGCGGGGGTACGGCGAGTGGCTTGAGGTCGGCGGGGACTTCGGGGAAGTCGCCCGCCGGACGCTCGAAGAGGTTCGGGTTGCGGCTGCCGCGCTAGAGGGTGCTGAGTAGTTCTTCGACCTCGGCGGCGATGCGGTCCAGGGCCTGGTCGTTGTCGTGGGCGGTGATGGCTCGGTCGATCCAGTCTGCGATCAACGGCATTTGAGACGGCTGGAGGCCTCGGGTGGTGATTCCCGGCGTGCCCAGGCGGATGCCGGACGGGTCGAACGGCTTGCGGGTGTCGTAGGGGACGGCGTTGTAGTTCAGTTCGATGCCTGCGCGATCCAGGGCGCGGGCCGCCGGCTTGCCGCCCAGTTGTTTGGAGGTGAGGTCGACCAGGATCAGGTGGTTGTCGGTGCCGCCGGAGACCAGGTCGAAGCCGCGGTCCAGCAGGGCGTCGGCCAGGGCCTTGGCGTTCGCGACGATCGCGTGGGCGTAGTCGCGGAACTCCGGCTGTGAGGCTTCCTTGAGTGCCACGGCGATGGCGGCCGTCGTGTGGTCGTGCGGGCCGCCTTGGAGGCCGGGGAACACGGCGCGGTCGATGGCTTTGGCGTGTTCGGCGTCGCACAGGATCATCGCGCCGCGGGGGCCTCGCAGCGTCTTGTGCGTGGTCGTGGTGATCACTTGTGCGTGCCCGGCCGGTGACGGGTGTGCGCCGCCTGCGACCAGGCCGGCGATGTGGGCGATGTCGGCCACCAGGACGGCGTTGATCTCCTTGGCGATCTCCGCGAACGCCGGGAAGTCGATCGTGCGCGGGATCGCGGTGCCGCCGCAGAAGATCACCTTCGGGCGTTCGGCGAGGGCGAGGGTGCGGACCTCGTCCATGTCGACGACGCCGGTGTCCTTGCGGACGTCGTACTGCACCGCGTGGAACCACTTGCCGGTGGCGGACACGTTCCAGCCGTGGGTGAGGTGGCCGCCCATCGGGAGCGACATGCCCATCACGGTGTCGCCCGGCTGCAGGAACGCCAGGTAGACGGCGAGGTTCGCCGGTGCGCCGGAGAGCGGCTGGACGTTCGCGTGGTCCACGCCGAACAGCGCTTTCGCCCGGTCGATGGCGAGCTGTTCGACCTGGTCGATGATCTGCTGGCCCTCGTAGTACCGCTTGCCGGGGTAGCCCTCGGAGTACTTGTTCGTCAGCACCGAGCCTGTTGCTTCAAGCACGGCGGACGACACGTCGTTCTCGGACGCGATCATGCGCAGCTTGCTCGCCTGGCGGCGTTGTTCGGCCTGGATCAGGGTGGCGATCTCGGGATCGACTTCGTGCAGCACGGCATCACTCCGCGCCGGGCACCCAGGCGTTCGGTGCGCTCGGCCGTCGCTTCCCGGTGGTCACTTCCACCCTCGGCACGCCAGTCGCTTTCGACGTGCCGAGCTTAGTCCAGCGTGAACGGGTCGTACTTGATCCGGTCGAGCGGAGTTCCGGCGACCAGCATGCGGGAGACCGTCGATCTGATCATGGCGGGGCTGCCGCAGACCAGGACGTCGCGTTCCTCCCACGCGCCGTAACGAGTGACCACGTCGGCCAGGCTGCCCTGCTCGACGCCCCGGACACCGGGGTCCGACTCCAGCACCGGCACGACCGTGAGCCACGGGTTCGTGGTCGCGATGCGTTGCAGGTTGTCCAGGTCGTAGAGGTCCTCGCGGGTGCGGCCGCCGTAGAACAGGTGCACACGCGGGTTCTCGCCGTACTGCGCCATCTCGTCGATGATCGCGTGCATCGGCGCGACGCCCGTGCCGCCGGCCACCATCAGGATGTCCGAGCCGGCCGTGCGGTCGACCGAAAGACGTCCCATCGGCGGACCGATGCGCCAGGTGTCACCGGCCTGCGTGTGGCCGACGACCGAGCGTGACACCCAGCCGCCGTCGACGGACCGGATGTGGAACTCGATGACGCCGTCTTCACGCGGGGCGTTCGCCGGCGAGTAGTACCGCCACAGGCGCTTGCGCTGCGGCGTCTCCACGCTGACGTACTGCCCGGCCTTGTAGTTGACCGGGTGGTCGGGCTGCAGCCGCACGACGGCCAGGTCCCACGAGACGCGCTGGTGCTCCAGCACCGTCGCGTGCCAGTACGCGGGCCCGTTGTCGGCGTCGGCCGCCTCCTGCATGGCTCGCGCCATCAGCGTGTAGGCCTCGGCCCAGGCCATCTCGACCTTCGGCGTCCAGGCGGCACCGGAGAACTTCTTCACCGCGGACAGCAGTGCGGTCCCCACCGCCTCGTAGTGGACGTTGATGACACCGAACTTCCGGTGGTCACGGCCCAGCTGACGCAGGAAGGGGATGAGGTCGTCCGGACGGTCGACCATCTGCACCACGTGCACGAGGGCCCGCAGCAGGCGGCTGCGTTGGACCTCCATGTTCGCGGGGAACATCTCGCGTGTGGCAGGCGAGAGCGAGAAGAGCATCCCGTAGAAGAACTTCGCCACTTCTTCGGAATGCGGCTCCACCACCGCGAAGCTCTCCCGGATCATCCGCACCATCGCGGTGACACCAGGCGGAGGTTCTCGGTGAGGCGGGGTAGGGATGGGGCTCAGCACAGCGTTCGCAGTCATGGTCCGCGCGCAGTCTCCACAATCTGATTGGCGCCAGCAAGGCGCTGTCGTCCTCGTCAAGCATCCGTCCCCCGACAGGGTGGACAGTAACCCCTGATCGGGCTGTTTGACTCCTTGATGCCACCTTCGAGCGAAGCACGATTACCGTACGCAACTAGTTGTTACCGCAACAGTGTGAATGTGAGGGTCCGTCTGTACCGGGTTGCGTGCTTGCGTGCTTGGGTTGGGCGCGTGTCCCTGCCTGAGCTGACTGAAACCACCTCACCCGACCGTGTTGAGCTACCTGGCTCACGCGGTGAGCACTTCCTCCAATGTGCCCTGGAGACACAGGACCGCGCCACACGCTTCTACTCGGACCAGGTCCTGGATCACCTCAACCCCGCGATGGCCGAGTTCGTGGGCCGGATGGAGATGGCGTTCATCTCGACCGCCGATGCCGACGGGGAGTGCGACTCGACCCTGCGGGCCGGGCCGGCGGGGTTCCTGAGAGTCGTCGACTCCCGGACCGTCGTGTACCCCGAGTACCGCGGCAACGGCGTGATGGCGTCCCTGGGCAACATCATGGAGAACCCGCACGTCGGGATGCTGATGGTGGACTTCGCCGACGACCTGATCGGGCTGCACGTGAACGGTCGCGCACGGGTCGTGCCCCGGGAGGAGTTCGCGGAGTTCGCCGGGGAGGACCGGCGGATCGAGCGGTGGGTGGTGGTCGAGGTGCAGGAGGCCTACATCCACTGCCGCAAGCACATCCCCCGGATGATCCCGGTCGACCGCGTCCGGGACTGGGGCACCGACGACGTCAAGCGCAAGGGCGGCGACTTCTTCGGGGTCAAGGCGGACAAGACCGCCAACTGACCGCACGCGGGGACCTTGCGTACTGAACGGGTACGTGAGGTCCCCGCTTTTTGGGTGTGACCGATCAGCCACCGAATTAGTTGGCCTAGCTAACTATCTCCAGATATAGTTGTATGGCATCAACTAACTACTGGAGGTGTGCTTGAACCGGCCCTCGTCGCATCGGGAGATCCTCGAAGCGCTGTCCGGCATCTGGGTAGCGCTGCTGGTCGCGATCCTCAGCTCCACCATCGTCTCGAACGCACTCCCGACGATCCTGGCCGAGCTCAAGGGCACGCAGACCCAGTACACCTGGGTCATCACCGCGATGCTGCTCGCGTCCACCGCGAGCACGCCGTTGTGGGGCAAGCTCGCGGACCTCTTCGACAAGAAGATGCTGTTGCAGGTCAGCATCGTGTTGTTCGTCGTCGGCTCGGTGCTGTCCGGGCTGAGTCAGAACATGGAGCAGCTCATCGCGTTCCGGGTCGTCCAGGGGCTGGGCATGGGCGGTGTGCAGGCGCTCGGCCAGGTCGTGGTCGGCGCGTTGCTCAGCCCGCGTGAGCGCGGGAGGTACAGCGGCTACACCGGCATGGTGATCTCCGCGGGCACCGTCGGCGGCCCGCTGGTCGGCGGGTTCCTCGTCGACTGGCCCGGCTGGCGCTGGTGCTTCTTCGTCTGCGTGCCGTTGGCGCTGGTGGCGCTGGCCGTGCTGCACAAGACGCTGCACCTGCCCACCAAGAAGCAGCACGTGAAGATCGACTACCTGGGTGCCACGCTCATCACGGGTGGTGTGAGCCTCGTGCTGATGTGGGTGTCGTTCGCCGGCAAGAACTTCGACTGGATCAGCGGGGCGAGCGCCCTCTTCGTCGGTGGCGCGGTGCTGGCCATCGTCGGCGCCTACTTCGTCGAGCGGCGAGCCAGCTCGCCGGTCATTCCGCTGCACCTGTTCAAGAACCGGACCGTGGTGCTGGCGATGCTCGGTGGCATCGCGGTCGGCACGGCGATGTTCGGGGCCTCGGTGTTCATGGGGCAGTACTTCCAGATCGCGCGCGGGTTCTCGCCCACCAAGGCCGGGTTGCTGACCGTGCCGCTGGTGCTGGGGCTGAGCATCTCGTCCACGGTCAGCGGGCAGCTGATCGCCAAGAGCGGCAGGTGGAAGAGCTACCTGGTCTGGGGCGCGTTCTCGCTGGTCATCGGGCTGGCGTTGCTCGGCACGATCGATCACCGCACGAACCTGGTGCTGATGGGTGCCTACCTGGCGCTGGTGGGTGTCGGGGTCGGGCTGACCATGCAGAACCTGGTGCTGGCCGTGCAGAACGGCGTGGGGATGGCGGACCTCGGTGCGGCCAGCTCCACGGCCACGTTCCTGCGGTCGCTGGGCGGGACGGCCGGCGTCTCGGTGCTGGGCGCTGTGCTGGCGGCCCACGTGAGCACCAAGACGCTCGACCGCGGCTCCCTCTCCCCAGTGGTGCGGGACTCCTACGGCGACGCGATGGGTGAACTGTTCCTGATCGCCGCCGGTCTCGCGGTGTTCACGGTGATCGCCGTGCTGCTGATCAAGGAACAGCCGCTGCGGGACTCGGTGGATGTCACCCCAACGGGTTCTAGTGCACAGACGGTCGCCACTGAGCTTGATTCACCTGTGGATACTGAACAGCGGATTGTGGACAACTCCGTCTCCGCTGTGGACAAGCTGTTGGTGCTTTCGAGTGACAGCGATCAGGAGGTCGCGGCGCGTTCGGCTGCGCTGCGTTCCACACAGAACTCGTTGCCCTCGGGGTCGCGCATGGTGACCCAGCCGGTGCCGTCGGGGCGCCGCTGATCGTCGAAGATCGTCGCGCCGATGCCGACCAGGCGTTCCACCTCCTGGTCGCGGGTGCCGTCGGTCGGCTGCAGGTCGATGTGCAGGCGGTTCTTGATTTCTTTGCCCTCTGGCACGTTGATGAAGAGGTAGTTGATGCCGCTCGGCAGCACGACCATGCACTCCGGGTCGCCGGGGTTGTCGTCCGGGTGCAGCGGCAGGTTGAGCACCTGGCCCCACCACGAGGCGATCTCGTAGGAGTCGCGGGCGTCGACGGTGACGTTGTGGATGATGGAGGTCATGGCGCAGATCTTCGCCTAACCCGGGTCAGCTGACGTGCGATTTTCGGGGACGCTCGTCACGTTCCATAGTTGAGCGGAACACGCTCAACTTTTCTGACGTTGTGCGGGATGATGGTCCATGCTGGAGGCTGACCACGAGGTGGAGGAATGGACGCTTTCAACCCGACGACCAAGACGCAGCAGGCGGTTTCCGCGGCGGTGCAGGCCGCAACGCTCAACGGGAACCCGGACGTGGGATCCGTGCACCTGCTCAGTGCACTGCTGGCGCAGACGGACGGGTTGACCGCGCCGTTGCTGTCGGCGGTAGGTGCCGACCCGGCGCAGGTGCGCAAGGAGCTCGAGCAGCTCTCCCGCTCGTTGCCCAGCGCGTCCGGCTCGACCGTGTCCGCCCCGCAACTCTCGCGCGACGCCGTGCGGGTGCTCGGCAAGGCGCAGGAGCTCGCCACCGAGATGGGTGACGAGTACGTGTCCACCGAGCACCTGCTCGTCGGGCTGGCGCAGCACGGTGGCCAGGTGGCCGACCTGCTGCGGCGGCACGGTGCGACGCCCGACGCGCTGACCGAGGCCTTCACGAAGGTGCGTGGCTCGGCGCGGGTGACGTCGGCGGACCCGGAGGGCACCTACAAGGCGCTGGAGAAGTACGGCGTCGACCTGACCGAACGCGCGCGCAAGGGCGAGCTCGACCCGGTGATCGGCCGTGACGCCGAGATCCGCCGGGTCGTGCAGGTGTTGTCCCGGCGCACCAAGAACAACCCCGTGCTGATCGGTGAACCCGGCGTCGGCAAGACGGCGATCGTCGAGGGCCTGGCGCAGCGCGTGGTGGCCGGTGACGTGCCGGAGTCGTTGCGCGGCAAGAAGGTCGTGGCCCTGGACCTCGGCTCGATGGTCGCGGGCGCCAAGTACCGCGGTGAGTTCGAGGAGCGGCTCAAGGCCGTCCTGAAGGAGATCACCGACTCGGCCGGCCAGGTCATCACGTTCATCGACGAGCTGCACACGATCGTCGGCGCGGGCGCGACCGGCGAGTCGGCCATGGACGCCGGCAACATGATCAAGCCGATGCTGGCCCGCGGTGAGCTGCGCATGGTCGGCGCCACGACGCTGGACGAGTACCGCGAGCACATCGAGAAGGACGCCGCCCTGGAACGCCGCTTCCAGCAGGTGCTGGTCGGCGAACCGTCGGTGGAGGACACCGTCGGCATCCTGCGCGGTCTCAAGGAACGCTACGAGGTGCACCACGGCGTGCGCATCACCGACGCCGCTCTCGTCGCCGCGGCGACGTTGTCGGACCGCTACATCACCGCGCGCTTCCTGCCGGACAAGGCGATCGACCTCGTCGACGAGGCCGCGTCCCGGCTGCGGATGGAGATCGACTCCCGCCCGGTCGAGATCGACACCGTCGAACGTGCCGTGCGCCGGCTCGAGATCGAGGAAATGGCGCTGGCCAAGGAATCCGACCTCGCGTCGGTGGAACGGCTGCACGCCCTGCGCGCCGAGCTGGCCGAGAAGCGCGAGGAGCTGTCCGGGCTGACGGCCAGGTGGCAGAACGAGAAGGGCTCCATCGACCGCGTGCGGACGCTGAAGGAGCAGCTGGAGTCGTTGCGCGGCGAGTCGGAACGGGCCGAGCGCGACGGCGACCTCGGCCGCGCCGCCGAACTCCGCTACGGCCGGATTCCCGCGCTGGAAAAGGACCTCGAAGCAGCGTCCGAGTCCACTCAGGACGATGCCATGCTCAAGGAGGAGGTCGGCCCCGACGACGTCGCGGACGTCGTGGCGGCGTGGACCGGCATCCCCGCGGGACGTCTGCTGGAAGGCGAAACCGCCAAGCTGCTGCGCATGGAGGACGAACTCGCCCGCCGGGTCGTCGGCCAGGCCGAGGCCGTGCGGGTCGTGTCGGACGCCGTGCGCAGGACGCGTGCCGGCGTCGCGGACCCGGACCGCCCGACGGGATCGTTCCTGTTCCTCGGCCCCACCGGCGTCGGCAAGACCGAGCTGGCCAAGGCGCTGGCTGCGTTCCTGTTCGACGACGAGCGGGCGATGATCCGCATCGACATGAGCGAGTACTCCGAGAAGCACTCGGTGGCCCGCCTGGTCGGCGCG
Organism: Lentzea miocenica; assembly: GCF_033949945.1. Taxonomy (NCBI): domain Bacteria; kingdom Bacillati; phylum Actinomycetota; class Actinomycetes; order Pseudonocardiales; family Pseudonocardiaceae; genus Lentzea; species Lentzea miocenica. Next base: position 228,478 of record NZ_JAXAVW010000004.1, read on the forward strand.
CCTCCCGGCTACGTCGGCTACGACCAGGGCGGCCAGCTGACCGAGTCGGTCCGCCGCCGCCCCTACTCGGTCGTGCTGCTCGACGAGGTCGAGAAGGCGCACCCGGACGTGTTCGACGTGCTGCTGCAGGTGCTCGACGACGGCCGCCTGACCGACGGCCAGGGCCGCACCGTCGACTTCCGCAACACGATCCTGGTGCTCACCTCGAACCTGGGCTCGCAGGCCATCACGAACCCGTCGATGACCGAGATGGAACGCAAGGACGCCGTGCTCTCGGTGGTGCAACGGCACTTCAAGCCGGAGTTCCTGAACCGGCTCGACGACGTCGTGGTGTTCCACGCGCTCGCCACCGAGGAACTGACGTCCATCGTGGACATCCAGATCACCCGCCTGGCGAACCGCCTGGCCGCCCGCCGGCTGACGCTGGACGTGACGGCCTCGGCGCGGGACTGGCTGGCGCTGAACGGTTTCGACCCGATCTACGGGGCTCGGCCGTTGCGGCGGCTGGTGCAGTCGGCGATCGGTGACCAGCTGGCGAAGGAGCTGCTGGCCGGTGAGGTGCGCGACGGCGACACCGTGCGGGTCGACGTGCTGGACGACAACTCGGGCCTGATCGTGGGCCGCAGCGCCTGACCTGTGTGCGTTCGAGGCGGCCCTGCCTGATCGGCGGGGCCGCTTCGTCGTACCGCGCTAACTCACCACGTAACCGGCAGCGAGACCAGCGCACGGACGTTGGTCTCCATCCGGTACGCCAGCTCCGACTCGTCCACCGCCAGCCGCAACCCCGGGAACCGTTTCAGCACCGAGGTCAGCGCGATCCGCAGTTCCAGCTTCGCGAGCTGCGCACCCAGGCAGTAGTGCGGCCCGAAGCCCATCGCCAACGGCGCCGCGCCTGCCCGGCCGAGGTCCAGCCGGTCGGGATCCGGGAACACCGAAGGATCCCGGTTGGCCGAGGAGAGGATCGGCAGCACCGCGGCGCCCTTCTCCAGCCGCACGCCGGCCAGCTCGACCGCCTCGGTGGTGACGCGAGGGAGGGTCGCGGCCATCAGCCGCGAGTACCGCAGCAGCTCGTCGACGGCCGTGTCGATCAACGACGGGTCGTCGATCAGCCGGCGCATCTCCGCGGGGTGCCTCAGCAACGTGAGCAGGGAGTTGCCGAGCTGGTTGACCGTTGTGTCGTGGCCCGCGGCCAGCAGCATCTGCAGGTTCGCGAGCATCTCGGCCGACGTGAGGTGCCCGCCTTCGTCGTGGGCTTCGACGAGGGCGGTGATCAGTTTGTCGTCGGGCCGGACCCGCTTCTCCTCGACCAGGTCGGCGAGGAAGCCCTGCATGTCGTTCTCGGCCTGACGAAGCTCTTCCGGCGTCAGGACGGACGTCATCAGCACGCCGGTCCAGCGGCGGATGTCGGGAGCGTCGGAGTAGGGCGCTCCGAGCAGCTCGCAGATGACCATCGTGGGCAGTGGTGTGCAGAGACCGGCGACGAGGTCTGCGGGGTGGGCGTCCAGGAGTGCGTCGACGATCGCCTGGACGCGGGGTTCCAGGGTGGCGACCATGCGCGGGCTGAACGCGGAGGCCACGAGTTTGCGGGTGCGGGCGTGTTTGCCGCCTTCCATCGAGGTGAGGACCAGTGGGTTGGCCGCGGACGGGATCGTGACGGGGCCACCGGGGCGGGTGGCCTCCTCGCGACTGAAGCGCGGATCGGTGAGGACCTGCTTGCAGGCGGCGTAGGACAACGCCAGCCAGATGTCGATCGGACCCATCTTCGCGAGCACGACGGGCCCCTCGGAGGCGAGGAGGGTTTGCGCCTCCGGCTCGTTGTCCAACGAGCGCGGCGTGGTGAACGGGAACGTGGCGGACATGTCCTGAACCACGTCGAATTGGCGCGCCCAGTTCACGACGCGTGGAAGTGATCTTCGTTCCACGCGTCCGACCCACTACGCTTCAGCTGTGGACATACCGGCGTGGGTCTGGTTCACCGTCGCTGCGGTGGCGGGTGTGGCGGGGTTCGCCCTGCTGGCGACCGACCGTGCGCAACGAACCGCCCGAAATCGTGAACGGCGCCGTTGGGCTGCCCTGCGCGGCTGGCAGTTCGAGGAGACAGACCACGTGCTCCCGACGCGCTGGGAAGCGGGCGCCATCGCCTACTACGGCACCGGGCTCGCCCGGGACGTGGTGGCGGGCTCGACCTTCACCGCGGACGGGCGGCGGCAGGTCTACGTGCTCGACCACGAGACCGGTGGCAAGGTCAACTCCGTGCTGGTCGGCGTGCGCTGCCGCCGGGCGTTGTCGGTGGTGATCGAACTCTGGCTGTCGACGGTTCCGTTCCAGCGCGACAACGACAAGATGCCGATGCCGGACCTGCTCGGGCCGGTCGGCTCGCGGTACGCGTTCGTCACGGACGTCCCGGCCGCCCGCAAGATCATCACGCCGGACCTGATCGACGCCGCCGAGGAGATCGGTGGCGACGTCACGGTCGTCTGGATGGAGAACGACTGGGTGCTGGCCGCCGCGCCGCCGAACTCGTCGCCCGCCCGCCTGGAGCGGCTGCTGCGCGACGTCGGTGAGCTCGCGGACGTCATCGACCCGTTCGACCCGGACCCCTCCGAGCGCGAGGAACCGGTGGCAGAGGACGACGAGGGCGGCGAGGTCTACCGGCCGTCGTTCGGTCGCAAGCAGCCGTAACTCATGTGACGGTGGGTGAGCGCCGGGCATACGTACCGTCCGTCGTCCCACTCCAACCAGCGCTGTTCCGGACCGTCGCGGAAGTGGTGTGAGCTACATCACACTTCACTCCGTGTAAAACATCTGGGCCCGATTCAGATACTCCGTGCGTAAGTCGTCGTGTCCCCAACCCCCCGGAGGGAAGCACGATGTACGGAGGAAAAGTGGTTCCGCCCGCCGCAGTAGCCGGCACCGCGTCCGTCGTGACGCTGGCCAACACGGGTGCGTCGGTCGGATGGTTGCTGTTCGGCGGAGTCGCGCTGGTCGTTTCGGGCCTCGCGCTGCGCCTCGTCGTGCTTCGCCGCCCGGCGAAACGCGAAGTGTGATCATCGGCGGCCTTCGGCCCCGGCGATTTTCCGACTACCGTTCGGTGGCATGCCAACCGCACTGGTGACCGGATCGACCGTCGGGATCGGGGCCGCCTTCGCCCGCAGGCTCGCGGCTGAGGGATACGACCTCGTGCTGGTCGCGCGCACCGCGTCCGCACTGGAGGAGGTCGCGCAGCAGCTGCGCGATCGTCACGGCGTGCACGTCGACGTCCTGCCCGCGGACCTCAGCGACAGGACCGACCGCGCCAAGGTCGAGGCACGGCTGGCCGAGTCGCCGGTCGACCTCCTCGTGAACAACGCCGGTTTCGCCAACACCGGCGAGTTCTTCGCGGCCGACATCGAGAAGCTGCAGGCCCAGCTGGACGTCAACGTCGCGACGGTGCTGCGCCTGTCCAGGGCCGCGATCCCCCCGATGATCGCCCGCGGCAAGGGCGACGTGATCAACGTGTCCAGCGTGGCCAGCTTCCTGCCCGGCCGCGGTACCAGCTACAGCGCCGACAAGGCGTGGGTGACGACGTTCTCCGAGGGCATGAACCTCGCGGCCGAGGGTTCGGGCGTGCGGATCATGGCGCTGTGTCCCGGTTTCGTGCGGACCGAGTTCCACAAGCGGGCCAACATCGACATGTCCAAGACGCCGGGCTGGCTCTACGTCGACGCCGACCGGCTGGTGCACGAGGCCCTGCGCGACCTGCGCCGCGGCAAGCCGCTGTCGATCCCCGGCCTGCAGTACAAGGCCGTCGTGATCATCTCGCGACTGCTCCCGCGAGCCCTCGTGCGCAAGATGGCGTCGCGCTTCGCCGGCGGTCGCGGCCGGACCTGAGCGGAACCGTTCGGCCGAATGGCGCGTCGGAGCCCTCGTGAGCGAACAGTTCCATGTCGAACCGAACGAGCTGCGCGGGTACAGCGAGCTGCTGGACCGCAACGCCCAGCACTTCTTGACCATCAAGGACCACGCGATCTCCAAGGGCGGTGACACCAGCGGGTTCACCGGCCTGCTGACGTTGCTGCACCCCGTCGTGACCGGCGTCGCGAACCTGTACGGGGAGACGTTGGACTTCGCGAACAAGATGATGCTCAAGGACTCCGACGCGCTGAAGAAGACAGCCGAAACCTACGAGAAGGTCGACCTTCACGGCGTTCAGCTGATGAAGCAGGCCGGGGGTGGCCGATGACCACGGCATACGCAGACGTCCAGGACCCGTCGGCCGCGCTCAACGCCGCCGCCGAGGACCGCCCTGGCCGGCAGTCCACCAAGGAGCTGATGGAGGCTGCCGGGTGGAAGCTGCAGGGCGTCAACTGGATCTACGAGAAGGTCACCGGCGAGAACCTGATCGAGGCGCTGATCACCCCGCTGGTCGGTGACTTCGAGAAGATCGACGCCAACGCCAACGCGTGGGACCAGGTCGCGAAGGCGCTGGACTCCGTGCGGCACAACGTCGGCGAGGGCGCGGGCAAGCTCGGCCCGCACTGGGACGGTGCGGCCGCGCAGGGCTTCGAGCGCCGCATGGACACCATGTGGGTCATCGCGATCGAGGCGGACTCCCAGGTCGCCCGGATCATCGGCAACAAGTTCCAGTCCATGGCGTCCGCGTGCCGTTCGGCCACGAAGATCGCCCTGTTCCTGCTCGACAAGCTCTGCACCATGCTGCTCGAGGCCGCGATGACCGCGGTGATCCCGGTCGTCGGCTGGGGCCGCGCGGTGTGGATGGTCTACGACGCGATCCAGATCGTCGACGCCATCCGCAAGATCATCCAGTCGATCATGACGCTGATCGAGGGCGTCAAGGGCATGGTCGACGGCATCGTGGCGATGGGCACGGCGCTGATGAAGCTCAAGGACGTCAAGGACGTGAACGACTTCCTCGACGTGGTCGACGGCGTGCAGGACGGCAAGCAGAAGTTCGACAACGGCAAGGCCGCCGCGAAGTCCGGTGCGATCGGTGTCGGCCTGGGTGCCTACGGTCTCGGCAAGGCCGGGTCCGCGGCCTCCGGCCGTTCCAGCTCGGGCTCGGGTGGCTCCCCTGCTCCCGCTCCCGCGCCGGCTCCGGCTCCCAGTGGTGGTCAGCAATGACGTTCCCGTACGACCAGGCGCGACTGCAGGCGCTGATCAACGACGTGGACTCCAAGATCGACGATCTCGGGAAGGTCGCGACGGCCGCATCGCACGTGCAGCGCCGGTCGCGCGGGCTCTCCGAGCAGGACCTGGCCGAGATCGAACGCTTCGCGAAGTCGCCGGGCGCGCCGAAGGAGCTCAAGGACCTCCAGCGGCGCGTCGACGCCGGCGAGATGTCGTGGGCTGACGTCGCCTCTGGCCGCGCGATCAACGACGAGGGTGTGCAGAAGGCACTCGCCGTCGGCGTGCCGGACCTCCAGCGCGCTTACCGTGCGATCGAGGAGGGCCAGGACATCGACGACATCATCGCGTCGGGCAACCCGGTCCCGCAGCCGCCGGTCCGTTCGCGCCGTGCCGATGACGACGACGAGGACGACGGCCCGAGCCACTTCCGCAAGGACGCCTGGTAGTCAGGCCGGCCAGGTGCCGCTGCCGCTCAGGTGGCTGGTCCCGGTGCCGCGAACGACGTCGAAGGCGACCGCGCAGGCGGTCGCCAGCGAGCGCACCGGCTCGGTCACCTGAGGGTTGATCTCGACGCGGTCCCGGCGGACGCGCCTGCCGCCCCGCTTGGCGCGTGCGCCGGTCTCGATCCGCCCGACGTCGCCGAAGAAGCAGAGCTGCTGACCGTTCGCGTCGTGCAGTGACTGCTGCCAGGCGCCGTGCGTCTTGATCGTCCCGATCAACTGTCCCTGCGGCGTGCTGACCCGCACGTGCGGACGCCGTCCGAACTGCTTGTCGATGTGCATGATCGGCTGGCCGTGCGGTGCCACGACGTCGAGGTCGAACGTCGTCCAGCCGGAGAACCCGGTGTGCCGGAGCGGTCGCTGCAGGCCCGGTCCGCTGCGCTCGCTGACCACCATGACCGGCGTGTCGTGTTCGTCGAACACCTCCACCCGGTAGTGCGGCCGGAACAACAGGCTCATGGACGTCCACGGCTGTTCCACGTAGAGGGTGCTCACGGTGATGCAGGGTACGAGGCACTGACGGCCCGTGTGTGCGAAGCTAGCGACCCGTGCGAACTGAAGTGGTCTTGGACGCGAACGCTAAGTCGGAACTCGCTCGTCTTGTGAGCGAATTGGCCGTGGTGCACGGCAAGGTAACTCTCTCCAGCGGCAAGGAAGCCGACTACTACGTCGACCTGCGGCGGGCGACGCTGCACCACGCGGCGGCCCCCCTGATCGGCAAGCTGCTGCGGCAGCTCACCAGCGACTGGGACTTCGTCGCTGTCGGCGGTCTCACACTCGGTGCGGATCCCGTTGCCTACGCGATGATGCATTCCGCCGCGATCGACGGTGACGTGCTCGACGCGTTCGTGGTGCGCAAGGCGAGCAAGGCGCATGGCATGCAGCGGCAGATCGAGGGCATCGACGTGCGCGGGCAGCGTGTTCTTGCAGTTGAGGACACCTCCACCACGGGCGGTTCGGTGCTCACGGCCGTCACCGCGCTGCGCGAGCACGGGGCCGACGTCATCGGTGTCGCCACCGTCGTCGACCGCGGTACGGGTGCAAAAGAGGCCATCGAGGCCGAGGGTCTGCAGTACCGGTACCTGCTCGACCTGAACGACCTCGGCCTGGCCTGAGGTTTTATCGAGAGCGCTTCGAGCCACCCCGTCTTAGTCTGGAAGGCGGGGTGGTGCGAATGGCCAGGTTCTTCGCCGAAGCGGTCATGATGCTGCACTTCGCCGTGCTGGCGTTCCTGCTCGTGGGTGGGTTCATCGCATGGCGGTGGCGTGGCGTGATCTACGCACATCTGACGATCGGTGCGTGGGCGATCCTCAGTCTGCTGGTGCCGGTGACGTGCCCGCTCACGACCGCGGAGGAGTTCTTCCGCGCTCAGGCGGGGATGCCGTCGCTGGGGACCGGGTTCATCGACCACTACATCGACGGCGTCTGGTACCCGGAGAGCGCGTCGACGCTGGTCCAGCTGGTGCTGGGGTCGATCGTGATCGTCTCGTGGATCGGGTTCTACGCTGGCGCACGTGCTGCTCGAAGGCTTTCACACGGTTAAGCACGCCCTGCGCTTCGGCGCGGAGGTGCGCCCGTTGCTCACCACGAACCTGGCCGACGCGGTCGAGCTCGCCGAGTCGCACGCGCCGGACCTGGTCGAAGCCTTCCGGCAGGCCACCGAGGTCGACCGGGCCACGTTCGTGCACAAGATCGGCCGTACGCATCCGACCGGTGTCGCCGGATTCGCGGACCGGCCGGAGCTGCCGTTCGACCGGGGCGCTCCGATCGTCCTGCTCGACAACCCGCGCAACCTCGGCAACTTCGGTGCGGCCATCCGGGTGGCGGCGGGTCTGGACGCGGGCGGGGTGATCTCCACCGGTGACGTCGATCCGTGGCATCCCAACGTGCTCAGGGGATCGGCCGGCCTGCACTTCGCGTTGCCGGTCGGCAAAGCCACGAGCCTCGACTTCGAGGGCGAGCTGATCGCGTTCGACGCGGACGGCGACCTGCTGAAGGGTCCGATCCCCGACAACGCCGTGCTGGCGTTCGGTTCGGAGCGCCACGGCCTGTCGGACGAGGTCCGCGCGAAGGCCACCAGGATCGTCCGGCTGCCCATGCGGGACCAGGTCAGCAGTTACAACCTGACAACTTCTGTGGCGATGGGTCTCTACCACTGGGTGATTCATCGAGCTTCTTGACCGGTCAAGCACTCACGATGAGCCAGTGGTGATCGCGAAACTGCTGGCGGCACGCGCGGGTGTCGCGGAGCGCGCGGTGTACTCCAGGCACCTTCGACGGGTCTGGGGTGTGCCGGGCACGCTCCTCGGAGCACGGGCCTGGCCCCCGCTCTTCCGGGACAAGCTGCACTCCAGCTTCAACTACTGGTGGCAGGCGCACCTGCTCGACTGCATGATCGACGGTTACCTGCGCTCGCCCAACGAGCTGCGCAAGGCCGCGATCACCAAGGTCGTGCGGGGCATCCGGGTGCGCAACGTCCTCGGCTGGACCAACGACTTCTACGACGACATCGCGTGGCTCGGCCTCGCCCTGCAACGCGCGCAGCACGAGGTCGGTGTCGCGAAACCCAAGGCGCTCAGCGCCATCGCCGAACGGCTGCGGGACGGCTGGACCGACCACGCCGGCGGCGGTATCTGGTGGAAGCGCAAGGACGACTTCAAGAACGTGCCCGCGAACGGCCCGGCCGCGATCTTCCTGGCCCGCCAGAACGAACGCACCGACCTCGCCCGCGCCCGGTCCATCGTGGACTGGGTCGAGGACAACCTGGTCGACCCCGGCAGCGGCCTCGCGTGGGACGGTCTGCACGTCCACCCCAACGGTGAGATCCGCGAGTACGAGAAGAACATCTACACGTACTGCCAAGGAGTTCTCATCGGCGCGTGCGTGGAGCTGGCCCAGCACGGCCAGGCCGACAAGTGGCTCGACAAGGCCGCCCGCACGATCACCGCGGTGCACGACGACCTGGCGACGAACGGCGTGATCAGGGGCCAGGGCGGCGGTGACGGCGGTCTGTTCGCGGGCATCCTCACGCGCTATCTCGCCCAGGCCGCGTTGACGATCCCCGACCTCGACCCGGACCGGCACGAGACCGCGGATCTGGCCAGGGAGCTCGTCGTCCAGTCAGCGGAGGCGGCGTGGCTCAACCGCGTGATGGCGGTGAGCGGCCCGCTGTTCGGTCCGGAGTGGACGGTTCCTGCCGACGAGCGCGAGGGACGCGACCTGTCCGTCCAGCTCGGCGGCTGGATGTGCCTGGAGTCCGCGGCCCTGCTCGAACGGCACGGCCTGAACGTCGCTACTGCTTGAGGTAGCTCAGCAGCGTCTTGGCGTCCTCGCGGAACTGCTCCGGCGAGTCGTCGAGCACGAACTCCAGCAACGCGTTGCGCTCGATGCCGTCGCGCGCGAGCTCGGTCAGCACCGGCTTCCACAGGTCGCGGCGCGCGGCGAGCGGCAGCCGTTCGGTGAAACCACCGGGACCCCACGAGAAGACGTGTGCCGTCACCGGTTCCAGCGTCCGCACCTCGTGCACCGCGGAGAACACGTCCTGGCCTCCGCGCGGCTGCCAGTACGACACCACGCCGTCGACCTCGTCGAGCAGTTGAACCGTCGAGTCCAACGTGTCCGTCAGCGTGTTCCGGTGGTACTCCAACGCGATCTTCGTGCCCATCGCGTCCGCGTGCTCGACCGCGTGCTGCAACGCCTCGATCACCGGTGCGCGGTCAGGACATTCGGCCGAACCGGCGGTCCCGGCCCAGACCCGCACGAACGGCGCGTCCAGCTCGGCCGCGGTCTCCAGGATCGCCGCCAGGTCACCGCGATCGGACACACCCGCGCGGTAGTACGACCCGTACGCGGCCACCTTCAGGCCGGTGTCCAACGCCCGCCGCGCGGCCGCGAAGTCGCCGGGCGGCACGTGCACGTCGCCGCCCCACTCCACGGCCTGCAGCCCGCACTCCGTTGCCAGCTCACCGATCTCCTCGACCGTGAGCTGCCGGAACGTCACCGAGACGAGGCCGGGAATCAGCATCCGCAGGACTGCCTGTGCATCAGTGACGGCGAGAGCCGGATGGTCTCCGGCGGCCGTTCCGGGTCGGCGATCTTGGACAGCAGCAGCTTCACCGCGGTCCTGCCGATCTCCTCGACCGGCTGGGCCAGCGTGGTCAGCGGCGGTTCGATCAACGTCGCCCACTCGACCTCGTCGTACGCGACGACGGCCAGGTCGGTGCCGAGCTTCAGGCCGCGGGCACGTGCCTCGTGCAGCATGCCGACCGTGACGAGGTGGTCAGCGGCCACGACGGCGGTCGCCGGGTCGTCCTGGTCGAGCAGGGGCGCGAGCCAGCCGCTCTGCGAGACCAGCGCCTCGTCCCACTTCAGGCCCGCGCGGCCGAGGCCGAGGCGGTAGCCGAGGATGCGTTCCTCGGTCGTCGCCACGCCCGTCTTGCCGCAGACGATGCCGATCCGCCGGTGCCCCAGTTCCGCGAGGTGCTTCACCAGGCCCGAGGTCGCCTGGACGTTCTCCGGGCCGACCTGGTCGATGTCCTTGGCCACGGTCAGGCGGTCCACCAGCACCGTCGGGATGCCGAGCTTCTTGAGCTCCGGCAGCACGAGGCTGCCTCCGGTGCCGGCAGACGGTGTCAGCAACAAGCCGTCGACTCTTCGTGAGCGCAGCATTCTGACCGCTGTCTGCTCGGACTCGGGGGTGTCTCTGGTGTCGATCAGCACGAGCGAGTAGCCGTTGCGCGTCGCTTCGTTCTCGATAGCGGCGATCAGCTCGGCGAAGTACGGGTGGGAGACCAGCGACACCGCGAGGCCCAGCGACTTGGTGCCACCCATGACCAGTGATCGCGCGATGGCGTCACCCGTGTACCCGGTTTCGTCGATCGCTTTCTGGACGCGCTCTCGCGTGTCTCCGGCGACGGGCCTGGTCTCGTTGATCACGTGTGACACCGTGGTGATGGAGACCCCCGCGAGAGCCGCGACATCCCGCATGGTGACCATGGCCCGGGACCTTACCCGTATGGAGGAAGCCCTGATGGCAGCCGTGCTGTGTGTCGGGCTCACAACTCTCGACGTGACTCAACGGGTGGACGCCTTCCCGGATCCCGGGCAGAAGGTCCGCTCGCTCGACGCGGTCCTGTCGCCCGGTGGTCCCGCGGCGAACGCGGCCCGTGCCGTCGCGGCCCTGGGCGGAAAATCGTCACTGCTCACCGCGTTGGGTGCCGACGCACTGGGTGAATTCGTCCGGGCCTCCTTGGACCCGGTCCAAGTCACCGCCGTGGCCGGCACGACCCCGGTGAGCATGGTCGTCGTCAGAGACGCTGATGGGGAGCGCACGGTCGTCTCGCGCAACGCCTCGGTGCCCGTCACGGCGCCGGATTTGTCCGGCCTGCTCGCCGCCGCGGACGTCGTGCTCTTGGACGGACACCATGAAGGGCTGGTGATCCCCGTCGCCCGGCAGGCGCAAGCAGCTGGATTGCCTGTGGTGCTCGACGCCGGGAGCTGGAAACCTGTCCTCGATCACCTGTTGCCGCTGGTGGACGTGGCCGCCTGCGCTTCGGGGTTCGAGCGGTCCGACGCCGAGGTGCACGCCTTCGGAGTGCCGCTGGTGATCCGCACGCAGGGTGCGGCACCGGTGACCTGGTCGCGGAACGGCTCGACCGGAGAGGTGCCCGTGCCCTCGGTGGAGGTGAAGGACACGAACGGTGCCGGGGACGTCTGGCACGGCGCGTACGCCTACGCGCTGGCGTCAGGTGCGGACCCGGTGGAGGCCATCGGCTTCGCGTCGCAAGCGGCCGCTGTTCGCGTCGGCGCGGTCGGGGACTGGGTTGAGAGGCTGGCACGGTGGCAGGACAGCAGGTCAGGTTCGACGAGCTGCTAGAGCGGGCTCGAGTGCTCACGGATCAGGGTGAGCGCAAGATTCTCGGCATCGGAGGCGCACCGGGTTCTGGCAAGTCGACACTCGCGCGACGGCTCGTCGAGGCCCTCGACGGCCAGGCGGTGCTCGTCGAGATGGACGGCTTCCACCTCGCGCAGAGCGAGCTCGAACGGCTGCGGCTGGTCGAACGCAAGGGCGCGCCGGACACGTTCGACATCCCCGGCTACGTGGACCTGCTCGGCCGGATCAAGGCGTGCGGGCCGGACATGATCTACGCGCCGCAGTTCCGCCGCGAGATCGAGGAACCGGTCGCCTGCGCGGTGCCGGTGCACCCGGACGTCCCGCTCGTCGTCACCGAGGGCAACTACCTGCTGCTCAACTACGACAAGTGGAAGCGCGTCCGGATCATCCTGGACGAGGCGTGGTTCCTGTTCATCGACGAGGACGTGCGCGTGCAACGCCTGATCGACCGCCACCTGCGGTACGGGCGTACCTTGTCGGAGGCGGAGGAACGGGTGCTGCACGGCACGGACCACGTCAACGCGTTGATGGTCAACTCGTCGAAGGGATCAGCGGATCTGCTGATCACGGAAGTGCTTTAGGCGGGTGCCTTGACCTCGGACAGATCGCCCAGCGTGTTCATGAGCCACGCGGGACCGGACAAGGAGCGGTTCGTCATCCCGTTCAGCCTCGCGCTGTGGGACAACGGGGTCAGGGCCTGGGTCGACCGGTGGGAGCTCAAGCTCGGCGAGAGCCTCGTCGGGCAGCTCTTCGACGAGGGCATCGCGAAGTCGGACGTGCTGATCGCCGTGCTGTCGAAGCACAGCGCGGCGTCGCGGTGGATGACCGAGGAGGTGCGCGCCGCGATCAACCTGCGGATCAGCGGCAGGATCAGGGTCATCCCGATCCGGATCGACGACGTGGAGATCCCTCCCGCGCTGCTCGACATCACCTGGATCGACGTCGACCCCACCGACGTCCAGCTGGGTCTGCAACGGGTGCTGCGGGCGATCTACGACGTTTCCGAACGGCCGCCGCTCGGTTCGCCACCGGCCTGGGCGGTGCCGTTGCAGACGAGGATCGGCCGGGCGGTGAGCGGCTGCCCCGGTTTCCCGGAACTAGGAGACCTGCCTTCCGACCGGGTGCGGCCGGCCGTCGCGACGTGGTTCACGTCGTGCGAGGAGGCCTTCGCGGACGTGCTGCGCGGCGTCGCGGAGGCCGTGCGGGACGGAGACGACGTCGACTGGGCGATCGGTCGCGTCCGCAACTCGGCCGCACCTGCGTATGCGGCACTGCTCGTGTCGTACGCCTACGGGGTGGCCGCCACCGCGGTGGAACGGGACGAGCTGGTGTGGGAGGCGCTGCACGGGCATCCGATGCCGCTGTACCGGGTCGTCGATCCCCAGTACGTGGACGGGCTGCTGAGCACGCGGCTGCGCAGGGTGCTGCGGCCGGTGTTCGACCTGGTGCGGGACACGCGGTACGAGGACGCCTTCGAGGAGTACGAGTACCTGCGGTCGTTGATCGAGGTGCACGACTCGGTGGCGGCGCCGTCGCTCGGTGAGTTCGCCCGGCGCGGCTCACCGGTCGGCGAACGGATGGCGGCCAGGCTGGAACGCCTGCTCGGCGCGGAAATCCTCGCGGCAGCACAGCGGAAACTGGCGGCCGCGATCGAGAACCGGAATCGCGGCCGCTAGTAGCCACGCCGCTAGGAGCAGCTGATCTGGTGGCAGCCCTGTGGGTTGCCGCTCGCCTGGTTGCCGCTCGCACTGGCCACACCGCCTGGATTCGGGCCGACCCAGATGCCGAACTGGTTGTTGTTGTCCGAGATGTTGTTGGACAACCTGATGTCGCTGCCGAACGGCAGGTAGAGGCGCAAGCCGTCGTTGACGCGATTGCCTCCCTTGTCGAAGACCTGCGAGTCGCTGTCGTGGCCGTTGGACGTCAACGTGTTGCTGTCGATGAGCACGTTGCCCGGCCGGTGGTTCAGCGTGTTGATGAACAGGCCGACGCCGCCGTGGTTCGAGAAGCTGTTCCCGCTGATCGACCCGCTCTGCAGGAACCCACCGGGGAACGGCGGCTCGTCGCGCACCTGCAGGCCGTGCCATCCACCGCTGAAGTTGTTGCGCAGGATCGTCACCGATGCCGCGGCGAGCAGCAGCCCGTTGCCCGCGGTCGCGGTGATCGTGCTGTCGGTGATCGTCGCGGTCTGTGCGGCGAGGGTGTTCATGGTGCCCTGCACCAGGTTGCTCAGCACCACCGAGCGGCACCGCACGTCACCGACCTCCATGGTGCCGCCGAGGACGGTGAGCGAGGAGTTGAGGTCGAGGTCGCAGGTGATCCAGACGGCGTCGAGGGCGGCGCCGTCGAACACGCACGACGAGCTCTCCGTGCAGGTGAAGGTGTCGATGATGAAACCGCCGCCGGACATGGTCACCGACGACCTGCGGAACGTCGTGGTGATCAGCGCACCGCCGGCCTGGCTGGTCGTGACCCTGGTCAGCTGGGTGTTGGCCGCGTCAGTGCCCTGCATGCCCGAGATGGTCGTGATGTCGATGATCTGGGCGCCGTTGGTGTTCGTCAGCACAACACCGGTGGTCGGGTCGGATTCGATGTCGCCGTTGCGGATGACCGCTCCGGACACGCCGTCCACGACCACGCCGGTGCCGGCGGAGATGGTGAAGCCGCCGAGATCGAGCACCACGTCGTTGCCGCCGATCGTGACCCCGGTCCCGCTGCCGCACTGCAGATGCCCGGTGAGCAGCGCGCTCTGGGTGATCCGGTCACCGCACTGCACACCGGTCTGCGGCAGTGCGACGGTGAAGGTCTGGCGTTCCTCGTCCACGATCTCGCCGCGGAACACGCGCAGGGTCGCCACGTACGGGCCGGGCGAGGTGAACGCCTGCTGGAAGTCCTTCTCGCCCGACGGCGTGGTGCCGCCGGGACCGGACACCGTCCACTCCCAGCGCTCCGGCTGACCTTCGACCGCCGCGCTGAAGTTCACCGGCTGCCCGGTCAGCGGTGTCGGTGGCTGGACGCTGATCGAGGAGATGTTCAACGTCACCCCGCTGGGGGACGACGAGACGGTCATCGCGACGGTCGCCACGGGAGCACGCCGCCCGGACACGGTCACCGCGGACACGCTGACCTGGTACGTACCGGTGCGATCCCACTGATGTCGCACCGTCGTCCCGGTACCGGTGGTGTCGTCGCCGAACGTCCAGCGCGCGGAAGCGACGGCGTTGTCCTTCACCCGCACGGTGAACTCGGCCTCCTCGCCGACGCCGAGCCGGGTGCCCGGCCGCACCTCGATGGACACGTCCCTCGCGGTGATGCCACCGCCGTCAGGGAATCCGGTCGCCGGCGGCACCCGCTGCTCGCCCGGCCGGCTCGGGTCGTCCCGCCGATTCGGGTTGTTCGGGTCTGGAACCGGGTCGGGCCTCTGTTGCTCCTGGTCCTTCTTCTGGTCGTCGGGCACCTGCGGGTCGTTGCCGGTCTGCTTGGCCGGGTCGTACTTCGGGATCGGCTTCACCCTGCCGTTGATGTCGACCACACCGGCCTGGTCGGTGTCCGGGTCGTTGAAGAACACGTACCCGTCGCGGCTGATCAGCTCGAAGTTCCTCTTCCCGCCGAAGATCTCTGCTTCGTGCACGAGCCCGGCGGTCGCCAGGTCGATGATCAAGACTCGGCCACGCCCGTAGTCGGGGACGAACGCGTGACCCGCCGCCACCACAGCAGGCCCCAGCTCACCCTTGTCCACCTCGACCGGAGTGCACTGGCCCTCGGCGTAACCACACGACAGCACCAGTCCTCGCGCGCCGATCGACACGAGCACGCGGTCGGTGCTGCCCGCGATCGCGATCTCGTCGTGGACCCCGGCGTCGATCGTGACCGACTTCAGCGGATTGCCGCTGTCCGGGTCGAGCAGCTCTGCCACCCGGCGGTCCTGGTCGACGAGCACCGGGCCGTCGGTGAGCTTGGCGACCCGCGGGGTGCCCTTGTGCCGTGCGGGAGTCCGGCTGCCACCGGCGTACCGGGTCGGCGCTCCGGTGCTCGGGTCCATCGCCCACAGGGCGTTGCCCTGCACGGCGATGTCCTGCGTGTGCTGCGGCAACGACTGGAGCTGACCGATGGGAGCGAGCGTGGCCGGGTCGGTGCGGGTGAGCACGCCCTTGCTCGCGTTGAGCGCGTAGACGGCGTCCGCTGCCGGCACGATCGTCAGCGCGTTCTCGGCGCCTGGCAACGGGGTGGCCGCTGCCCCTGCGATGAGCGTCGCGCCGTCGATCCTGGTCACCGTGCCCGCACCGCGGTTCACCGCATAGCCGGTCGAACCCTGTTGCACCGCACCGAGTTTCGTGCCCGGATCAGCGACCTTGACGCTCGCCGCGACCTCCTCGGACGTGCCGTCGAGGAGCGTGAGGTGGCCGATGCCGTTGGACGCGAGCCACACGACTCCTGGGTGCAGCCGCACCTCTGGCGCCGGGTACTGCTCGGCCAGCCCGGCGAACGCCAGCGCCGTCGCGGCGGCGATCGTCGTTGCCGTCCAGGCGAAGAGACGGCGCCTGCTGTTCATCGGCGCACCTCTGCTCTGCGGACGAGCCGCCATTGCCGCCACGCCATGAGCAGCGGGCGTGGGCTGAGCGCGGCTCGGAACCGGCCTGGCGACAGGCGTCTCGGGTGCAGCTCACGGCGCATCGCGGCCTCCAGCGCCCAGGCCGCGCGGACGGTGTCGTCGTTCGGTTCGTCCGCGGCGAACACGGCGGCCTCGGCCATCGGGGCGAGGCGGTGCAGGGTTCCGGACCTCGACGTCGCGGCGACCTGGCGGGCGGTCAGGGTCACCGGCACCGCGAGCCCGCGCTCCACCAGCCGGTCCAGCGACTCGCGCCACGCCCCGAGCACGCGATCGGCCGGGGCGCCGCGCCGTCTTCGCCACCGCCACAGCACCTTCGTCAGCACGATCGTGCCTGCCGTGAGCACGATCAGTCCGGCCAGGCCGAGTCCCGTCACCAGCGCTGCCTGCCGGATCGTGCGGCCGAGCGAACCGGAGTCGTCGCCTTTCTCGGTGACGATCGGGTCGAGCTCTGGTGACTCCTGCGGCACCTGTTGCGCGATCGACTCGAACGCGGCGTTGTTCATCGGGTCGTGCGGGTCCGGGGGGACCTTGGTGAGGTCGGTCGGTTCGAACGCCACCCAGCCGTAGCCGCTGAAGTGCACCTCGGCCCACGCGTGCGCGTCGTGGGACGTCACGGTGAACTGGCCGTCCTTCGCGTCGCGCAGGCGGTACCCGACGGCGACCCGGCTCGGCAGGTTCAGGAGGCGGGCCAGCACCGCGAACGCCGAAGCGTGTTGTTCGGCGTACGCCTGGGAGTCACCAGGCTGAGTGCCGTCGAACATCCGCATGATCGCGCCGTAGGAGTGGCCGGGCCGGGCGTCGAGGCTGTAGGGCAACGACTGCAGGTGCTTCTCGAGCGCGGTCAGCTGCCCGTACGGGGTGCGTTCGCCCTTGGTGATCTCCAGCGCGAGCACCTGCAGCCTGGCCGGCATGCCTGCGGGTTTCTCGGTGTAGCGGCGGTACTTCGGCGTCGAGCTGGGCGGGGCGAGGAGCAGCCCCTCGTCCCTGGGACTGAGCTGAGCGCTGAAGCGGTAGGTGGTTCCGCTGATCCGGCCGGTGCCGATGAGCGTGCCGGAAGAGTCGCAGAACCCCATCGGCGTCTGCGTCTCGAGGCTGGTCGGCCACCCGGCGACCGGCAGGTGCGGCCCGGTGAGCCGGTCGATCGTGACCTCGCCGGTCATCGGCAAGGACGTGCTGCCGTCGGCGTCGGCCGCGAGCTCGTGGCCCGCGGCGGGGAACGAGTCGCTGGACGTCCACAACGCGCCGTCGAACCGGTCGAGCGCGGCGGTCCTGATCTTGTCCACCGTGGACTCGCTCACGCGGACGGTGAAGAGCCTGTCGGGTTCTGGTTGGCGGAGCTGGCGTTTCACCGCCGCGAGGGGCGTGACGGCGTCGCTCGCCAACGGTGGTGGTGGCCGCAGCTCGCGCGGGTCGAAGCGGTTGTCACCCAAGCCGAGCGCGCTGGTCGCGACGAATGCGAGCGCAGCGACCACGCCGATCGTCGGTGCCCCGACCACGACCCTGGTCACGCTCATCCGCCGGTTCGGTGTCGCGCTTCGGTTGGCGCGCAACAACACCAGCGTCAATGCGAGCGTCAGGAACAGCGCCGCCACGTCCAGGTGCGAGCCCGGCCGCTTGGCGATGAAGAGCAGACAGATCACGAAGGCCACGAGCGGCGGTGCCGTCGGAGCCAGTGCGTTGCCGTGCCGGAGCGCGATGCGAGTGGCGATGAACGCGGCGGCCCAGGTCAGCAGCATCGGCGTGACCAGCAGTTCACCGCGGACATCGGCGGGCAGCCCGGTGGTGAGCATCCGCGCCCAGCCGCCCCCGATGCCGCGCAGCAGTTCAAGCCCGGTCCGCGGGGTCGGCACGAAGCCCCACAGCGTGTCCCGCAGCGCGAGGTAGGCGACGAGCAGCGCGAATACGCCGAACGCCAGCGCAAGGGCGCCGCCGAGTCGCCAGTGGAGCGTCGCGATGAGCGCGCCTGCGGTTGCGGAGGCGAGCACGGGAAGCAGGAAACCGTTGGTGGCGAAGAACTCCGCGTACAGCAGCCCGCTCGTCGCGGCGAGCGCGGCGCAGAGGAGCGTGGTCAGCCATCGGATCATCGCGTCACCAGCTCGTTCCACAGCGCGGCGAACTCGGTGCTGGTGCGGGCGTCGACGGTGACCGCACCGGGCGGTTCGGCGCCGGCTCTCTCCCCGATCCGGACGAGACTGATCATGAGGAACCGCGACCTGACGGCCGGAAGGCAGGCCAGCTCCTCGGCGTGCGGTGAACCGGTGACGACGGTCAGCGCCACACCCTCGATGCTCGACGCGACGTCCGCCACGAGGCCGGGCAGCCCGCGCAGGCCGGCGCCGTCGTCGGGCTCCACGGTGGACAGCAGATCCAGAGCGGGCAGCTCGTCGGTCGACCACCACTCGGCGGGACGGTGGTCCCCGGTCCGGACGTCGGCGGTGGTGCGCAGGTCGAGCGGGAACGCCGCCCGGCTCGCCGCGCGGACCAGCGACGCGGCCACCCGCACGGCGTCCTCGAAGCTCTCGCTGGGGTACGACGCTCGCCGGGTGTCGAGCACGACCAGCTGCCGCGGTTCGTCCGGGATCACGTGATGGCGCACGACGGCCTTGCCCGTGCGAGCGGTGGACCGCCAGTGGATGAGCCGCCAGTCGTCGCCCGGCACGTAGTCGCGCAGGCTGTGGAACGCCACGCCACCCTGCGGCGACCCGCTCGACGTCGGGCCCTCGGCGTCC
This sequence comes from Lentzea miocenica, assembly GCF_033949945.1. Lineage (NCBI taxonomy): Bacteria > Bacillati > Actinomycetota > Actinomycetes > Pseudonocardiales > Pseudonocardiaceae > Lentzea > Lentzea miocenica. Next base: position 247,339 of record NZ_JAXAVW010000004.1, read on the forward strand.
TGCGGCCCGCCCGTCGGCGGCGCGGCCACGACGTGCGCGCGGGGATGGACGCGCACGACCGACTCCGTCCCGGACGTGCTGCCGATCTTCATCAACCGGAACGGGTCGGAGTGCCCCACCTCCGGTGTTTCCAGCACGTGCACACCGCGGCGCAGTTGTGGCAGGTCGTAGTGGTGGCGGTGGCTGCTGCGACCGGCGAGGCTCGGCACTTCGATCGAGACGGGGTGCCCGCCGACCTTCTCCACCAGCGACACCGGTGGGCTGCGGCGGCGCCCGTTGTTCACGACGACGAGCGTGACACCGGCTTCCTCACCCTCGGTCACCCGCAACGGCCAGATCCCGGCGCGCGTCGCGGTGAGCTCCGGCCTCAGCAGCATCCAGAGCGCGGCCACCAGGAACGCGGCCGCGCAGGCGAGGGCGATGAGCACCAGCTCGGGGTAGTCGGCGAGGAGGCCTGCGCCCAGCAGCACCACCCCTGCCACCGCGACGGTGACACCGCCCCTGGTCAGGCCCATCGCTTCCGCGGCGCAGGCACGCCTTCGGCGTCTCTGAGCAGTCCGTTGAGGATGGTCTCCACGTTCGCGCCGTGCATCCGCGCCTCTGGCTTGAGCAGCACCCGGTGGCTCAGCACCGGCAACGCCACTGCCCGCACGTCGTCCGTGACGACGAAGTCCTGGCCCTGCGCGGCCGCGTACGCCTGCGCGGCGGCGGCCAGCGCGATGCAGCCGCGTGGGCTGATGCCGAGCCGCACCGAGTCGTGGCCGCGCGTGCGCATGGCGACCTGGACGATGTAGTTCTTGATCGGATCGGACACGTGGACGCTCTGCGCCACCTTGATGAGGCCGCGCAGGTCGTCCACCTGCATCACCGGTTCCAGCAGCCGCTCGGGCGTCCTGCGCGCGATGCCGTTGGTGATGACCTGCATCTCCTCCAGCGGGTCCGACGGGTAGCCGACCTCGATCCGCATCATGAACCGGTCGAGTTGCGCCTCCGGCAACGCGTACGTGCCCTGGTGCTCGATCGGGTTCTGCGTGGCGATGCAGAGGAACGGGTCCGGCACCGGGCGCGGCAGGCCGTCGATCGTCACCTGCTGCTCGGCCATCACCTCGAGCAGTGCCGACTGCGTCTTCGGTGACGCGCGGTTGATCTCGTCACCGATGACGATGTTGGCGAAGACCGGCCCCTCGATGAACTTGAAGACGTGATTGGCCTGGTCGTAGGTCTGCACCCCGATCACGTCGGACGGCAGCAGGTCCGGCGTGAACTGAATGCGTCGCAGTTTCACGCCTGAGATGGACCGCGCGATGGCCTTGGCCAGCGAGGTCTTCGCGACGCCAGGGACGTCCTCGATCAACAGGTGCCCCTGCGCGAACAGGCACACCAGCGCCAGCCGCACGACCTCGGGTTTGCCGCGGATGAACGTCTCGACGTTGCCCGCGAGGGTGGTGAACCGATCGGCGAAGTGCTTGACGTCGGACATGCGCACCCTCCGTTTGGTCGCAGACAAGTCTGCGATCGGCCCAGGAGGGGATCAATGTCAAAACAACGACAGGAATTGCGCAGGTGCTCTAGGAAGCGACTTCGACCGTTTCGTCGATGGGCTTCTGCATCTCCTGGCGGTAGCGCCAGATGCCCCACCCGGTGCCGCCGAGGAAGAACGCGATGCTGACGACCAGGGCGGCCGTCTCCAGCCACGGGAGCTGCTGCAGGATGCCCGCGCCGTAGTAGCCGGCGAGCACCAGCGTCGGCACCCAGGCGATGGCGCCGAGGGTGGTGGCCAGCGTGAACCGGCGGATGTCCATCCGCGCGGCACCGGCGATCATCGGCGCCAGCGTGCGGATCCAGGGCAGCCAGCGGGCGAGCACGACGGCCCAGAACCCGCGCCGGTCGAGGAAGTCGCCCGCGCGTTTGAGGTTCTGCCGGTTCAGCACCTTGCCGCCCTTGCGAGCGAGCACACGGGTGCCGGTGCCCCTGCCGATGAAGTATCCGACCTGGTTGCCGACGACAGCCACGATCAGGGCCACGAGGGACAGCGCCCACGCCGACAGTTCGCTGTTGTGCGTCGCCAGCACCACACCGGCGGCGAACAGCAGCGAGTCACCAGGCAGGAAGAGCCCGAAGATGAACGCGCATTCGACGAAGATGAAGCTGAGCACGATGACCCACACGGCCACCGGACCAGCGGTCTCCAGCGAGGCGAAAGCATGTGCCACGGTGAGCCAGCCTACGTCGTGCTGCGCCGGCGGCACGGCGACATCGGTCTGACGGGACGACGAAATCTTGATTGAGCACGCTCGGTCACCACGTGAACACCCTTCCGTTGAGATCACTTTCGAGTGAACCAGTCGAATCGGACTAGCGTGGGAGATATGGAGACGTTGCTCGCTGAACTCCGCACCGCCGTCGGCGACTCCGGAGTGTTGACCGACGCCGATGTCACCGCGAGCTACCAGCGCGACATGATGCCGCTGGCGCCGCACGGCAGCCCGCTGGCCGTGGTGTTCCCGCTGAACACAGAGCAGGTCCAGGCGGTCGTGCGGGCCTGCGCGAGCGCCCAGGTCCCCATCGTGCCGCGCGGTGCGGGCAGCGGCCTCTCCGGCGCCGCCAACGCCATCGACGGCTGCGTCGTGCTGGTCACGACCAAGATGGACGCGATCATCGAGATCGACACCGACAACCGCCTCGCCGTGGTCGAACCCGGCGTGATCAACCTCGACCTGCGCGGCGCCGTCGAGAAGAACGGCCTGTTCTACCCGCCGGACCCGAGCAGCTACGACTGGTGCACGATCGGCGGCAACCTCTCCACCAACGCCGGCGGCCTGTGCTGCGTGAAGTACGGCGTGACCACCGACTCCGTCCTGGGACTCGAAGTCGTCCTGGCCGACGGCGAGGTGCTCCGGACGGGCCGCCGCACGGTCAAGGGCGTCGCGGGCTACGACCTCACCAAGTTGTTCATCGGCTCCGAGGGCACGCTCGGCGTGATCACCAAGGCCACCCTGGCGCTGAAGCCGCTCCCGCAGGCCCCCGCCACCCTGGTCGCCGCGTTCAGCAGCACCGCCACGGCCGGCGCCGCGGTCAGCCGGATCGTCCGCGAGGGCCTGGTGCCGTCCCTGATGGAGATCATGGACCGCACCTCGATCGAGGCCGTCGAGCAGTACCTGAAGACCGAACTCGGCGCCGGACCCGGCTGCGCGGCGTTGCTGATCTGCCAGTCCGACGCGGGCGGCGAGCAGGCCAGGCACGAACTCCAGAAGATCGAGGAGATCTGCCTGGAAGCCGATCTCGTCTACTCGACGCACGACGTCAACGAGGGCCGAGACCTGCTGACCGCGCGCCGGGCCGTCCTCACCGCGTTGGAGGTCTACGGCTCGTGGCTGACCGACGACGTGTGCGTGCCGCGCACCCGCATCGCCGAGCTCATCCAGGGCTGCGAAGACATCGCCAAGGAGGTCGGCCTCAAGATCGCCGTCGTCGGCCACGCGGGCGACGGCAACATGCACCCGACGATCGTCTACGACCCCACCGACGCCGACCAGTTCGCGCGCGCCCAGAAGGCGTTCGACGACATCCTGGCCGTGGGTCTCTCGCTGGGCGGCACGGTGACCGGCGAGCACGGCATCGGCAAGATCAAGCGCGAGTGGCTGGCGAAGGAGATCGGGCCGGTCGGCCTCCGGGTCCACCGCGAGATCAAACGCGCGCTGGACCCGGAGAACCTGTTCAACCCTGGCTCGATGTTCAGCCTCTAGCAACAGGTGCGTGCGGTTGGGGGGAACGGTTCCTGAGCGGCCTTCTCCACATCGGCGAGCATCTGCTGCCGTTCGGCCGGACCCAACACCCGGCCGCGGGTGAGCACGGTGTGGATCCGCTGGGTGTTGCGGATGTCCTTGAGCGGGTTGCCGTCCAGCACGACGAGGTTCGCCGCCTCGCCGGGCCGCACCGTGCCGCCCCGAGTGCCGGCCTTCAGCGCCGCCTTCGGGGACAGGCCCGCTTCGACCAGCAGTTCCAGCTCGTCGTGCACCGAGAAGCCGGAGAACGAGTACGGGTTGCCCGCGTCGGTGCCGACCAGGATCTCGACGCCGTGGTCGTGCATCTCGGCGACCTGGTCCTGGCGGCGCCGGAAGAACTCGGCCTGCCGGCGGATCTCCTGCGGTGTCACCGGAACCCACCGCTTGAGGCCGTCACGCCAGAGGTCCAGGTAGAAGGCCGGCAGGTACTTGACCCGCGGGTCGTTCACGAACCGGTCCGCCGGACTGGAGTACACGCGCATCGCGACCATCGTCGGGCACAGCGCGGAGTTGTTGCGCTGCAACCGTTTCGCCAACTGCGCGGCTTTGCTTCCGCTGTGCGACAGCGTTGCCTGCCGTTCGAACTCCAGCACCTGCCTGAACCAGGCGAACGTGTCAGCCGGGTCGAGCGGCAGGTCCGCGATCGCTTGGCGCAGCTGGGTTTCCCGCGTGCTCGTGGCGAGCGGCAGGCCGTACATGTGCTCGAAGGTGCGCTGCCCCAGGTCGCTCGCGTCACCGAGCGGCACGTGGTTGGAGCAGTGCCCGGCGAACGTGATGGCTTGTTTGGAGCATTCGTCCGCGATGGCGGCGAGGGTGGGACGGTCCAGGTACGAGTAGACCTTCACGAGGTCGGCGCCCTGCGTCTTCGCTTCCCGCACGGCCGCGCGTCCCTCGTCGGGAGTGCTCACGATCAACGCGCCGGGCAACGTCGAGTTCGGCCCGTCGATGATGGAGCTGCCGACGATCAGCCGAGGTCCGAACACCTCGCCACGCTCGATCCGTTCGCGCAGCTCGTAGATCGGCGGGAAGCCCCACATCTCGCGGATGCCTGTCACACCGTTGACCAGGCATAGCGGCAGTGTGATCCGGTCCATGTACGCGCCGTGCACGTGCATGTCCCACAGCCCGGGGATGACGAACTTGCCGGTGAGGTTCAGCACGGTGGAGCCGCGCGGCAACGGCAGGTCGCATGAGCCGACCGCGAGAACCTCGTTGTCCGCCAGCACGATCGTCGCGCCGGGCCGGACGCCGGCCGAGTCGATGAGCGTGACGTCGCGCAGCGCGGTGACGGCGGTGGAAGCGCCGGCCTGACCGGGCAGGAGCAGGCCCGCGCCCGCTGCCGCACCGAGTCCGGCCAGCCATCCCAGCACTTCACGTCGAGTGGTGTCGGTCATGCCGTTCAACCAACACCTTGACGTAGCGTCAGACTCAAATCCTTTCGAGCACCGCACGTGCGTCGCACGCCCACAGCGGATTGCCGCTGAGTTCGACGAGCTGGGGCACCAGCGCCGCGCGGTGCTCGTGCTCCAGCTTGTCGGCGATGTACTTCAGTGCGGCCGCCACCTGCCACGCGTCCCGGCTGGCCAACGCCTGGCGCAGCAGTGCGATGCGGTCTTCCGCTTGAGGACACATGGTTTCAGCGCGACATCGCCTTCAGCAACGAGTGCTGGGCGTCGTCGTGCCCGAGCTCCCACATGAAGGTGCCGAGCAGCCCGCGGGAGCGCGCGAAGTCCGCGCGGATCCCGATCGACCGCGGGTTCTCGTACGACACGAACTTCTTCTCGGCCGCGTTGTACAGCCACGGCGACTGCGCGACCGGGTGCCAGTACTCCTTCCAGCCGGGAGTCGCCTTCAGCTTCAGCGCCTCGTCGTAGCCGTCGACCCAGAACGCGCTGTCGTAGGCCTGGTAGAGGCCGTGCTGCGGGCCCTCGGTCTTCACGTTGAAGCCGCGGCCGTAGAAAGGCGTGCCCAGCACCATCTTGCGCGGCGAGACGCCGTGGCGCTGGTAGTAGTCGATGGCGCCGACGACGTTGTTCCACCTGCGGTCGGCCGCGGGCATCGGGTCGTCGGCGACCTCGCGGAACCCGGCGTTGAACGTGGCCACTGGCGAGAAGCCGGTGCCCAGGTCGTAGGTCATGACGTTGATGAAGTCCATGATCTGCGAAAGCTCGCGGAGCTCGAACGACTTCGCCGGGTCGTACGGGCCGTCGGTCTGCAGGCGGCCGGCGGGCAGTGCCGCGGTGACGAGCTTCCTGCCGAGCGCGCGGCGGAAGTCCTTCGTCAGCAACGTCATGTTGCGCTTGTCCTCTGGCCGGTCGGTGATCTCCGTCGGACCGCCGTAGACCGGGAACTCCCAGTCGAGGTCGATGCCGTCGAACGTGCCGTCGGTGAAGAAGAGATCCACGCACGACTTGACCAGCACGGACCGGGATTCACGGGTCAGTGCCGCGTCGGAGAAACCGCCGGCGCCCCAGCCGCCCAGCGAGATCAGCGCCTTGAGGGAAGGCTTGCGCTTCTTGAGGTCCCGGATGTCCGCGAAGTCCTTGGCCGCGGTCTCGGCGGGCATCACGCACTTGCCGTTCTCGATCAGCGCGAACGCGTAGAACAGGTGCGTGATCGGTGTGTTCGTCGGGATCGACGAGATCGGCTTCGAGCCGCTGTACCAGTTGCCGTAGTAGGCGCCGACGATCTTCTTGGGCGAGGCGTCGGCGACACCGATGCCAACTGAGACGGAAAGCGCGGCCAGGGTGACCGCCAATCCCTTGCGGAACAACGACATCACGGGCCTCCAGTGGTCCAGACCACTAGAACCTAGGGGCGGTAACCGACCTGGTGCAACACCTTGTGGAGATAGGTCTCGAGTTCTGCGGGCGGGTACTGCTCCGGGCGGGTCAGCACGCGGTAGAAAAGCGCACCCGCGGCCATGTCCACCACGACGTCGAGATCGGTACCGGGCGGAAAACCGGGACGCACGACGTCCTTCAGCACGGCCCGGCGGGGCGCGATGAACAGCTCCCAGTACCGCTGCATCAACGGGAAGTTGTCCGCCGACGCGCCCACGAGCCGTCGCAGCAGCTGGATCGCCTGCGCCGTCGACATCAGCGCCGCCCAGCCCCGCACGATCTCCTCGGGTGGTGCGACGGCCATGCGTGCGGGATCGAGCGCCGCGACGTCGCGCGGCAGCTCGATCACGCTGAACAGGAGTTCCTCCTTGGTGGCGAACCGGCGGTAGACCGTCGCGCGGGTCACGCCCGCCCGCTTGGCCACCTGCTCGATCGAGGTGCCGTCGAGGCCGCGTTCCAGGAACAGCTCGAAAGCCGCCGTCAGGATCGCGTGGTCCGCCTCGGGGTCTCGGGGGCGCCCAGCACTTCGTTCAGCCACGCAGAAAGCCTTTCCGGGGAGGTTCCGCGCCACGCCAGGTGGCCGTCGGGGCGCACCAGCAGCGTGTCACCGGCGCGTTCATGGTGCACGACGTCCCCGAGCCGGTCCCCGGCCACCTCCAGGCACGTCGCCGGTCCCGCCAGCACCCACTGGCCGACCTTCGCGAACAGCGGCACGCGCGGTCCTCCCAGCGGTCCGGAGTACCGGACGTCGAGCTGGGACGCGGCACGGATCAGCTTCCGTTGCAGCACACCGACGTTCATCAACGGCCAGATCACGCGATCGCGCAGGATCCGGGCGGCACGACCGGAACCCAGGACCATCCGCGTCGCGGGCGTGGTCGACCTGAGCACCTGCGCGCCGATCGGCCTGCGTTCGGCCTCGTAGCTGTCCAGCAACCGTTCCGACGCCCGGCCCTGCACGACCAGGGCGAGCTTCCAGGCCAGGTTGTCCGCGTCACCAAGCCCCGTGTTCATGCCCTGACCGCCGAGCGGGCTGTGGATGTGCGCCGCGTCGCCGGCCAGCAGGACGTTGCCCCGCCGGTACGCCGACGCGAGCCGGCGCTGGATCCGGAACGTCGACTCCCACACCGTCGAGGTGACCGGGCCCGGTGTCCACCGGGCGCCGTCCGGGGACATCACCCGCCAGAGATCGTTGCCCGGCAACGGGAACAGTGCGGTCATCGAGTTGCCGCGGGTGAGGACGTGCACCGATGAACGGTCCAGGTCCCACGCGCCGTGCACGTCCTGCAGGAAGAAGTTCTCCATCACCGGCACTCCGTCGAACGAGATGCCCGCCATCTTCCGCACCGCCGAGTGCGCGCCGTCGCACCCGACCAGCCAGTCCCACTCCCGCACCGCGGAGACCGGCGTCTGCCACTCCACCGAGACCCCGAGCGTCGCGAGCCGGTCGCGCAGCCGTGCCTCCACCAGTGCCTGCGACTCGATCAACGCACCGGCCTGCGCCATCCGCGCCAGGTTCATCACCACCTTGCCGTCGACGTGCAACGCCCTGAGCTCGACCGCCTTCTCCGGCAGGTCGCCCAGCGCGCCCACCCGCGCCAGCACCTCGGCGCCGCGAGGCTGCACCCCCAGCGCCCGCGACGTCGTGGCCGGCCCCTCCGCCTGGTCCACGACCCGCACATCCACCCCGAACTGCCGGAGTCCGCACGCCAGCGCCAAGCCGGTCGGACCCGCCCCCGCAATGATGACCATACGAATACAGTACAGCACTGTATTCAAATAGTGCCGGCAAAAAGCCCGCCTGCCGGAACAGGCGGGCCTCAGCAGCTGGTCAGCGCTCGACGCGCGGGATGATCTGCGTCGAGTCGTCCTGGTGGAGCTGGGCGTCCATCACCTGGGTGATGTCGTCCGCCTCTTCCTGCAGGAGCGACTTCTTCTCCCTGCGCGCCTTGATCACCTCGATGATGATCGGCACGATCGACAGGAACACGATGGCGAGCAGCGTGATCTCGAGGTTGTTCTTGATGAACGAGACCTGGCCGAGGAAGTAGCCCAGGATCGTCAGGCCCGCGGCCCACGCCACGCCGCCGATCGCCGAGTACGTGAAGTACTTCTTCGGGTCCATCTTGCCGACACCGGCCATCGCCGTGATGAACGTGCGGACGATCGGCACGAATCGGGCGAGGACGATGGCGCGCGCGCCGTACTTGTCGAAGAACTCCTGCGTCTTGTCGACGTACTCCTTCTTGAAGATCTTCGACTCCGGCTTGCTGAACAGCGCCGGGCCGGCCTTCTTCCCGATGTAGTAGCCGGCGACGTTGCCGACGAACGCGCACACCGTCAGCAGCACGCAGACGAGCCAGAGCGGGGTGTCGATGGTGCCCGCCGCGACGAACAGACCCGCCGTGAACAGCAGCGAGTCGCCCGGCAGGAAGAAACCGACGAGCAGCCCGCACTCCGCGAAGATGATGAGGCACAGCCCGATGAGCATGTACGGGCCGAGCCCGTTCAGCAGAACGGTGGGGTCCAGCCAGTCAGGGCCCAATGCAATCGTCACGGCGACAACGGTACAGGTCAGCTGAGCGTGATCACTGCGGCCACCGTGCCCGCTGCCAGGCCCAACAGCAGCGCGAGGCCCAGCACCCACCACACTGACAGCGGACCAGGGCGTTCATCGGAAACCGGGACAGGTACGGCAAATCCGGCATTGGTGCTGGTGGCCTGCGCGCGCAACGCGTCGGTCACCAGCCGTTCCGGATCGTCCGCCATGCACCTAATCCTTGACCCACTCGCCCCTGACCAACACGTCCTTCGGCTTCAATTCTGCATCGAGCACCACGATGTCGGCCGCACAGCCCGGCTGCAGCTTGCCCGTGTCGAGGCCGAGGAGCTCCGCGCCGCGGGTCGAGGTGGCGTGCACCGCCTCCAGCAGCGACAGCCCGCAGGAGTTGACGGCGTTGCGGAACGCCATGTCCATCGTGAGCGTGCTGCCGGCCAGTGCCGCACCGCCTGCCAACGTTGGCACGCCGTCGACGACCCGGACTTCGAGCCCGCCCACGTCGTACACGCCGTCACCGACACCGGCGGCCGCGATGGCGTCGGTGATCAGGATCGTGCGCTTGCGGCCCGCGTGCCGCGCGGCCAGGCGGACCGCGGTCGGGTGCAGGTGCACGAGGTCGCAGATGAGCTCGACGGTCACGCGGTCGTCGTCCAGCAGCGCGCCGATCGGGCCCGGCTCGCGGTGGTGCAACGGGCGCATGCCGTTGAACAGGTGCGTCGCCACCGAAGCGCCCGCGTCGACGGCGGGGCGGACCTGCGCCTCGGTCGCGTCGGTGTGGCCGATGGCGGCGATGACGTTGTTGTCCACGAGCTGGTGCACGGCCTGGACCGCGCCCTCCAGCTCGGGGGCGATGGTGATCATCCGGACGGTGCCCTTGCCGGCGTCGAGCAGCTTCGTCACCGCGGTCTGCTCCGGCGGGCACAGGATCGCCGGGTCGTGGGCGCCGCACCGGGCCGCGCTCAGGAACGGTCCTTCGAGGTGGATGCCGGCGACGACACCCTCCTGGACCAGTTCGGCCAGCGCGGACACCTGGTCGGCCAGCTCGGGCACCGGGCGCGACACCAGTGACGCGAGCAAGGTCGTGGTGCCGTGTCTGCGGTGCGCGGACGCGGCCTTGCGGACCTTCACCGGGTCGCTGCTGGTGAACGCGTCACCGCCACCGCCGTGGCAGTGGATGTCGACGAATCCCGGCACGATCGTGCCACCGCCGACGTCGGTCGTCGGGCCGTCGGGTGCGACGCCCTCACCGACCGCGGCGATCCTGCCGTCTCTGATGCTGACCCACCCGTTCTCGAGCACCCTGTCCGGCGTGACGACCCGACCATTGGTCAGGGTCACGTCGACAGGTCCACCCCATGTGCTCATGACGCCTCCAGCATGTCGATGGCCAGCAGCGCCGCGCCGAGGAAGCCCGCCTCGTCGCCGAGCGCCGCGAGCCGCAGCTCCGGTCGGCGCTGGAAGGCGATCAGCCCGTCCAGCCTTTCCCGCAACGGCTCCACCAGCAGGTCCCCTGCGAGTGCGAGCCCGCCGCCGAGCACAACGGCCTCCGGGCCGAGCAGCGTCGCCAGCACCAGGATCCCCCTGGCGAGCGCGTCCACGGCCTCGTGCCACACGGCGACGGCGTCCTGCTCTCCGTCTTTCACCCTTCGGGCGACATCAGCGGCGCCGTTGACGGGATTCCCGGTACGTGCGGTGTACCGGCGGGCGATCGCCGCGGACGACGCCACCGTCTCCACGCAGCCGATCTGGCCACACGCGCACGGCACGCCGTGGCCCACGTTCACGTGCCCGATCTCGCCCGCGTACCCGTCGCCGCTGAAGATCTTCCCGTCGAGCAGCAGCGCGCCCGCGATTCCCGTGCCGATCGGCAGGATCACCGCGTTGCGCAGACCTCGCGCGGCACCCATCCGGCACTCGGCGAGACCGGCGGCGCGCACGTCGTGGCCGAACGCGACGGGGACGCCCAGCCGTTCGGTGAGGACGGTGCTGAACGGGAACTGGCTCCACGGCAGGTTCGTCGTGTACACGCCGACGCCGTTGGCCTCGTCCACGATGCCCGGCGCCACCACGCCCACGGCGTCGATCTCGTACTCCGAGGCGCTCCTGAGCTCGTCGACGAGCTCGGCGATCACCCCGAGCAGAGGCTCCAGCTCGGCCGGAGTCGCGCGACGGGCGTGCTTCTCCGCCGCCACCGCCTCCGAGGTGCCGGAGACGAGCGCCGCCTTGGTTTCGGTGCCACCGATGTCAACGGCGACCACGTGTCTGCGTGCCACGAGGACTGATCCTGAGGCATCGGAGCCCTATTGGTCTATACCAAGTACCGATTTGGGCGCGTGGTCTTACGAGCTGAAACCGCCCGCACCGGGCAAAACGGCTCAACTGGGAAGACTGTGAAGTTTGCTAACTGTCCGATCCTGCGCTGACTCAGCCGGCCATGATCTTCTGCAGGGCGTCCAGCGCACGCGAGGCCGTCGACTTCACGGTGCCCTTCGAGATGCCGGTGGCCTCGGCGATCTCCGCCTCGGACAGGTCGCCGTAGTAGCGCAGCACGAGCACCTCGCGCTGGCGCGGCGGCAGTTGCTGCAGCGCCTTGACCACGGCCTGGTGCTCCGCGGTCAGCATCGCGAGCGACTCGGCCGAACGCGCGTTCGCGACGTGCGGGGGTGTGTAGTCGCGGGCGGTCTTGCGCCGGCGCAGCACGCTGCGGGAACCGTTGACCACGGCCGTGCGGAGGTAACCGACGGCCGCCTGTGCGTCGCGCAGGCCCTTCCAGTTGCGGTGCAGGCCGGCGAATGCCTCCTGGACCACGTCCTCAGCCGTCGAAGGCTCGTCCACCAGCAGCAGCGCGAGCCTCACGAGGCGCATGCGGTGCTGCTTGTACAGGTCTTCGAGCGTGAGGGGCCCTGTAGGAGGTCCTGCGACGCCGTCCTTGATTCGCAGGTTGGTCAGGGTGTCCTGCACGGTGCGCGGTGTTTCGTCGCCAACCACAAGGTAGGACGGTACCGGTCACCGTCGCTACGGTGGTCGCATGGCCCGCTTTGCAGTCGAATTGGTGTTCGGTCCCGATCGCGAGAAGCGTCTCGCGGCACGCCCCGCGCACCGCGAGTACATCGCCTCTCTGTCGGAGAAAGGCGTGGTCCTCGCCGCCGGTCCGTACGCGGACGACACCGGCGCGTTGATCATCTACGACGCGCAGGACGAGGCGACGTTGAAGGAGATCATCTCCAACGACCCGTACACGCCTGCCAACGTGATCACCAAGTGGGAGATCCGCGTCTGGAACGCCCTGCTCGGCAGTTGGCTCACCGACTAGCGGCTTGACCTCCCGGCCCGACCAGGCCCGATGTGTCGCTCGCGGCCATCTGCCGGTCGGCGTCGGCCACTTCCTCGACCGCCTGGCGGTCCACGACCATCGGCGTGAACGCGCGGAAGAACTTCAGCGCGCCCACCCAGCCGGGGACGTGGACCGCCTTCGCACGTTTCTCGATGCCCTTCACGACGGCCTTGCCGACGTTGCGGACGGGGTACTTCTTGCCGGCCACGCCCGGCATGCCCTGGCGCAGCTTGCCGAAGACCGGGTGCTCGTCGGCGCTGTTGACCATGTCCGTGGAGATCCACGAGAAGTACGCGGTGCCGACGTCCACGCCGAGATGCCGGACCTCGGCCCGCAGGCTGTCGGCGAACGCCTCGCAGCCCGCCTTCGCCGCCGAGTAGGCCGCGTTGCCGGGGATGTGCACGATCGCGGCCAGTGACGACACGACCAGGCAGTAGCCGCGGCTCTTGATCAGGTGCGGCAGAGCCGTGCGCACCGTGCGCCACACGCCGAGCAGGTTGACCTCGATGACCCGTTCGAACGCCTTGGGGTCCATCGAGCGCACGAACCCGGTGGCCGCGATGCCCGCGTTCGCCACCACGACGTCGATGCCGCCGAAGTGGTCCGCGACCTCGTTCATGACGCGTTCGAGCACGTCCCAGTCGGTGACGTCGGCTTCCCACGCCCTGCCGCCGGTCTGCTGGGCGACCTCTTCGAGCTGGGCCTTCTCCAGCCCGACGAGCGCGAGCCGAGCTCCGCGCGCGGCCAGTTGCCTCGCCACCTCGGCGCCGATGCCCCTGGCCGCGCCGGTGATCAGTACCACCTTGCCCGTGACGTCCATGCCCGTCACGGTAACGCAACCTACTCCCGGTAAGCTACTGGCAAGTTAAATTGCGCTCAGACGGTCCACCTCGGCCTGGGAGAGCTCCAGGGTGAACAGTGGAACGAGGTCGCTGAGCTGCTCCAACGTGCGGGCGGACGCGATCGGCGCGACCACGGTCGGCTGCTGGGCGAGCCACGCCAGGGCGACCGAGGCGACTGTGGTCTCGTGCGTCTCGTGCGTCTCGGCCAGCTCGTCGAGCACTTCGAGGATCTGCAGGCCGTGCTCGTCCAGGTACTTCGAGGCCGCGCCGGCCCGTGCGCTCTGCACCTCGACACCTGGCCGGTACTTGCCGGTCAGGAATCCCTTGGCGAGCGACCAGTACGGCACGGTCGCCAGGTCGTGCTTCGCCACGGTGTCCTGCAGTTCGCCCTCGAACTGGTCGCGGCTCACCAGGTTGTACTCGGGCTGCAGCGCCACGAACTTCGCGAAGCCCTCGCGCTCCTGGATCTCCAGCGCCTTCGCCAGCCGCTCGGCGGAGAAGTTGGACGCCGCGAGGTGGCGGACCTTGCCGTCGCGGACGAGCTGGTCGTAGGCGGCCAGCGTCTCCTCGAGCGGCGTGTTCGGGTCGTCGAGGTGGTTGTAGTACAGATCGATGTGATCGATGCCCAGGCGCTTCAACGAGCGTTCGGCGCTGCTCAGGATGGTGTCGCGCTTCTGGTTGTTGAACCCGGCGAGCATGCCGACCTTGGTGGCGATCACGACGTCGTCGCGGGTCCCACGCTTGGCCAGCCACCTGCCGATGATCGTCTCCGACTCGCCGCCGGAGTTCCCGTCCGCCCAGGCCGAGTACACGTCGGCGGTGTCGACGAAGTTCCCGCCCGCCGCGGTGTAGGCGTCGAGCACTGCGAACGAGGCGTCCTCGTCGGCCGTCCAGCCGAAGACGTTGCCCCCCAGGCAAAGTCGGGAAACGTTCAGGTCAGTGGTGCTCAAGATCGGCATACTGCGAAGGTAGTCCGTCGTCGAGATTGGGGCTCGCATGTTGGGAACGTTCGGGGTCTGGGGATCGCTCTACCAGTGGGGCGAGCGGATGGACGAGGTCGCCGACCTCGAGTCGCTCGGTTACGGCACGTTCTGGGTCGGCAGCTCACCGCCGTCCGACCTGGCGCTCGTCGAGAAGGCGCTGGACGTCACCCGGTCGATGACCATTGCCACCGGCGTGCTCAACGTGTGGCAGACCGAACCGGAGGACGTGTCGCGCTCGTTCCAGCGCCTCGGCAGCGACCGGGTGGTGCTCGGCGTCGGTGTCGGCCACCGGCAGATCGACCAGTCCTACGAGAAGCCGTATCCGAAGCTGGTGTCGTACCTGGACCGGCTCGACGTGCCCGCCGACCGGCTGCTGCTCGCCGCGCTCGGCCCGAAGGTGCTCCAGCTCGCCGCCGACCGCACCGCGGGCGCCCACCCGTACCTGGTGCCGGTCGGGCACACCGCCGAGGCCCGCAAGACGCTCGGCGACAAGATCCTCGCGCCGGAGGTGACCGTCGTCGTGGAGGAGGACCCGGAGGCCGCGCGGGCGATCGCACGCGAGCAGCTCTCGTACTACTTCAGCCTGACCAACTACACGAACAACTGGCTGCGCTGGGGTTTCTCGCCAGAGGACGTCGCGGACCTCGGCTCTGACCGCCTGATCGACGCACTCGTGGCCCACGGGAGTCCGGACCAGGTGGCGGCGAAGCTGCGGGCGCACGTCGACGCGGGCGCCGACCACGTGGCCGTCCAGTCGCTGAACGGGCACTACGCCGAACTCGCCGCCGCCCTGGGGCTCAAGCGCTGATCTCGACGCCCTTCCAGAACGCCACGCGGCCCTTGATCTGCGCCGCGGCCTCCTTCGGCTCCGCGTAGTACCAGGCCGCGTTGGCGTTCTCCGCGCCGTCGACCTGCAACGAGTAGTAGTTCGCGTTGCCCTTCCACGGGCAGTGCGAGGTGTGCTCGGACGGCTTCAGCACGGCCGGGTCGACGGACTCAAGCGGGAAGTAGTGGTTGCCTTCGACCACGACGGTGTCGTCGCTCGAAGCGATGATCTTGCCGTTCCACTGAGCGGTTGCCATGTCATCCAGTGTGCCCGTACCGGCGAGTAGCGCGGACCGCCTGGTCAACTGCTACTTGATCGATCACTCTGTGAGGACGGCCACCGAGTTGGCCCCGTGACTCGGCCTCGTAGGATGCGGGCTGACACCCGTTCAGGGCGCCTGAGGAGGACCACCGATGCCCATCGCAACTCCCGAGGTCTACGCGGAGATGCTGGACCGGGCCAAGGCGAACGAGTTCGCCTACCCCGCCATCAACGTCACGTCGTCGGAGACGCTCAACGCGGCTCTGCGCGGCTTCGCCGAGGCTGAGAGCGACGGCATCATCCAGGTCTCGACCGGCGGTGCCGAGTTCGCCTCGGGCACCAAGGTCAAGGACATGGTGACCGGCGCTGTCGCGCTCGCCGAGTTCGCGCACGTGGTCGCCGCGAAGTACCCCGTGAACATCGCGCTGCACACCGACCACTGCCCGAAGGACAAGCTCGACGGGTACGTGCGTCCGCTCATCGCCATCAGCCAGGAGCGCGTCGACAAGGGCGGCAACCCGCTGTTCCAGTCGCACATGTGGGACGGCTCGGCTGTCGCGCTGGACGAGAACCTCCAGATCGCGAGCGAGCTGCTCGACCTGTCCGCCAAGGCGAAGCTCGTCCTCGAGATCGAGGTCGGTGTCGTCGGTGGCGAGGAGGACGGCGTCGACAACGAGATCAACGACAAGCTCTACACGACCGCCGAGGACTACCTGAAGACGGTCGAGGCGCTCGGCGCCGGCGAGAAGGGTCGCTACCTGCTCGCCGCGACCTTCGGCAACGTGCACGGCGTCTACAAGCCGGGCAACGTGAAGCTGCGCCCGGAGATCCTCAAGCAGGGCCAGGACGTCGTGGCGGAGAAGCTGGGCCTCGCGGCCGGCTCGAAGCCGTTCGACCTGGTCTTCCACGGCGGCTCCGGCTCGCTGCTCGAGGAGATCCACGAGGCCGTGTCGTACGGGGTCATCAAGATGAACATCGACACGGACACGCAGTACGCCTTCACCCGTCCGATCGCGGCGCACATGTTCGCGAACTACGACGGTGTGCTGAAGGTCGACGGCGAGGTCGGCAACAAGAAGGCCTACGACCCGCGCAGCTACCTCAAGGCCGCTGAGCAGGCCATGGCCGCCCGCATCGCCTCGGCGTGCGAGCACCTCAAGTCGTCGGGCCGCATGATCGCGGGCTGACCCCAGACCGCACGCGGGGACCTTTCGTACCATCAGACGGTACGAAAGGTCCCCGCGTGCGTTTGCGGCTAGCGGAACGCGGCTGCGTTGCGGGCGGCCCAGGTGGAGAAGGTGCGGGGTGTGCGGCCGAGGACCGCCTGCACGTCCGGGCTGACGCGCTGCTCGGCCGGCGTCGGGGAACCGAGGATGTCCAGGGTGTCGTCGGCGAGCTCGCCCGGCATCATCTGCTCCATCCCTGCCTTGGCCTCGGCGCGGGTCAGCTCGTGGAACCGCACCGGCGAGCCGAGCGCGGCGGCGATGGCCTCCGCCTGCTCCCGCGGTGTGATCACCTCCGGCCCCGTCAGCTCGTACACGCCACCGGTGTGGCGGTCGTCCAGCAGGCAGGCGGCCGCGACCTCGGCGATGTCCGCCGGGTCGATGATCGGCACGCCGACGTCACCGAACGGCGCGGCGACGACCCGTTGCGCCCGAACGGACTCCGCCCACCACAGCGCGTTGGACGCGAAGCCGCCCGGCCGCAGGATCGCCCAGTCCAGACCGGACTCCCGCAGTCCGTCCTCCAGCTCGCGCATCGCGATCCGGGTCGTGCCGAACGGCCTGGTCACCACGCCCAGCGAGGAGAGCAGCACCACCCGGCGCACCCCGCCGGCCGCGGCCTGGGCGATGACGTCGGCCGGGTTGGCGCCGGCCGCGTGCAGGTCGCCGGACAGCAGCAGGAACAACGCCTTCGCGCCGGCCAGCGCGGATTCGAGGCTCGCCGGATCGGCGAGATCGGCCACCACGTGCCGCACGCCGTCCGGCACCTCCGCCGCGTGCCGCGACACGGCCGTCACCTGCTCGCCGGCCTCCGCCAGCGCCCTCGTCAGCGGTCGCCCGATGTTGCCGGTAGCCCCGGTCACCACGATCATTTCCAGCTCCTTCGTCGTTGTGGGGACGACGCTAGGAACTGGGCTTACTTTTGGTAAGGACGTACCTGAAGGTAAGCTCCGGACATGGCGGTCGGAACTCGGTTCACGCGGTCCGAGTCGACGGAGCGGTATGAGGTGTTTCACACCGACTGCCCCGCGCGCGAGATGGTCGACCACGTCACCAGCAGGTGGGGCATCTGGGTGCTGATCTCCCTGCAGACCAACGACCTGAGGTTCTTCGAGCTGCGCGAGAGCATCCGGGGCATCAGCGAGAAGATGCTCTCCCAGACGTTGCGCGGGCTCGTCGAGGACGGCCTGATCTGGCGCAAGGTCGAGCCGACGACCCCGCCCCAGGTCACCTACGGGTTGACCGAGTTCGGGCGGGACGTCGGCGAGCCGCTGGCCGACCTGTTCGGCCGGATCACCAGCCGGCTGTCGGCGGACCTGCTCAGCTGAGTTTCAGTCTCGACGCGATCATCTGCGTCTCCGGCCGGTGGATCACCATGTCCCCGGCCGTCCACAACACCGCCAGCATCACGGCCGTGACCGCCGCCGACGAGAACGAGATGGGCGGTCCCCACAGGTACTCCTGCTGGAACCAGATGCCGACGTAGCCGACCGTCGTGACGGCCGCCGAGCCCAGCACGGCCGCGGCCGGCGTGGGCATCTTGATCGCGTGCGCCGCGTCGATCGCGAGCCCGACGAAGATCAGGAACAGCGGCACGGCGGACTTCGGGAAGTCGATGCCCGCGAGCAACGGCCAGATCAGGCACCGGTACGCGACATAACCGCCCACGACGGCGGTGGCGGCCCAGGGCTTGTCGATGGTGCGCCGGGCGATCACCAGCACGATGGCGGCCGCGACCAGGCCCCACACCGGGTAGACCCAGTCCGCGATGGGCAGCGCGAAGTGCACGACCGCCTCGCGTCCGATCGGGACGCCGAGCTGGTCCGCGGCGAACTGCAGCAGGATCGGCTCGGCCTCGGCCTTGCCGCTGTCCCAGGCCTGCAGCGCGCGCACGCCGTACTCCTGGTGCTGGTTGGGGAACCAGACGTTCTCCAGGAAGAAGAACCACAGCGCGACGAGCCCGAACGTCCGTGCGTTGCCCTCGGGGAAGTACTTCATCCACCCGCGGATCGCGCCGGCCAGCATCACGGCCGTGCCCAGGTAGAGCAGCGCGTGCGAGCCGCTCCACGAGGTGATGTCGAGCCCGTTGATCCGGTGGTTGATGACGTCGATCGGCAGCGCCACCAGGAAGATCCCGCACCCGACCTGCATCAGCCTCAGCGTCAGCTTGTCGACGCCGTAGCCGGTGAACGTGTGGAACAACGTCAGCCCGACCACGATCACCGTGCCGACCGTGTTGATCAGGTGCGGCGGTGCGAGGTCGTCGCGCAGCCACTTGAAGTGCCACGAGACGTCCCACGAGGACCCGATCAACTTGAGCAGCAGTCCGACGAGCCACAGCTGGTAGAGCTGCTTCGTGAGTTTCACCGGTGTGTCCCTGCCCGGCGCGCCTCGCTCCCAGTACTGGTCCCGGAACTGCCTTACCCCCTGAATCATCCGAACATCATGAGCTGCGGTCGTGTCTCCAGGAAGGCCGACCCACCCTGGCTTTACCCTGATGTTTCCAAGTTGTGTGCACCTTCGGGTGAACGACGTTGCTCTCTTCGGCCCAGCGCGGCACAGTGCACGGCCATGAGCAAGAAGATCGTCGCCGGAGTGCTCGTGACCGCGTTGATGCTGGCCGTTGTGGCCGCCGTCATGAGGGTCTTCATCTGACAAGTCGCGTTCGTGCGGCACGATGGGCCGCATGGTTGAGAACCTCCTCGGGCCCGAGCCGACCCGTCTCCCCGACCGCCCTGAGGCGCAGGCCGCCGCGGACGGTGGCACCGACCCAGGCAAGATCGTGCGGGCTTACCCGGACTTCTCCGAGGCCTGGGCCCTGCTGGCCGAACGCTCGTTGCACGCCGGCGACCCCGTCGCCGCCTACGCCTACGCCCGCACCGGCTACCACCGCGGCCTCGACCAGCTGCGCAGGTCAGGCTGGAAGGGCTTCGGCCCCGTGCCGTGGGACCACCGGCCGAACCAGGGCTTCCTGCGCGCGCTGGCCGCGCTGGCCCGTGCCGCCCGCGAGATCGGGGAGGACGAGGAGTGGGAGCGCTGCAGCAAGTTCCTCGCCGACTCCGACCCCAAGGCCCCGGCCGCGCTGGGCCTGGTCTGACCCAGCCTGTAGTTCACCAGCTCCGGACCTCTGACGCCGCTGCTCGCGGAATCAGGGGTCCGGCTGCTTTGTCACACGAAAAGAGCACACCGGTCTGGCCGCGGCGTGGCACCTGTGACGCTGGTCGTGTTGGGCATGTGAAAGAGCACCCGCAGGTTGTGCCTGTTGACCGTTGGACCAAGACTGAGGCGGTCGGGTGAACCAGGTCGGGGTGAGTTGTGGGTGCTGTCCGGGACGCGGTCGGGCGCGGGCTGACGCGGTGGCGCAAAGCCGCGCTGCCGATCGTCCAAAGTGCCCTGTCCGCGGGCATCGCCTGGCTCGTGGCGACCCTCGTCATCGGACACCAGCACCCGTTCTTCGCGCCGATCGCCGCGGTCGTCTGCCTCGGAGTCTCGCTGGGGCAACGTCTGCGGCGCGTCGGTGAGCTCGTCGTCGGCGTCTCTGTCGGCGTCGGTGTCGGCGACGCGCTGATCAGCTTGATCGGCAGCGGTCCGTGGCAGATCGCGCTGGTCGTCGGGCTCGCGATGTCGGCGGCGGTGCTGCTGGACGGCGGCTCGGTCATCGCGCTGCAGGCCGGAAGCAGCGCGGTGCTGGTAGCGACGCTGCTGCCGCCGAGTGCGGGCGGCGGGTTCGACCGCATGATCGACGCGCTGACCGGCGGTCTGGTGGGGCTGGTGGTCGCGGCACTTCTGCCCGCCAACCCGGTCACCGTGGCCCAACGGCAGTTGAAAGCGCTCACGAACACCCTCAGCGGCGCGTTGCGGAACCTCGCCGAGGCGCTGACCGAGAAGGACTCGGTCAAGGCGGCCGGGGTGCTCGCGGAGCTGCGGACCAGCCAGGCCACGATCGACGACTACAAGGCGGCGCTGCAGACCGGGTCGGAGATCGCGAAGATCGCGCCCATCCGATGGCGTTCCAAGGACGAGCTCAGCAGGTACCAGACCGCGGCCGGCCCGGTGGACTACGCGATCCGCAACACCCGCGTGCTCGCGCGCAGGACCATGGCGGCGCTCAAGGCGGACGAGCAGATCCCGGACGGCGTGCCGGACGTCCTGAAGGACTACGCGGACGCCGTCGACTGCCTCAGAGTCGAGCTGGAGAAGGGCAAGACGCCCAAGGACACCAGAGAGGCCGTGCGAAACGCCGCGCGGCATCTCACCGCGCGGCGTCTCGGCGGGGACGGGTTCTCGTCCAAGGTCGTGCTGGCGCAGATCCGCAGCGTGGCCGTGGATCTGTTGCAGGCGACCGGGTTGAGCAGGAGCGAGGCGATGGAGGCGTTGCCGCCTCTCAGCCCTCCGGCCGGTTCAGCAAACCCAGCAGCAGCGAGTGAACCGGCTCGTGATCGCGAGGATCAGTCAGCACACAAGAAGCGCCCGTGACGGCATACCACTCCTCCGCGCCCTCGTAGCGGACCAGCGCACGCAGCTTTCCGTCGTCGGAAAGCTCTGTGCACAGTTCCAGGTCCCCGGTGACGACACCGACTTCATCGGTCATCACGCCGCCGGGACCGGCCACGAAAAGCGAGGAGAGTGACGTCATCAGCACCTTCCGAGCATGCCCGTCAGTTCGGTCTTCTCAGCCGAGTTCACGCTGAGGTTGTAGTAGCTCTTAGTACCTACCCACATCTTGGCGTACGTGCACCAGTAAGACGTCAGCGGAGGCTTCCAGGTGGCCGGGGTCTGGTCGCCCTTCGCCTGGTTCACGTTGTCGGTGACCGCGATGAGCTGCGGGCGGGTCATGTCGTTCGCGAACGCCTGGCGCTGCGCCGTCGTCCACGACGCCGCTCCCGACCTCCAGGCGGCCGCCAGCGGCACGATGTGATCGATGTCCACGTCCGACGCCGCGGACCAGGTCGCGCCGTCGTACGGCGAGAACCAGCGGCCGGAGGTGGCCGCGCAGGACGAGTCGGTCACCACGTTGGTGCCGTCCCGCTTCAGCACGGCCTCGCGGGTGTTGCAGGTGCCCGACTGCGTGATCCAGTGCGGGAACTTGTCGCGCGAATAACCCGTCATCGAGCCGTCCGCGCGAACCGTCAGAGCGGCCAGCTTGGTTTTGGCCTCAGTGGTGGTGGGGATTCCAGTTGGTGTCGCCAGTGCAGGGGAAACAAAACCAAAGGTGAGAGCCGCGGCGGCAACTAAAACACCAATGGTTCGGTTAACTTTTGACATTGTCCCGGCCTTCCTGGTTGGAAGTTTCGGGACCACCCTCAGTCACATTGTGGAATTAAGCAATGCCTTCGAGTGACGCTCAAGTGAATGACAAGCGGACGACTAGACGCCTCGGACGAGCCTCAAGTCCTCGGTGTGCCGGTACCAGGTCCACTTGTCCACAGGGCGCGGATGCTTGTGGCCGTCCAGCACCGCGGTGGTGGGCAGGCAGCCGAGCTGGAACGCACGTGGCCGGCTCTCCCGCACCTTCGACCCGATGAGCCGCTTGTTCACGATGCGGACGACGAGACCCAGACCGCCTTCGGGGTCGGGCGTGCACTCGATCCGCGAGGCCTGGCCGCGCAGCACGTTGTCCGCGTCGCTGTAACCAACGCCACGAACCGGTGACAACACGCCGAGTCCCATGAGGACTCCACCGACGTCATCGCGCACGAACGGAACGGGATCTACGTCACCGTTGAGAGCGATGTCCAGCGCGCGCTCGGGGTCGGTCGAAAGCCCCCAGAGCGCGGCAACGGGCGAATCGCCCACGGGTACGTAGCCGAGCGTGACGGAACCGAGCTTCTCCTTGCGCAGCAACCGAACCCCGACGGCGGCGAGGTCCGCGTCCGTACCCACGACGACGAGCCGTTCCGCGTCCAGGTGGGGGTCGACGTGGTCCTTGCCGGGGCGGGCAGGAACGACCTGCACGCCGTCACGTTGAGTGATCATTGGCGACTGCGAGTTTCCGCAGGCCAACACGATTCCGTGCACGGTCATCTCCTGGTCTACCCTCGCTTACCGGCGTTCGCTCGAACCAGTCCAAGCGCTTGGAGTTTCACATGCCGGCCGTCGTGCTGATCGGTGCCCAGTGGGGCGATGAGGGCAAGGGCAAGGCCACCGACATCCTCGGTGAGCGTGTCCAGTGGATCGTCCGCTACCAAGGCGGCAACAACGCGGGTCACACCGTGGTCCTCCCGGACGGTCAGAAGTTCGCCCTGCACCTCATCCCGTCCGGCATCCTCACGCCTGGTGTGAAGAACGTCATCGGCAACGGCGTGGTCGTCGACCCCGGTGTCCTGCTGACGGAACTCGCGGGGCTGGAGGAGAAGGGCGTCGACACCAGCGGCCTGCTGATCTCGTCGGACGCGCACTTGATCATGCCGTACCACGTGGCCATCGACAAGGTGACCGAGCGCTACCTGGGCAAGGCGAAGATCGGCACCACCGGCCGCGGCATCGGGCCCGCCTACCAGGACAAACTGGCTCGCGTCGGGGTCCGCGTGCAGGACCTGCTGGACGAGAAGATCCTCCGGCAGAAGGTCGAGGCGGCCCTGGACTTCAAGAACCAGGTGCTCGTCAAGGTCTACAACCGCAAGGCGCTCGACGCCGACCAGGTCGTTGACCAGGTGCTGGAGCACGGTCAGCACTTCGTGCACCGCATCGCGGACACCCGCCTGCTGCTCAACCAGGCGCTCGACCGCGACGAGATCGTGGTGCTGGAAGGCTCGCAGGGCACCCTGCTCGACGTCGACCACGGCACCTACCCGTTCGTCACGTCGTCGAACCCGACCTCGGGTGGCGCGACCGTAGGCTCCGGTGTCGGCCCGACCCGCATCAGCACCGTGATCGGCATCCTCAAGGCCTACACGACCCGCGTGGGCTCCGGTCCGTTCCCGACCGAGCTCAACGACGACATGGGCGAGTACCTGCGCAAGCAGGGCGGTGAGTTCGGCGTCACCACCGGCCGCTCGCGCCGCACCGGCTGGTTCGACGCCGTGATCGCCCGCTACGCCTCGCGCGTCAACGGCATCACCGACTACTTCCTCACCAAGCTGGACGTGTTGTCGGGCCTGGAGAAGGTGCCGGTCTGCGTCGCGTACGAAGTGGACGGTCGCCGCGTCGACGAGATGCCGATGACCCAGACCGACGTGCACCACGCCGTGCCGGTCTACGAGGAGCTGCCCGGCTGGTTCGAGGACATCTCGCACTGCCGTTCGTTCGACGAACTGCCGGCGAACGCCAAGTCCTACGTCGAGTACCTGGAGAGCATCATCGGCGCCCGCGTCTCGGCGATCGGTGTCGGCCCCGGCCGCGACCAGACGATCGTCCGCCACGACGTGCTCGGTTAAACACCACAGGCTCCGGGTGGTTTCCGATATCTGGGAAACCACCCGGACGCCGATCATCTCGAACTACGACGCATTTTCACGATTTGGGCGTCGTTGACTCGGGGCCACGGCTCGCCTGTACTTCGCGCCGTGGCCCTTTTGCTTCTTCGGAAACCCTCGCTGCCGCTGCGCTGGATCAGCCCGGTGGCGCTGGTCCTGTTGTGGCAACTGGCCAGCTCAACGGGTGTGCTGTCGCCGGACAAACTCGCCTCGCCGGTGACGGTGGTCGAATCCGCCGGTGAGCTCATCGCGGACGGCCAATTGGGCGAGGCATTCGCCGTTTCGCTCGGCCGCGTTTTCTTCGGCTTTCTCATCGGTGGCGTTGCCGGCGTCGCACTCGGTCTTGCCTCCGGTCTTTCCCGGTGGGGCGAGACATTGCTGGATCCGCCCGTCCAGATGTTGCGGACGCTGCCGCATCTCGGCCTGATCCCGTTGTTCATCCTGTGGTTCGGCATCGGCGAGGAACCCAAGCTCGCGCTGGTCGCCGCCGGTGTGGCGTTCCCGCTCTACCTCAACCTGCACGCCGGCATCCGGCAGACCGACCCCGGCCTGGTCGAAGCCGCCCGCGTGCTCGGGTACAGCCGCGTCGAACAGATTGTGCACGTCGTGCTGCCGTCCGCCGTGCCACAAACCCTGGTGGGACTGCGGATCGCGCTCGGCACCGCCTGGCTGTCGCTGATCGTCGGCGAGCAGATCAACGCCGACGCCGGCCTCGGTCACCTGATCAACAACGCCCGTGAGTTCCTCCGCACCGACGTCGTGGTCGTCGGCCTCGTGGTCTACGCGCTGCTCGGTCTCACGACGGACGCGTTGGTGCGCATGCTGGAAAGGAGAGTGCTGCGATGGCAAGCGCGGTGAGCGTTCGCGGTCTGCGCAAGGCTTTCGGCCCGCGAACCGTGCTGGACGGGATTGACCTGGAGATCGCTCCTGGTGAGCTCGTGGCATTGCTGGGGCGCAGCGGCTGCGGCAAGTCGACGTTGCTGCGCATCCTCGCGGGCCTGGACGGCGAGTACGACGGCGTCGCAACGGTTCCCGGCACCGTGTCGGTCGCGTTCCAGCAGCCGCGTCTGCTGCCGTGGCGCAAGGTCTGGCGGAACATCTCGCTCGGCCTGCACAAGCCGGACGGGCGCTCGGTCGCGCTCAAAGCCCTCGAAGAGGTACGGCTGACCGATCACGCCGACGCGTGGCCGCTGACGTTGTCCGGCGGTGAGGCGCAACGGGTGTCGCTCGCACGGGCGTTGGTGCGCGAACCCGACGTGCTGCTGCTGGACGAACCGTTCGGCGCGCTGGACGCGTTGACCAGGCTGGCAATGCACCACCTGGTGGAAGACCTGTGGACCAGGCACCAGCCCGCCGTGCTGCTGGTGACGCACGACGTCGACGAGGCGTTGTTGCTGGCCGACCGGATCCTCGTGCTCGACGAGGGCCGGATCGTCGCCACGCACCACGTCGACCTGCCCCGCCCGCGCCGCCGGGCCTCCGTTGTGGAGCAACGCACCCGCGTGCTCGCTGATCTGGGAGTGGATGTTGAAACAGCTGCTTGGCCTCCTCGCGGCGATCTTGTTCACGACCGGATGCGCCGCGACCGCGCAGGACACCCCGGCCGGCGACGTCGTGCTGAAGGTCGGCGACCAGAAGGGCGGGGCGAAGGCGCTGCTCACGGCCGCCGGTCTGCTCGCCGACTTCCCGTACAAGCTCGAATGGTCGACCTTCACCTCCGGCCCGCCGCTGCTCGAAGCCGCGTCCGCCGGAGCCATCGACATCGGCGGTGTGGGCAACACACCGCCGATCTTCGCCGCCGCCGCGAACGCCAAGATCGCCGCGATCGGCGCGTCGAAGGGGCAGGTCGAGGCCGACGCGATCCTCGTGCCGGAGAGCTCGCCGCTGCAGAAGGTCACGGACCTGAAGGGCAGGAACATCGCCGTCGCCAAGGGCAGTTCGGCGCACGGCCAGGTGCTGCTCACGTTGCGTGCCAACGGGTTGAGCACGAAGGACGTGACGCTGAACTTCCTGCAGCCGTCGGACGCGTACGGCGCGTGCACCCAGGGCAAGGTCGACGCGTGGGCGGTCTGGGACCCCTACACGGCGCAGGCGCAGCTGGAGGCCAAAGCGCGCGTGCTCACCACCGGTGAGGGCAGGTCGAACGGGTACGGCTTCCAGGTCGCCGGCAAGAAGGCCTTGGACGACAAGGGGAAGAACCCGGCGCTCAAGGAATACCTGATCCGCTACTACAAGGCGCAGAAGTGGGCCGACACGCACCGCGAGGAGTGGGCGAAGGCGTGGGCGGCGGAGACGGGTCTCAAGTACGAGGTCGCGCTCGCCGCGGTGAACCGCAACGGCGACCTGCCGGTGAAGATCGACGACACCGTGATCAAGTCGGAGCAGGAGCTCGCGGACGCGTTCACCGAGGACAAGACGTTGCCGGGCAAGGTCGACTTCGCGAAGTTCGTCGACACGAGGTTCCAGGGAGATCTCGCATGAGCATCACGCTGCACTGGTTCCTGCCGACGTCCGGTGACGGGCGCACGGTCGTGGAGCACTTCCACGCCAACCGCGCGCCTGCTGCCGGGGCACGTCGTGAGGCGGACATCGACTACCTGGCACAGATCGCGCGCACGGCCGAGCAGGTCGGGTTCACCGGTGTGCTCACGCCGACCGGCACGTGGTGCGAGGACGCGTGGCTGACCACATCCGCGTTGATCGCGCAGACCAAGACGCTGAAGTTCCTCGTGGCGTTCCGGCCGGGTGTGCTGTCGCCGACGCTGGCCGCGCAGATGGCCTCCACGTACCAACGGATCTCGCGCGGCCGGTTGCTGCTGAACGTGGTGACCGGCGGCGATTCCGTTGAGCAGCAACGGTTCGGCGACTGGCTCGACAAGGACCAGCGCTACGAGCGCACCGACGAGTTCCTCCAGGTCGTGCGCGGCATCTGGACCGGCAAGCCGTATTCGTTCCAGGGCAAGCACTACCAGGTGCAGGACGCGACCGTGCTGGCCGCGCCGGACCCGGTGCCGCCGATCTACTTCGGTGGTTCTTCCGACGCCGCTCTCCCGGTGGCGGCTGCGCGGGCCGACGTCTACCTGACCTGGGGCGAGCCGCCGCAGGACGTGGCGGAGAAGATCGCACGGGTGCGGGCGCTGACGGACCGGCCGATCCGGTTCGGCATCCGGCTGCACACGATCAGCCGGGACACGTCGGCCGAAGCGTGGGCGTCGGCGGCGAAGTTGCTCGACGCGCTGGACCCGGCGGTGGTGGCGAAAGCGCAGGAACAGCTAGGTGCGTCGGAATCCGTTGGCCAGCAACGGATGTTGGCGCTGCACGGCGGCGACCTCAGCCGTGGCGTGCGTGGTCTGGAGATCTACCCGAACCTGTGGGCCGGCGTCGGACTCGTGCGTGGCGGCGCGGGCACTGCTCTCGTCGGCTCACACGAAGAAGTCGCCGACCTGATCGAGGAGTACCACTCCATCGGCATCGACGAGTTCGTCCTCTCCGGCTACCCGCACCTCGAAGAGGCCTACTGGTTCGGTGAGGGCGTGCGGCCCCTGCTCAAGCAGCGAGATCTGCTCGACGGGGACCGCACGCTCGCACTGGCTAGCGCTTGACCTTTGCTTCCACGGCCGTGTCGGGGTTGTCCGCGAACACGCCGTCGAGGCCCTGCTTGAAGAACAGGTCGTACTCCTCGAAGGCCCGGCCGTACGCGGCCGGGTCGGTCGAGGACCGGAAGTCCGCGGGCAGGAACGAGTTCTCGTTGCGGAACGTCCAGGCGTGCACGATCAGACCGACCTTGTGCGCGTCCTTGACCACCGTCGTCGGCGCCTTGAGGAAGCCTGCCGCGTCGCGCGGGATGATCAGGTCCTTGGTCAGGCCGACGCCGTCCGCGTACGACCGCACCTCGCGCAGACCGGCCGGGGTGACCAGGTCGGCGTAGGTGCGCTTGTCACCGGCCACGACGAAGTCGTACGGCGCGCCGGAACCGTTGACCAGCTGGACCAGCGGCACGCGCAGCGACTTGTTGAGCTGCTTGAGGTTCGCCACCTCGAACGACTGCACGTAGACCTTGGCGCCGCGGCGGTTGAGGCCGTTGCGGTTCAGCACGTCGACGAGCTTCGGCTCCAGCGCGAGACCGATCGACTGGAAGTACGTCGGGTGCTTGGTCTCCGGGTAGATGCCGATCTCGCGGTGCAGCTCGCGGGACAGGCGCTTGCTCAGGTCGATGACCTCCTGCAGCGTCGGCACCTCGAACCGGCCGTCGTAGAGCGTGTTGCGCGGGCGGATCGCCGGGATGCGTTCCTTGGCGCGCAACGTCTTCAGCTCGGCGAGCGTGAAGTCCTCCGTGAACCAGCCGGTGACGGCGACGCCGTCGATGGTCTTGGTCTTCTTGCGGTCGGCGAACTGCGTCCTGGTCGAGACGTCGGTGGTGCCGCCGATCTCGTTCTCGTGCCGGGCGACGAGCTTGCCGTCCTTGGTCGGCACCAGGTCGGGCTCGATGAAGTCGGCGCCCATGCGAGCGGCGAGCTCGTAGGACGCGAGCGTGTGCTCAGGCCGGTACGCCGACGCGCCACGGTGCCCGATGACGATCGGACCCTTGTCGTCGTGTGCCGACGCGGACGGCAGCGACGCCACCACCGCACCCGCGAACACGAGGACCGCGGCGGCAAGACCTCTCCGGTACATCGATCGACCTCCCATTTGGTGTTGAGAGCGCACCCAAGCATCGCAACACGAAAAGCAGGTGAACGGTTACTCACGAGAAAGTGCGGCTTGCTCCAAGTCCAGCTCGCGCAGCACGCGGAAGAGCACCTCGTCGTCGATCTCACCGGCGTCCCGCGCCTTGACGAACTCGTCGCGCTCGGCCATCAGCATCGCCGTGCGCAACCTCCGGTACGCGGCCGCCGGGCTCTCCTCCTCCTGCCGGCCGAGCCGTTCCCAGGCGGCGTTGCCCCGGTGCTCGGCGAGCGATCGCAGCTGGTCGCGCACGTGGTCGGGGACGTCCTCGATCTCCTCGTCCAGCCTCGTCACGGCCGCCTGAGCGGCCCGGTGCTGCACCTGGGCCTCGGCCAGCGCGTCCTGCCGCGCGTCGTCGCCCTCGAACCCGATCTTGTTGATCAGCCAGGGCAGCGTGGTGCCCTGCAGCAGCAGCGTGGCGACCGTCACCACGAATGCGCAGAACAGGATGATGTCGCGTCCCGGGACTGTTTCCGGGATCGCGGCCGCGGCGGCGAGCGTCACCACGCCGCGCATGCCCGCCCACGAGATCACCGTGACCTGGCCGAGGTGCGGCGGCCGGTCCTCGCGTTTCTTGAGCTTCGGGAAGAGGATTCTGGGCAGGTAGGTGGCCGGGTACATCCAGACGAACCGCGCCAGGATCGTGGCGAGCAGCACGGCGGCCGCACCGAGCAGCAGGCTGACGTCGAGGTCGACGTCGCTGATGATCGACGAGACCTGCAGGCCGATGAGCGCGAAGACGAACGACTCGAGCAGCACGTCGGCCGAACGCCACACGGCCGCGTCCTGCAGCCGGGTCGTGTAGGTGCCGCGCGGCGAGTGGTGACCGACGTACAAGCCCGCGACGACGACCGCGAGGACACCGGAGAACTGGATGCCGAACGCGTGCAGGCCCTCTTCCGCGAGCAGGTAGGCACCGAACGGCACGAGCAGGCCCAGCGCGCTCTCCAGCACGCCCTCGCAGAGCCGTTTGCGCAGGAAGCGGACCACCACGCCGACGACGAGCCCGACCGCGATGCCGCCCGCGGTGATGTAGATGAACATCCAGACGCTCGTGATCGGGTGCATGGCCGTGCCCACCGCGGCCGCCACCGCGACCTTGAACGCGGTCAGCGCGGTGGCGTCGTTGATCAGGCTCTCGCCGACCAGCAGCGTCATCGCCCGGCGTTGCAGGCCGAGCTTGCGCCCGATCGCGACGGCGGCGACGGCGTCCGGCGGGGCGACCACCGCGCCGAGGACCAGGGCGGCGGCGAACGGCAGGTCCGGGAAGACCAACTTCGCCGTCACGCCCACCACGAACGTCGTGAACAGCACGAGCCCGACCGCGAGCAGGCCGATCGGCCGCAGGTTCGCGCGGATGTTGAGGTACGAGCTGTCCAGCGCCGCGCTGTAGAGCAGCGGCGGCAGCACCAGGACCAGGATCAGGTGCGGATCGAGCGCGAACTCCGGGACTCCAGGGATGAACGAGACCACGAGCCCGACCGCGACCAGCACCAGCGGCGCCGACCAGTTCAGGCGGCGCGCGATGGAGGTGACGACCAGCGCCCCGAGCAACAGCAGCAGCAGTTCAGGCCCGACCATGCCGCTCATTCTGCGTAATGATGGAAGCCATGACCTGTTCGCACGTGGGAGCGCTGCCCCAGTCGGTGGCGCCGGAGTCGACAGCAGGCTGCGTCGACTGCCTCGCTCTGGGTGAGCACAACTGGGCTCACCTGCGGATGTGCCTGTCCTGCGGGCACGTGGCGTGCTGCGACTCGAGCCCGCGCCGGCACGCGACCGCGCACTTCGGTTCGTCCCAGCATCCGGTCATGCGCTCGTTCGAGCCGGGCGAGGACTGGCGCTGGTGCTATGTGGACAGTGCCATCGTCTGAGTCGCGCCCTGAGGACTTTGCAGTCCCTTTGGATTGATCGTCTGCCGCTGTGATCGCGCCCACAGTACGGTTCGAGCGTGGCCAACCCGGACCTCGCCCGCATCGTCGCGGAGAACGACGAGGAGATGCCGTCGCGCTCGCTCTCACCCCGGTGGGAGCGGGCGCTGTGGATCGCCGGTCTGCTGATCGCGCTTCTGGTCCTCAAGCAGGTGTTCTTCCCGTTCGCCAAGGGAAGCCAGTACTACCTGATCATCTTCCTGGCGGTGACCCTGCCGCTGGTGTTCCTGGCGTACGGCCGCGGGCACACGCCGCCCTGGTGGGACTGGGTGCTGGCGGGCCTTGCCTTCCTGGCCGGCGCGTACCCGCTGTTCGGGGGCTTCGACGAGTTCCTCAACCGGCAGGGGCAGCTCTCGACGCTCGACGTGATCGCGGGCTCGGTGCTGCTGGTGCTGATCCTGGAGGCGTGCCGCCGCACGACCGGCTGGGTGCTTCCGGTGGTGTGCGTGGCGTTCATCGCCTACGCCTACTACGGCGGGTTCCTGCCGCCGTCGTGGTCGATCTCGCACTCCGGCGTCGACTTCCCGCAGATCATCAACGGCTTCTTCAACGACTTCAGCGGGTTCTACGGGACACCGCTGGACGTCGCGGCGACCTACATCGTGCTGTTCACGATCTACGGTGCCGTGCTGAACGCTTCCGGTGCCGGGAAGTTCTTCGTCGACATCAGCTTCGCCGCGTTCCGCAAGTCCCGGACGGCGCCCGGCCGTACCGCGGCGACGGCGGGGTTCCTGCTGGGCACGGTCTCCGGTTCCGGCACGGCGACGACCGTGTCGCTGGGCGCGGTGACGTGGCCGATGCTGCAGAAAGCCGGTTATCCCAAGGAGAACGCGGGCGGGCTGCTCGCGGCGTCCGGCATCGGGGCGATCCTGTCGCCGCCCACGCTGGGCGCGGCGGCGTTCATCATCGCCGAGTACCTCCGGGTCTCGTACCTGTCCGTGCTGATCTGGGCGATCATCCCGACGCTGCTCTACTACCTGGGCATCGCGCTGGCGGTCGAGGCCGACGCACGGCGGTTCGGTGCGAAGCCGGTCGACGTGGACGCGCCGAGGTTCTGGGACGTGCTGAAGCTCGGCTGGTACCACTTCCTGTCGCTCGGGATCATCATCGTGTTCCTGGCGCTGGACATCCCGGTCTACAAGGCGGTCGTGTACGCCACGGGTGTGGCCGCGTTGTTCGCGTTGATCAACCACCGGCGTGACTGGTTCCGGCTGATCGCAGACGCGCTGTCCATCGGCGTGCGCTCGGCGTTCCCGGTGATCGCGGTGTGCGCGGCGGCCGGTGTGGTCACGTCGACGATCACCAAGACCGGCCTGGGGCAAGCGCTTGCGGGGTCGTTGGTCGACCTCGCCTCGGCGGTGTCGTCGTCACCCGTGGTCGTGTTGATGCTGACCGCGGTGCTGGCGGCCGTGGCGGTGTCGGTGCTCGGCCTGGCCGTGCCGGTGACCGCGTCGTTCATCATCTCGTGGGTCGTCATCGGGCCGGCGTTGATCACGCTGGGCGTCGAGCCGGCCGAGACCGCGATGTTCATCTTCTACTACGCGGTGTTGTCCGAGGTGACGCCGCCGACCGCGCTGGCTGCGGTGGCCGCCGCCGCGCTGACCGGCGGCGATGTCATGAAGACGATGTGGCAGACGTGGAAGTACACATTGCCTGCGTTCCTCGTGCCGCTGGCGTTCGTGCTGACCGATTCCGGTGCCGCGTTGTTGTTGCGCGGGCCGTTGCTGGACTCGGTGTGGGCGTTCGGTGCGTCCGCTCTGGGTGTTGCCGCCCTGGCTGTGCTGACGGGCGGCTGGTTGTTCGGTCCCGCGCGCTGGCCGGAACGCGTTCTGTGCGTGCCGGCGGCGTTGTTCCTGCTTTACCTGCAGCCGTTGACGATCGCCATCGGGGCTGGATTCCTCGTGGTGGCCGTGGCGGTACACCTGGTTACCCGTGGGAGGGTTCGTGATGCTGCGTAAGTACGCGATCGGTGCGATCGCACTCGCGCTGGCTGTTTCCGGTTGTGGTGGCAAGCGCACACCCACGACCCCGGACGCGTCGGGCGGCGGCGCGTCGTGTGAGGCGTCCGAAGGCCGGATCACGATCGCGACCGGCAACTCCGGTGGCGTGTACTTCGTGGTCGGCGGCGGCCTCGCCAAGCTGATCTCCGACAACTCGAAGCTGAAGGCGTCTTCTGCCGAGACCGGCGCGTCCGTGCAGAACATCCAGCAGCTCGTGTCCGGCACCTACGACATCGCGTTCTCGCTGGCGGACACCGCCGCGGACGCCATCAACGGCAGCGGTGCGTTCAACGGCAAGAAGGAGAAGATCGCGGCGCTGTCGCGGATCTACCCGAACTACACGCAGGTGCTCGTCCGGGCCGATGCCGGGATCAACTCGATCGCGGACATGAAGGGCAAGCGGATCTCGACGGGTTCGCCGAAGTCCGGCACCGAGGTGATCGCGGGCCGGTTGCTGAAGACGGCGGGTCTCAACATCGACTCCGACGTGCAGGCGCAGCGGCTGGACCTGACCAAGACAGCGGACGGCATGAAGGACGGCAGCATCGACGGCCTGATCTGGTCGGGCGGGTTGCCGACGCCGCAGATCACCGACATCACCACGTCGCTCAAGGACCGGGTGAAGTTCGTCGACATCACCCCGCTGCTGCCGGAGATGAAGAAGATCAGCCCGGTGTACGACACGGCCACGATCCCCGCCGCGACCTACGGGACCTCGGACGTTCCGACGATCGTGGTGCCCAACCTGCTGCTCGTGCGCGAGGACTTCGCGGCCAACAACGCGTGCGCCGTGACCAAGCTGATCTTCGACAAGAAGGCCGACCTGGAGAAGGTGCACCCGGCCGTGAAGGACATCGACAGGGCCAAGGCGGCCTCCTCCGACCCGGTCCCGCTGCACCCAGGAGCGAAGCAGGCGCTCGGCTGAACTAGGCTCGGGCATCGTGCGCGTCCTGGTCATCGGGTCTGGAGCCCGTGAGCATGCCCTTGTCCTCGCGTTGTCGCGCGATCCGCAGCTGACTGCTTTGGCGTGCGCGCCTGGCAACGCCGGCATCGCGGGACACGCCGAGATCTACGGCGTGGACGTCGCAGATGCTTCGGCGGTCGCCGCTCTCGCGAAGGAGTGGAAGGCCGACCTCGTCGTCATCGGCCCCGAGCAACCGCTGGTCGCCGGGGCCGCCGACGCTGTCCGTGCGCTCGGCATCCCCTGCTTCGGGCCGTCCCGCGCGGCGGCGAAGATCGAGGGGTCCAAGGCGTTCGCCAAGGACGTCATGAACGCGGCGGGGGTGCCGACCGCGCACAGCGAGGTCGTGGACAACCCGGCCCGGCTGGACGCCGCCCTGGGTCGTTTCGGCCCGACGTGGGTCGTGAAGGACGACGGCCTGGCCGCCGGCAAGGGCGTCGTGGTGACGTCCGACCTGGCGCTGGCCCGTGCGCACGCCATGACGTTGCTCGACGGCGGGCACCCCGTGCTGCTGGAGTCCTTCCTGGACGGTCCTGAGGTGTCGCTGTTCTGCGTCACCGACGGCGTTTCCGTCGTTCCGCTGATCCCGGCGCAGGACTTCAAGCGCGTGGGTGACGGTGACCACGGCCCCAACACCGGTGGCATGGGTGCCTACGCGCCGCTGCCGTGGGCGCCGGAGGGCCTGGTGCCGGAGATCGTGTCGCGGTGCGTCCAGCCCGTCGTCGACGAGCTGCGCGCCCGTGAGACGCCGTTCGTCGGGCTGCTGTACGCGGGCCTGGCGCTGACGTCGTCCGGCGTGCAGGTGATCGAGTTCAACTGCCGCTTCGGCGACCCGGAGACCCAGTCCGTTCTCGCCCTGCTGAAGTCGCCGATCTCTTCTCTGTTCCTGGCGGCGTCGACCGGGACCCTCGCGGAGCTGCCGGCTCTGGAGTGGGAGAACGGCTACGCCGTGACCGTCGTCGTGGCCGCCGAGGGCTACCCCGGCCGTCCGCGCACCGGCGACGTGATCACCGGTTCCGAGGCAGAGGGCGTGCTGCACGCCGGCACGCGCCGCCGTGAAGACGGCGCCGTGGTGTCCGCCGGCGGCCGCGTGCTGTCGGTCGTGGGCACCGGCAAGTCGCTGTCCAAGGCCCGCGAGCGCGCGTACAAGCGGATCGCGGACATCCACCTCACCGGCTCGCACCACCGTTCGGACATCGCGTCGAAGGCGGTCGACGGCACCATCACCGTCCCGTGAGCCTGCTCGGTTCGCTTCTGGGCGGAGCCGTGGGCGACGCGCTGGGCGCGCCGATCGAGTTCTCGTCGATCGACGTGATCCGCCGGCTCCACGGCCCAGAGGGTGTCGTCGACCTCCCTCAGCTGGAGATCACCGACGACACCCAGATGACCCTGTTCACGCTGGAAGGCCTGTTGCTGGCCCGTGAACGCGGGACCGACCCCGTTGCCACCGTGCACGCCGCCTACCTGCGCTGGCTGCACACGCAAGGCGGCCCCGTCGTGGCTTCCGACGGACGGCTGATGGCGGACCAGCGCCTGCACTCACGGCGGGCGCCGGGCCACACGTGCATCACCGCGTTGCGGCAC
Organism: Lentzea miocenica; assembly: GCF_033949945.1. Classification (NCBI taxonomy): domain Bacteria; kingdom Bacillati; phylum Actinomycetota; class Actinomycetes; order Pseudonocardiales; family Pseudonocardiaceae; genus Lentzea; species Lentzea miocenica. Next base: position 282,609 of record NZ_JAXAVW010000004.1, read on the forward strand.
AACGAAAAGAACAACTCCAAAGGCTGCGGCGGCGTGATGCGCGCCGCCCCCGTCGCCGTGTGGTCCCGCGACACGCGCGAGGTGTTCGGTTTGGCGGCGGAGACGGCGCGCCTGACCCACCACCACCCCAGCGGCTACCTGTCCGCGGGCGTGCTGGCAGTGATCGTGCAGGCGTTGCTGGGTGGTTCCGACCTGCCCAGCGCGGTCGCTCTGGCGCGCGCGGAACTGGTCCGCTGGGACGGCCACGAGGAACAAACCTCGTTGCTGGACAAGGCAGTGGCGCTGGGCCCACTGACCCCGGAAGAGATCGAATCCGAACTGGGCGGCGGCTGGGTGGGCGAAGAAGCCCTGGCCATCGGCCTGCACGCCGCCCTGGTGTCCCCAGACTTCACTTCGGCACTGCGCGTCGCCGTGAATCACTCAGGCGACTCGGACTCGACCGGCTCGATCTGCGGCAACATCCTGGGCGCCCGCGACGGCGTCACCGTGATCCCCGAGTCGTGGCTGTCGGTCCTGGAACTGCGGGACGAGATCGAACGCCTGGCCCTCAGCTGGTGACCGGAATCCACAACTCGGCCTTGGCCGTCTCACCCGCGATCCGCGTGCGCAACATCGACGGCCCCTCAACACTCTGGTAGCTGTTCGACGGGAACCACTGCGTGTAAACGTCCCGCCACATGTGCTGAATCGTCTCGGGATAAGGCCCCTCACTGGTGAACACGGCCCACGTGTTCTTGGGCACCGTCATGGCCTGGAAGTCCTCCGGGGCCTCCTTGTCCGTGACCACGCCGTGGAAGTAGTCGAGATGATCTCCTTCCTCGACGCCCTCCTGGTTGTAGGTGAGCGCGACGAGCCCCTCCGGCTCCCCGTCACCGAGGGCTTTCATCCGCTCCAACGCCGGCATGCCGATCCCCTTGATGAACTCGACGATCGCGGGGTTCATCCCCAGGTGCACCAACGGCACCCGCGTCCCCCGGCCGACCACCTGGAACGCGTCCTTCTCCACAATCCGGTACTCCATGCTCGTACTCCCCTCCACAATCAGCTTGAACGTGAGAATCTGCTGCGACCGCAACGCCTTCTTGTTGCTGCGAGCCTCCTGCGGCCCAACTCCGTGCATGGCCCTGAACGCCCGCGCAAAGGCCTCGTTGGACCCGTAACCCCACTTAGTCGCAATGTCGAGCAGCGACTCGTGTCCACTGAGGACCTCCGCCGCGGCCTTCGTGAGCCTCCTGCGCCGGATGTACTCGCTCAGCGGAATGCCCGCCAACGCGCTGAACAGCCTGCGCAGGTGGTACTCGCTGGTGCCGGCGATCCGCGCCAGCAACCTGACGTCGACCTCGCTCCCGAGGTCTTGCTCGATGCGGGCCATGGCCTCGTTGAGTCGCTCCAACACGTCCCCAACGCTATGGGCTGGGCAGCGGCGGCACCCGACTTCCTGTGCCCGGTCCGATCGCCTCACCCAGCCCCGCCACGGGCCGCGACCTCGCTCGGGACTCAGAGTGATGTGGAACCAACTAGGGGTGGTCTTCGTCCAACCACAGGTACGTCTTACGCAGGCGTTGGTAGCCTGCGAAGCGGGACCGAACCGTTACCAACCGTACGGGGGTAGGACGTCGTGACACAGGAGAACGCGGGGGCGGATGCCGTTCTCGGTGCCGCTGCGGGACTGGCTGGTGGCGCGATGGCCGGTGCGGTCAGCGCGCTCAAGGCCGCATCGGCGGTCATGGACAGGCTGTCCGCTGGTCCGTCGACCCAGCAGTTCCACGTCGAGAAGGACACCGTCATGAGGGCGGGCAAGGTCGTCCACGACCAGCTCGATCTCCTGGAGAAGGCGTACAAGCAGAACGTTCCCAAGCTGCGGATCCCGGCCAGCGGTGACAGCGTGTCCTCGGACGTGGTGGAGGCTTGGAACGACCGACTGGTCTTCCACGACGACTCCTATGCCAACAGAATCACCCTCTACATGGAAAAACTGCGCAACCTTTCCGACCAGTTGAAGGAGTCTGCGCAGCAGTACGGCTTCACTGAGGACGAGGTCACCGCCGTGTTCAGCAAGTCGAAAGAGTGACGATGCGCGTATCCAAGCTTGCTGCCGTGGTTGTCATCGCGGCGGCTGTTTCGGCTTGCACGACCAGCGGCGAGAAGGGGAATCCCACTCCTGCTCCGTCCACCGGCTCGTCCAGCAACGATTCCGGGACCAAGTTGCCGGAACGTCCGCAGGCTCTCAAATTGGATTCGGTGGATACCTGCAAGTTGCTGACCGCGGATCAGATGAAGCAGATCAGCGCTGTTTCCGCGGACCCGGTGCAACTGGACCTGGTGGAGGGTAAAGAGTCACCGAGCTGCGATTATGGCAGCGACGGAGGCTTCGGTTACCAGGTCGGCGCGGTGACTCACAACGGCGTTTCCTACTGGCTGGACGGTGGCGGCAACGTTGACGCGAAAGCGATCAAGGTTGGCGACTACGGCGCGGTGCAGGTCAAGCTCAAAGGTGGCTCAGGATTCGACTGCTCGGTGGCGATCGATGTCGCTGACGGTCAGCAGCTGATGGTCAGCTACATTCCGACCACCACCAAGGAGAAGGACCAGTCCGTGTTGTGCGGGAAGGCTGAAAAGGCCGCGGGTCTCGCGCTCTCGACGCTCAAGACATTGAAGTGAGGGGGAGCCATGTCGGGTTATCGGCAGCTCAACGACTGGAACTTCGACGGCTGGTCCAATCAGCAGCTCGCGGACGAGGTCCAGAAGTTGTCCGGCAACACGGTTGCTTCGCGGTTCGGCGAGGCGTCTGAGGCGCTGCGGACGTTGGCCAACACGCTCGAGTCCATCGACCAGACGATTCGCGGGCAGCTCGCAGACCTCGACATCGCGTGGGGTGGCGCGACCGCCGAGAAGAGTCATGACCACACCGACGTGGTGGCCAAGGGCATCGACGACGGCAGCCAGGCGTCGCAGCAGAACTCTCAGGCCATTACGCAGCAGGGCGAGAGCACCAGCACCGCCCGCCACAGCACGCCTCCCGAGCAGGACCTCCGCGGCGACACCGAGCAGAACTTCAAGGACAAGGTCGGCGGTTTCTTCGGCATCGAGACCGACCACGCCGCTGAGGTCGAGCAGACCAACAAAGCGCGTCAGCAGGCCATCGACACCCTCAACGGCTACGTCTCGAACAGCCAGGGCTCGCTGGACGGCTTCCGCGCCCCCGACAAGGCTCCGGACATCGTGGTCACCAGCGGTGCGGTCGCCACGCCCGTTGGACCCCCAGTCGGCACCCCCACCGCAGGCACGCCCGGCATCCACGGCGGCCCCGGCTTCACCGGCACCCCGGGCAGTCCCGGCTCGCCGGGCGTCCCGGTCGGCCCCACCCCGAACATCCCCGGCAACGCCACGGGCATCATCCCCGGCGGCGGCACTCCGACTCCCCTCGCGGCAGGCCCCGGTCTGCCGAAGCCGTTCATCGGCCCCTCGATCGGCATCACCGCCGCAACCGCGGCCGCATCCGGTCTGGCCGGCGCCACGGGTGCCGCACGCGGAGCCCAGGTCGTGGGCGGCGGACGCGGGCCGAGCCAGGCGCCGAAGACGCCCATCGCGCCCGCCGGACCGAAGGGTGCGCCCAGCACCATCGGCGCAGGTGGCGGCAAGGGTGGTGGCGCAGGCGGCGCTGGTGGCGGGGCGGCCGGCGGGCCTGGTGCTACCGGTGCCGCTGGCAAGGGTGCGGTCACGCCTGGTGGCGCGGCTGGTGTCGGGCCTGAGGCGAACCGGGCCGGCGCTGCTGCCGGCAAGGGTGGCGTTGGTGGTAAGGGCGGTGGGTCGCTCATGTCGCCCGCGGCCAGTGCGGCCAAGGGTGATGGCGAGGAGGACGGCGAGCACGTGCGCAAGTACGGCGTCGACTCCGACGAGATGTTCGGCGATGACCGCATGGTGGTGCAGTCCGTCATCGGCGAAGACCCTAAGGATCAGTAATCCCTTGAGTTCACCAGGTTCTGTGGTTTTGTCCACAGTGGAGTTCGCCGTGGTCTGGGAGGCGCAACGCCTCCCGGCCGCGCACGTTGCTCTGGACACGCGGATTCCCTCCGTCACCCACACGGAGAAGGCCGAGGTGGTGAAGCGGGCCTGGGAGTCGTTGGAGTCGCGTGGGCTGGCGCGCAACGGGCGGGTTGTGCCCGAGCTCGCGGACGGGTTCGCGTTGCTGGCCAACTCGACCGTTTCCATCGACCTGTGGATCTGGGCGGATCGGCAGATCAGCGGGCTCGCCGCGGCCATTGGTGACGAGGCGATCCTGGCTGTGCAGGATCGTGACGAGATGTGGTTGATCGAGGCCCGCGGGACTGCTCTCGCGGAGGCCGCGGTGTCGGTCGCCGGGGAGATGCCTGCCGGGTTCGGGCGGTCGATCAGCCTGCCTTACGACGATCTGGTGGCTGCGGCCAAAGGTGTCGGGCAGGACGCTCAGCGGTTGATCACGGCGTTGGAACGGCAGGGAATGCGGCTTGGTGACGCGCAGGAACTTGCCGGAATGCTTGACGGCACGTCCACGCGCGGGCAGTTCGGTGTGCAGCGCAACGGGCGGCGTGCTGGTCGCGTTGTTTCTTTTCACGACACGCACAACGGGCGTTATCTTCGCCAGCTCAAGCCGAGCAGTGACGGGCGAAAGTGGTGCACCATCACGCCGGTCGACAACCATCGCCTCGCGGGTTCCATCTGGGAGCTCCTGCAAGAGGTGTGATCGCGGAACCCCTGGACGTGCCCGCCCGTCGAACCTGAGGGGCGGGCACGAACGAGCGAATCGGCGCCCTGCCTGGCGCAGTTCGTTCTAAGGTCTTCGAGGAGACATGAGGGGGTAGGCGCGCATGGCTGTGGCGAAGTTCAACAGCGAAGCCATGGAACAGTGCCGCACGACCGTGAGCAGTCAGGCCGGGCAATTCGGCGCGATCGGTGACGGCTTTTCCAATCAGTACGGCAATTCGGACATTTTCGGAAAACTCGGCGCTTCCGGCGCTGTTTCGAGTGCGGTGACCGCAATGGATCAGGCGGGCACGCAGGAGTTCGAGGCGGCGGAGAAGGTGTTGCGCAAGGTCGAAAGCGCGCTCGACGCGATTCAGACCAGCGTGCAGGACGTCGAGGAAGCCAACAAGAACTCCATGAAGGCGGTGTGACGTGAGCGCGATGGACGAGGTCGCGGCGCTGCCCGGCGGAGCGGAGCTGGCCGCGCTCGCGGACAAGATCGAGACCGCGCAACCGCAGGCCGTGCGCGACATCGCGAACCGCTGGAAGCAGGCGGCCGGCAAGTGCGGTGACCAGACGAACGTCCTGCAGCGGTCGGTCAGCCAGCTCGACGGCGGCTGGGAGGGCAAGTCGGCGGACGGTTTCGTCGCCTACATGGGCAACCTCACCAAGTGCGGCACGTCGATGGCGGACGCGCTCAACGGTGCCGCGGCCGACCTGGAGGCGGCCGCGAACGCGTTGGACACCGCGAAGTCCTCGATGAGCCGCATCTGCGAGACCCTGCTGAGCCGCGCCCGGCAGACGCGCCAGCAGCTGCACAACCAGCCGCAGGAAGACGTCGACAGCATCATTCGCAGCTACTGCGCCGAGGCCACGAGCGACGCTAAACCCGTTGTCTCCCAAGCGGAAAACGCCGTGAACGCGGCGGCCGGCACGCTCAAGGGCCGTCCAGGCTCGCTGGCGCCGAAGTTCTCCGGCCTGCAGGACCCGGCCACGCAGACCTTCGTCCCGCAACCCGGCAAGCCTGTCGAGTGGGCGCCGAGCGCGCCGCCGGACGACTCCACCAAACAGTCCACAGCGGACTCCCCGCCGCAGCCGACGCCCACGACCTCGAACCACGGCGGTGGTGGTGGAAGTGGCGGCGGCGCATCCGGTGGCGGAGGCGGCGGTGGTGAGGGCGGCGGCGGAGGCGGCGGCATGGGCCCCAGCGGCGGTCCGCCCTCCGGCAGCCCACCTCCCGGCAACGTCGAGGAGTGGATCCGCGAGGCCATCAAGATCCTGCAGGCCAACGGCATCCCGGTCACCGACGCGAACATCGACGAGATCTGGAAGATCATCGAGAAGGAGTCCAGCGGCAACCCGCACGCCATCAACCTCTGGGACTCCAACTACCAGGCAGGGCACCCGTCGAAGGGTCTGATGCAGTGCATCGACTCGACGTTCAACGCCCACAAGCTGCCCGGCCACGACGACATCTGGAACCCGGTCGACAACATCATCGCCGGCGTCCGGTACACGTTCTCGCGCTACGGCGGCTTCGAAGGCCACCCCGGCCTCAAGGCGATGTCCCAGGGCGGCGGGTACCAGGGTTACTGACCGGATCCGCACCGGGGAGTTAGCCTGGCGGCATGCTGACCGTGGCCGCCCGCGCCGACGTCCCGCCCTTCCACGTCATGGACGTGCTTTCCGCTGCCGCACAACGGCAGCGGACGCACGGTGACGTGATCTCGCTGGCCGCGGGGCAGCCTTCCAGCTCGGCGCCGCGGCCGGTGCGGGAGGCGGCGGCGAGGGCGCTCGACGACCACGCGCTGGGCTACACCGAGCAGCTCGGGATTCCCGAGCTGCGAACGGCCATCGCCGGGCACTACCGGCGCCAGTACGACCTGGACGTGACGGCCGACGACGTGGTCGTCACGACCGGGTCGTCTGGCGCGTTCACCCTGGCGTTCCTGGCGGCCTTCGACGCCGGCGACCGGGTTGCCCTGGCACGGCCCGGATATCCCGCCTACCGCAACATCCTGAAGGCGCTCGGGTGCGAGGTCGTCGAGCTGCCGTGCGGGCCCGAGACGCGGTTCCAGCCCACGGTCGAAATGCTCGACGAGGACCTCAAGGGCGTGATCGTCGCCAGCCCGGCCAATCCCACCGGGACCATGGTGGACGTCGGCCCGATCGCACGGTGGTGCGCGGACAACGGCGTGCAGCTGATCAGCGACGAGATCTACCACGGCATCAGCTACGGCGAACCGCTGCGCTGCGCCTGGGAAACGTCGAGGGAATCGATCGTCGTCAACTCGTTCTCGAAGGCGTTCGCGATGACGGGGTGGCGGCTCGGCTGGATGCTGCTGCCGGAACGCCTGCGCAGGGCCGTGGACTGCCTGACCGGCAACTTCACGCTGTGCCCGCCCGCTCTGGCGCAGTACGCCGCCGTCGAGGCGTTTCACCCCGACGCCTACGCGGAGACCGCGCAGCACCTCCAGCGGTACAAGACCAACCGGGACCTGCTGCTCGAAGGCCTGACGAACCTCGGGATCGACAAGCTGGCGCCGGCGGACGGCGCGTTCTACGTCTACGCGGACGTCCGGCACCTGACGGACGACTCGATGGGCTTCTGCAGGAAGCTCCTGGACGACACCGGCATCGCGATCGTGCCCGGCATCGACTTCGACCCGGTCGACGGGCACCACTTCGTGCGGATGTCGTTCGCGGGCGCCACCCAGGACATCGAGGAGGCGCTCCGCCGTCTCAAGGCCTGGATCTAGATCGCAACAAAGCGGGCCCGCCGAACGTTCACAGTGCGGAGAAGGGGAGGGACCCATGTGGGCGATCATCGGGTGGCTGGTGGCGATCTGGATCGTGCTGGCCGTCGTCGGAGCCGTGGTGAAGGGCCTTTTCTGGCTCGCTGTGATTGGAGGACTACTCCTCGCAGGCACGGCTGCTTACGGTGCGATCAAATCCAAGCGGTGACCCTGGTCTAAACGGGACACACCACTCACCATGAAGCGGTGTTGCAGTCCACCGAGACCCGCCTCGAGCGGTGGGAACGAAAGGTCGAGTGGCCGCTGACGGCTCTCGCCCTGCTTTTCCTCGCCGCGTACACGTGGCAGGTCTTTGATGATCACGGGAGCATGCACTTCCCGCTCGAGATCGTGTTGTGGCTGGTCTGGGCCGTGTTCGCGGCGGATTACGCGACCCGGTTCAGTCTCGCCGAGAACAAGATCCGGTTTCTGAAGACGCACATCTTCGATCTTGCCGCGGTCGTGTTGCCGATGGTCCGGCAACTCAGGGTCCTCCGGCTCATCACCGTCATGACCCTGCTGAACAAGAAGTTCCAGCACAAAATCCGGCAACGGGTGAGCATTTACGTCGCCGGCGTGACGACAATCGTCGCTTTTTGCGCCAGTCTCGCCGTGCTGGACGCCGAAAGGCACGCCGAAAACGCGAGCATCACGACGTTCGGCGACGCCCTGTGGTGGACCATCACCACCATGTCGACGGTCGGCTACGGCGACCGCTACCCCGTCACGGTCGAAGGACGGCTGGTGGCGGGTCTGCTCATGGTCGGTGGCATCGCGTTGCTGGGTGTCATCACCGGCACGATCGCCAGCTGGCTGGTGGAGAAGCTGCGCGGCGTCGAGGAAGCCGAACTCGAGGTCGCGCAGGAGCTCCGGAACCTACGCGCCGAGATCGCCGAACTCCGCGCGGAGCTCAACACGCGCAGCGGCAGCTGACGTCCACAGCCGCGCGTCGATCCCGAACGCCAGCGCGCCGTCGATGTTCGACTGCCGGTCGTCGAAGAAGATCAGGTCCGCGGGAGCCGCACCCAGCACGGTGCACAGGTGTTCCCAGATCGCCACGTCCGGCTTCGCGCACCCGAGATCGCCGGAGAAGATCAGGTGCCGGAAGTGCTTGGCCCACGGCACCTTCTCGGCCAGCCGGGCGAACGTCACCGGCGCGTTCGACAACAACGCGAGCGGCACGCCCAGCGAGTCCAGGTCGTCGATCAACGCGACGGTGTCCGCCACCGGGTCGTCCAGCCATCCGGCGTTGTCCAGCGCGGTCAGCTCGCGCACGGCCGTGTCGTCGAACGACAGGTCCAAAGAGGACCCGATCAGCGACCAGTAGTCGGCGTCAGGGCCGCCGCGGTCGTAGGCGTCCCGGTCCCAGTACGCGGCCTCGAAGGCCTCCAGGGACACCCCGAGCCGCGCGGCGATCGCGGGCAGCGCCGGGTTCCGCTGGCTGATGACCTCGCCGAAGTCGAACACGATCCAGCGCATCTCAGGCGTCCTCTCGTAGCCGGCGCAGCACCTCGGCGATGTCGGACGAGCCCACGTCGCCGTGCGTCACGAACCGGACCTTGCCGGACATCGGACTGGCGAAAACCCCGACCTCCCGCAACGACAACAGCGTCTTGTCCGGGTCGGGAACGGAGGCCAGCACGATGTTCGTGGCCGGCTCCGGCACGTCCCACCCCAGCTCGCGCAGCCCGGCCGCCAGCGCCGACGCATGAGCGTGGTCGTCGGCGAGCCGGGAGATCCGGTCCAGCGCGACCAGACCGGCAGCGGCCAGGACGCCGCCCTGCCGGACCCCGCCACCGAGCATCTTCCGCACGCGACGAGCCTCGACCACGAAAGCCGCGGACCCGGCCACCACGGACCCGACCGGCGCCCCGAGCCCCTTGGACAGGCACACCTGCACGGTGTCCGCCCCAACGGCCAGATCAGCGGGCGACACCCCAAGTGCCACCGACGCGTTCCACAGCCGTGCACCGTCGAGGTGCACAGCCAGCCCGATGGACCGTGCCGTCGACACCAACGATGCGTGCTCGTCAGCCGTGGTCACGGTGCCGCCGGAAGCGTTGTGCGTGTTCTCCACGCACAACAACGTGGTGCGAAGCCCGTAATAAGGAGACTCACCACCACCAGCGGCCACCACGGCTTCCGGAGACATCACGGGCAGCGCGTGCGGCATCCCACCGGCCAGCCAGGCGGCGGTCCCCAGCTCGGCGTCCAGCACGTGCGCGCCGAGCGGAGCCAGGAACCGGTCACCGCGGTCGAGGTGCAGGAACAACGCGATCAGGTTGCCCATCGATCCGGAGGGCACCCACAGGGCGGCTTCGACACCGAGAAGCGCGGCGACCCGTTCTTCCAGCGCGGCCATCGTCGGGTCGTGGTCCAGCACGTCGTCGCCGACCTCGGCCGAGGCCATCGCGCGACGCATCTCCTCGTCCGGCTGGGTGACGGTGTCCGAGCGCAGGTCGATGGGGATCACGACGCCGATCACATCACATCCGGTGAACGACCGAGGGGGTGATGTAGCTCTCTCCGGTGGTTCGTGCAACCGTTGTTGCCTCAGATTCCGTCCGGTAAGTGCAACTCGTAGAACGAGCGGAGAGCAGTCCGCGTGGATCAGCGCGACGAGCAGGAGTTCGCGGAGTATTTCGTGGCTCGCCGTGAGGCCGTGCGCCGAACGGCATACCTGCTGTGCGGCGACTGGCACCGCGCTGACGACTTCGCGCAGACAGCGTTCGTAGCGGTGCACAGGAGGTGGCGGAAGATCCGGGACAAGCAGGCTCTCGACGCCTACGTCCGTCGCACCGTCGTGCGCGCGGTGATCGATGAATCACGCCGTCCGTGGCGGCGCGAGAAGTTCACCGACGAGATGCCTGAACCACCGACGACGGACAACGAGATCGGCGAGACGGTCGCGACGCGCGAGGCGTTGATGAAGGGCCTGCGCAGAGTCCCGCCGCGGCAACGGGCCGTGCTCGTGCTGAGGTTCCTCGAGGGCCTCGACGTGACGGCCACGGCCGAGACGCTGAAGTGCTCGGAAGGAACTGTGAAGAGTCAGACCGCCCGTGGGCTGACCGCGTTGCGGGAAGCTCTTGGCGACGCGATCGACGACCTGCGACCGGCCTCGTGACCGGCGCGGTGACCACCAGCGAGAGGAGGACGTAGATGGACGAGCAGAAGCTCGCGGACCTGTTCCGCGACGCAGCGCACGACGCACCACCGGCGTCCTTCGACGCGGGTGACGTCCGGACGGCTTCGCGCCGCGCCACCATGCGCAGGCGCAACTCGATCGCCGCCGGCACCACCTTGGTCGTGGTGCTCGGTTTCGGCGGTGTGATGGCGGGTACCAACTGGATCAGCCAGGACCGGAGCAATTCGACGAGTGCGGGTTCTGGGCAAGCGCAGGACAACGCGGCACAATCGCCGCTGACGGAGCAGATCAACCCGCAACAAGCGAAACCCCCCACGAACTTCTCTGGCGACCCGTCCACGCAGGGGGACGGGGAATCGCCGGGAAGCACTGGCCTTTCGGCTGGTGAACGCGCAGTGCAGGGCTGCGCAGGTGTGGACCGAGAGCTCGCCGACGCCCTCGCCGTCGAGCTTTCGGTCTCACCGGACTTCGCGGAGCCCCCGACGGTGACCTGTTCGCCGAACTCCCGCGCGGCCACGTTCAAGATCGACGGCCTTACGCTCACCGCGATCGTCACGCCGGAGTCCTTCGAGCCGCCCGCCGGCGCGCGGACGGAGAAGGTGAAAACCGCGAAAGGCCAGGACCTCTACGTCTTCACGCAGGGAGATGGCGAGCTGAAAGGCCAGGCCAAGCGGTTCGCCGACGCACTGGCCCCCAGGTTCTGATCGTTCGCCAAGTACCCTGGCGCGACTATGACGGCAGCAACCCCCAAGGGTGAGCGCAGGCGGCAGGCGCTCGTCGAGGCCGCGGCCGAACTGCTCGTGGAGGGCGGATTCGACGCGATCAGGCACCGCGCGGTCGCCGAACGCGCAGGTCTGCCGCTCGCGTCGACCACGTACTACTTCGACTCGCTGGACGAGCTGATCACCGCCGCCGTGGAGTTCCACGCGCACGCCGAGCTGGCGAGCTGCCGCGAACGCCTGGCGACGATCTCGGACCGGCTGACCGACGACGACGTGCTCGTGGAGCTGGTCCTCGACCTGCTCGTCGGCCAGGACGTCACCGACACCGAGGCGATGCTGCTGCGCTACGAACGCCTCGTCGCGACCGGCCGCCGCCCGTACCTGCGGCCGTTGATGCGGGTGCTGTCCATGGAACTGCACTCGCTGATCGCCGAGATCTTCGCCCGCTCAGGCCGTGACATCGCGCCCGACCGGGTCGAGGAGTTGATCGCGCTGGTGGACGGTTCGATGGTGAACGCGTTCATCGAACTCAAGCCGGATCCGCGCGGCGTCGCGGCCAGGATGCTCCGTTCGGCCCTTTCGCGTCACGGATGATGCAACCTCGCGTTCCCCTGATGCGTTCCCCTGGTTGAGGACGCGAGAGGGGATCGCATGCGCAAGGCCGATGAGCAGGGCTTTCGCGAGTTCGCGGCAGCCAATGCCGCGTCTTTGCGACGCACTGCGTATCTGTTCTGTGGCGACTGGCACACGGCAGAAGACCTGATGCAGTCGAGCCTGATGAAGATGTACATGGCCTGGAAGCGCATCAAGGACCTGGACAACCTGATCGCTTACGCCCGCAAGGTGCTGCTGCGCACCTGGCTGGACGAGAAGCGCAGGCCGTGGCGCAGAGCCGAGCAGCGCGACGGGGAGCTGCCGGACGCCGCGGACGCCACCTCCGATCCCGACACGACCAGCGCGAAGCTCTGGGCCCGCGAGTTGGTGCACACCGCGTTGTTGCAGGTGCCGCCGAGGCAACGGGCGGTGCTCGTGTTGCGTTATTTCGAAGACCTGTCGGTCGCCGAGGTGGCGGTGGCCATGGGTTGCACCGAGGGAACGGTCAAGAGCCAGACGGCGCGCGGCCTCGCGACGTTGCGCGCCATCGTGGAGAAGCTCGACAGCAGTTCGGGGAGGGTCGCGTCGTGAGTGAGCAGGAGATCCGCGAGGGAATGCTGCTGGCCGTCTGGGACGAGCCGCCGCTCGACTTCGACCCGGACACGCTGATGAGGCGGGTCGAGCAGAAAAAAAGTCGTCGACGAGCGCTGGTCACTGTGGGCGTGGCTACGGCGATGATCGTCGTCGCGTCGCTCGCGCTGCCCGGTCTGCTGCCGCGCGGCCAGGACGGCCAGCTCGCGTCCGACGGCCCGACGACCTCGTCGGCGCCGCCGAGCGAGTCCGCGGACAAGAAGGCCCAGCGCATCGGCGACAAGCTGACGGAGAAGCTCGGCGTCACGATGACGAACGTGAAGGAGGTCTACGCGGACCTCCGGCCGGGTCAAGTCCTCTACCCGCCTATCGCGACGACGACGTCGACCCAGAAGCGCTCGCCGTCCGATCCGGAGATGTCGGGCTACGTGTTCCTGACCGACGAGATCGGACCGACCGCGCTGCGCGTGGTGGTGGTCAAGCGCGATTACGACCAGGGCGGCTTCTGCACCGGCGCGAACACCTGCCAGGACGTGAAGCAGAAGGACGGGTCGCTGGTCACCGCGGCCGAGTTCTACGACGGGACCACGTCCATCGCGCGGGCGGAGGTGCTGCGCCGGCTCGACAGCGGACTCCTCGTGCGGATCTCCAGCTACAACACGAACCCGGCGACGGGCCTGGGTCTGCGCCAGACCGTGCCGGTGCCCGTGGGGGTGCTCACACAGCTGGTCACGGACCCGAGCATCAGCTGGGAGTGAGTCCCGTGTGCACTAACCTGAGGGCGTGACCAAGCCGCGCATCTCCAACGTCCTCGCAGGTCGCTACGCCTCCACGTCGCTCGCGACGCTCTGGTCGGCCGAGCACAAGATCGTGCTGGAGCGCCAGCTGTGGCTCGCCGTGCTGCGCGCCCAGGCCGCCGCCGGCATCGAGGTCCCGGCGACCGCGATCGCCGACTACGAGCGCGTGCTGGAGCAGGTCGACCTGGAGTCGATCGCGGCGCGTGAGCGGGTGACGCGGCACGACGTGAAGGCGCGCATCGAGGAGTTCAACGCGCTCGCGGGCCACGAGCAGGTCCACAAGGGCATGACCTCGCGCGACCTGACCGAGAACGTCGAGCAGCTGCAGGTCCTGCGCTCGCTGGAGCTGATCAGGTCCAAGGTCGCGGCGGTGCTCGGACGGCTGGCGCGGCTCGCGGCCGAGCACTCCGACCTGGTGATGGCCGGTCGCTCGCACAACGTGGCCGCGCAGGCCACGACGCTGGGCAAGCGCTTCGCGACGGGCGCGGACGAGCTGCTGGTGGCGTTCAGCAGGCTGGACGAGCTGATCGCGCGGTACCCGTTGCGCGGCATCAAGGGCCCGGTCGGCACCGCCCAGGACATGCTCGACCTGCTCGGCACGCCGGAGAAGCTGACCGAGCTGGAGCGCACGGTCGCGGGCCACCTGGGCTTCGAGCGCGTGCTGACGTCGGTCGGCCAGGTCTACCCGCGTTCGCTCGACTTCGACGTCGTGTCGACGCTCGTGCAGCTCGCGGCGGCGCCTTCGTCGGTCGCGAAGACCATCCGCCTGATGGCAGGCCACGAGCTGGTGACCGAGGGCTTCAAGCCCGGCCAGGTCGGGTCCAGCGCGATGCCGCACAAGATGAACACCCGGTCCTGCGAGCGCGTGAACGGCTTCGCGGTGATCCTGCGCGGCTACCTGTCGATGGTCGGCGAGCTGGCGGGCGACCAGTGGAACGAGGGCGACGTGTCGTGCTCGGTGGTGCGCCGGGTCGCGCTGCCGGACGCGTTCTTCGCGTTCGACGGGCTGCTGGAGACGTTCCTGACGGTGCTGGACGAGTTCGGTGCCTACCCGGCCGTGGTCGCGCGTGAGCTGGACCGCTACCTGCCGTTCCTCGGCACGACGAAGGTGCTGATGGCGGCCGTGCGCGCGGGCGTCGGCCGCGAGACCGCGCACGAGGCCATCAAGGAGAACGCGGTGGCCGTGGCGCTGGCGATGCGCGAGCAGGGCCTCGCGCAGAACGACCTGCTGGACCGGCTGGCCGCCGACGAGCGCCTGCCGCTGGACCGCGCGGCGCTGGACGCGTTGCTGGCCGACCGCCTGTCGTTCACCGGCGTGGCGTCGGCGCAGGTCGCGGCCGTGGTCGAGCAGGTGGCGGCGGTGGTCGACAAGTACCCGGTCTACGAGCCGGAGCCGATTCTGTGATCGTGTCCGGCCTGCACGTCTATCCGATCAAGGGCTGCGGCGGGTTCTCCGTCACGGCGTCGGCCGTCGACCTCACGGGTCTGCGCGACGACCGGATGATGGTGCTGGTCGACGACGACGGCGTGTTCCTGTCGCAGCGCAAGATGCCGGCGATGGCCGCGTTGCGTCCCTCGCTCGTGGACTCCTCGCTGGTGATCGGCGGGGAGTCGTTCCCGGTTGTCGTCGACGGGCCTCGGGTTCCGGTGGTCGTGCACAAGTGGCACGGCACCGGAATCGACCAGGGTGACGCTGCCGCGGAGTACTTCTCGGACGCGCTCGGTATGTCCGTGCGGCTCCGGCGAACGCCTCCTGACCTGCACCGGGAGTCGGGCGGCGAGAACGCGGGCCTGGTCGGGTACGCGGACGCGCACGCGTTGCTGATGATCTCGCTGTCCTCGTTGGACGGGTTGAACGAACGGATCCTGGAACGTGGCGGCGAGCCCGTGCCGATGAACCGCTTCCGCCCCAACGTCGTCGTGTCCGGCTGGCAGGAGCCGCACACCGAGGACAGGGTGCGGCGTGCGGTGATCGGCGACGTGGAACTGGCCTACGCCAAGGACTGCGTGCGATGCGCCGTGCCGATGGTCGACCAGGAGACCGGGCTGCGCGACGGCCCGGAGCCGACGCGGACGCTCGCCACCTACCGGCGTGACCCGGACGGCGGCGTGATCTTCGGGATGAAGGCGGCCGTCATCGCCACCGGCACCGTCGCGATCGGGGACAAGATCGACGTGCTGGAGTGGGCGGCTGTCTAGGCCTTCTGCCAGCGCAGCCGGTCACCGCGCTGGGCGTCCTTGCGGCAGACCAACGGCTCGTTGAGCAAGCCGATGCCTTGTGCGCCTTCGGGATCGCACCGCGCACCCTCGTTGACCAGCAGGCCTCGCTGAGGAGGCGCCGTGGTCGTGGTGGGCTGCTGAGCGGGCGGCGGAGCCTGCACGGGCGGCGGCTTCGGCTGCGTGGTCGTCGTGGTGGTCGTCGTTGCGGAGGCCGTGGTCTTGACCGTGATCTCGGCGACGTCCGGGGTCGGCACGATGCTGACCGACTGCGTCGTGCTCGTGTCCGGGGAGCTTGACGATGAGGTCGAGATGGGGGCGGAGTCGAAGCTCCAGCCGGCCACGCCCAGCACGATGAGCAGTCCCGCACTGGCCAACGCCGGGATCCACAACGCCTTTCGGGTGAGCACGGGGTGCACCTTAAGCGTCTTCGCGCTTGATCTGTAGAGGTGAGGGGTGTGCGTCGGTTTTGCGGAACAAGGGGCACGTAGGCTGGCTGCCGTGCCAACGCTCGCTGACTACCAGCACGTCGCCCGCGGCAAGGTTCGCGAACTCTACGACGTCGACGACGAGCTGCTGCTGTTCGTCGCGTCCGACCGGATCTCCGCCTACGACCACGTCCTGAGCACCGAGATCCCGGACAAGGGCCGGGTGCTCACCGCGATGAGCGTGTTCTGGTTCGAGCGGCTCGCCCCGAACCACCTGGTCGCGTTCGACGACCCGCGGATTCCCGCCGAGGTCCGCGGCCGGGCGCTGCTGGTGCGCAAGCTGAAGATGGTCGATGTCGAGTGCGTGGCGCGCGGGTACCTGACCGGGTCCGGCATGGCCGACTACAAGGCGACCGGTGCGGTCTGCGGGATCGAGCTGCCGGCCGGGCTGGTCGAGGCCTCCGAGCTCGTCCCGCCGATCTTCACGCCCGCGTCGAAGGCCGAGATCGGCGCGCACGACGAGAACGTGTCGTTCGACGTCATCGCCGCGAAGCACGGTGAAGAGCTGGCGTCGAAGCTGCGTGACCGCACGATCGAGCTGTACAGCGAGGCGCGCGCGTACGCGTTGACCCGCGGCCTGATCCTGGCGGACACGAAGTTCGAGTTCGGGCTGGACGCTGCCGGCGAGCTGATCCTGGCGGACGAGGTGTTCACGCCGGACTCGTCGCGGTACTGGCCGGCCGAGGGCTACGAGCCCGGTCGCGTGCAGCCGTCGTTCGACAAGCAGTACGTCCGGGACTGGCTGACGTCGCCGGAGTCCGGCTGGGACCGCAAGAGCGACGTTCCGCCGCCCCCGCTGCCCGCGGAGGTCGTCGAAGCCACCCGGAAGAGGTACGTGGAGGCGTACGAGCGGCTCACCGGCCGGTCTTTCGCTGACTGGCTCGCGTGAGTTAGCTCCGGTTTCACGCGGATGTCACCACGGCATGGCGCACTCAATGCGTGCACTCACAGCTCGTGGTCTCCCTGTCCGGCATCGGTCCGCAGACACTCGACCGATGCGCTGATCTCGCCGCGGCTCTCGAGCCGCGGAAGGTGCCGTTGTCGCTGCTCGTGATCCCTCGCGAGCTCGGCAGGGCGCAGGAATGGGTGCGGCAGCGCGCCGCGCTCGGCGATGCGGTCGTGCTGCACGGCCTCGGCCAACGGCGGTTGCCCGCCTACGAGGCCGGGCTGCTGCTCACGGGTGCTCGCGTCCAGATGGAAGCCATCGGGCTCAACGCCGACACGTTCGCGCCCCGGCGGTGTGTCGCGTCGCCCGGCACGTTGATGGCGCTGGCCAAGCACCGGTTCACCCGCTGCGCCGACGCGCACGCCGTCCGTGAGGTGGGCACCGGGCTCGCGACGCTGGGCCGCCTGCACGCGCTGACCGAGCGCAGCAGCTTCGGTGAGCTGCGGTCGCTGGCGCTGGTCTACGCGGCGGCACGGTCCGCGCGCCGCGGCGGCCTGACCCGGATCACCGTGGACGCCCGCGACCTGGACCGGCCCGGCGCCCGGCAGGCCGTGCTCGACGCCGTGGACATCGCACTCGCCCACGACGCCGCGCCGACCACCTACGTCAGACTGCCGTCTCCGCGGCAGGCGTCAGCGGCCTGACCTCGGTGCCGTCCGGCTTGAGCATCTCGAACATCCGGTAGGCGTTCTCCGGCATCGACAGCAGCTTCTCGTGGATGGGCACGGCCACGCGGGGCTTGATCGCGCGCATGAAGTCGACCGCCTCGCCGAGCCTCAGCCACGGTGCTCCGGTGGGCAGTCCGAGCACGTCGACGTCCTCGTCCGGCACGAACAGCGAGTCGCCGGGGTGGTAGAACGCGCCGTCGCCGACCACGTAGCCGGTGTTCGGCACGATCGGGATGTCCTGGTGGATCATCGCGTGCTTGCCGCCGACGACCGTGACCGTCGTGTCGCCGACCTTGATGACGTCACGCGGTCGTGCGACGGTCGGATTTTCGACGCTGGGCGCCGATCCCTCGTCCACGATGAGCTGCGCCTGCGGGTTCGCCCTGAGCAGCGCGGGCAGCTTCTCGACGTCCAGGTGGTCGTAGTGCTGGTGCGTGATGAGCACCGCGTCCAGGTCTTTTACGTCCTCGAACCCCGTGGAGAACGTGCCGGGGTCGATCAGGATGCGGGTGGTTCCCGTGTCGAGAAGTACGCAGGCATGACCGAAATGGACAACTTGCACAGATTCCTCCATTACCGACGTTTGGCGGGCTGACACGGTCAGGTGACGTCGGAAGTATCAAATGGCATGAGGAAAACCCTGCAACTCCTCACGGCACTGGCGCTCGCCCTGCCGATGACGTCCTTCGTCCCTGCTACCACCACCTCTACACCTGCACAGGCTGCGTCGCCGCAGTCGCAGGAAATCGGCACCGAGGAGTCGCTCTCGGTCCGTGTTGGTGGAAAGTCCCTTTCGTCCGTGATCGACCGACCTGGTTCCGGGTACGTGAAGATCCACTTCACCGACCTCCGGATCCTGCCCGGCGACGTGCTCACGGTGTCGAACCCTGATGGCACCGAGAAGTACACCTACAACCGGGACCTGAAGACCTCACTGACGGCCACGCCCGACTCG
Organism: Lentzea miocenica; assembly: GCF_033949945.1. Classification (NCBI taxonomy): domain Bacteria; kingdom Bacillati; phylum Actinomycetota; class Actinomycetes; order Pseudonocardiales; family Pseudonocardiaceae; genus Lentzea; species Lentzea miocenica. The sequence continues at coordinate 301,249 of NZ_JAXAVW010000004.1, forward strand.
ACCGGCTTCTGGGCCATGTCGATCACGGGTTCGCGCGCCGTCGTCTCGGTGGGCAACCCGCTCAGCCGGGTGCGGATCGACAAGATCACGCGCGGCTACACCGAGGCCGAGATGGACTCGCGTCCGTCGGTGCAGAGCATCTGCGGCACGAACGACTACAAGGACGCGGTCTGCTACCAGTCCAGCAACCCGACCGAGTTCGGGAAGACCGCGTCCGTCGCGAAGCTGCTGCGCAACGGCAGCTCGCTGTGCACCGCCTGGCGGGTCGGCCCCAACAACCGCCTGCTGACCAACAACCACTGCTTCACCAGCACCGCGGGCATCGAGGTGTGGTTCAACTACCAGTGCCCGACCTGTGGCGGCACCACGTCCGCTCCCACGACCAAGGTGCTGGCAGCGCAGGTCCTCAAGACCAACGCCGCGCTGGACTACACCCTCTTCACCGTCAACAACTTCGCGGCCATCAGCTCGTTCGGCTTCCTCGAACTGGACGCGCGCGTCCCGGCCGTTGGTGAAGAGATGTACGTCATCGGCCACCCGGCCGGGAAGCTCAAGAAGTTGTCGTTGCGCGACAACAACAACGGCGGCGGCTACTGCATCGTGCGCGCGGTGCGGGTGAACGGCAGCTCGTCGCAGTCCGACATCAGCTACATGTGCGACACCGAAGGCGGCTCGTCCGGCTCACCGGTGCTGTCGAGGCGCACGCACAAGGTGATCGGGCTTCACCACTTCGGCGGCTGCCCGAACCAGGGCGTGCGCATCGACCTCGTCGCCGCGCAGATCGGCTCACTGCTCTGACTCGCTGTTCCAGCTAGCTGACAGCGGCGAGGATCTCCTGCTCCTCCGCCGCGGTGAGCCCGGCCTTGCGAGGCCGGTCCAGCCCGAGGCCGCGCTCGTACTCCAGCGAGTCGAGCGCGGTCTCGGCCAGCGGCCTGACCCGCAACCCGTTCGCCAGCGCGTTGCTCACATCGCGGCCGACCATCTTGGCCCACTCCTGCGGCAGCCACAGCGGCAGCGACCGCGGCCCGGCCCACGGGTTGATCTCCAACTCGTTGAGGACCTTCTCGGGCACCGGTACGAGCTGCGTACCGGGAGGCGCCGTGGCCCCCGCGATCTCCCCGATGGCCATCTGGAACGGCATGACCGGCCCGGTCGAGTCGTACGTGCCCGTGACCCGCTCCTCGGCCGCGAACACGATCCACTGCGCCAAATCCCGCACGTCGATGTGCTGGAACCCCAGGTCAGGACTGTCCGGCACCACCACGCGCCCACCCTGGGCCATCCGCGCCGGCCAGTACCCGAACCTGTCACTGGGGTCGTCCGGCCCGGTGATCAGCCCAGCTCTGACGATGAACTCACGCCCCCGCACCGCCTCCCGCACGGCGATCTCACTGGCCACCTTGACGCTGCCGTACCGCTCCGACGTGAACTCCTCCGCCGGATCGTCCTCCAACGGCGGCAACAGCTCGTCGCTCCCCGTCGTGTGATCCGCGTAGACCGAGATGCTCGACACGAACGTCCAGTGCGGCGTCGTCCGCCCAAACGCCTCCAACGCATCCCGCACCCAGTTCACCGAGTACTTCGACACGTCGACAACGGCATCGAACTGCTCACCGGCCAACTGGTCGAACGCGCCGGGCTTGTTCCTGTCGATCGAGATCAGGCGCGCGCCCTCGGGCACCTCGCCGGAAGCACCGCGAGCGCCGCACACCACGTCGTGGCCTCGCCGGACGGCCTCCGCCGTGATGGCCTTGCTGAGGAACACGGTTCCGCCGAGCACCAGGATCTTCATGATCTCCAGCATCCGTCCGATCGCGCCGGACTGCCACCGGTCTCGCTTTCGGCGAAATAGCTCGTTGGTATGGGTTTGATCAAGTATCGTTCGGGCCCGGCCGATGGACGTTCCGTGAGTCTGCACGCCTTCGTCGACGAGTCGCGGCGAAACAACACGTACCTGCTGGCTGTAGCCCTGGTGTCGCCCGGTCGGTTGCACAAGTTCCGCAAAGCCCTGCGTGGTTTGCTGATGCCGGGGCAGCACGAGCTGCACTGCAAGAAGGAAACACCCAGCCGGCGCAAGATGATCGTTTCGCGACTGGTCGCGGAGCAGGTCTCCGTGCGGCTCTACACGCGGAGTTGCGACTGGGGTGACGAGCAGGCGCGTCAAACGTGCCTCGGGCGGCTCGTCACCGACCTGTTGGACGTCGACGCCCATCGGATGGTCCTCGACTCGCGCGACCAGCGGGATCGGCATGACGCCCTGACGATCCGCACGGCACTGGGCCATGAAGCGTGGTCGTCGAACCTCGTCTACGAGCACTGCCGCAGCACCAACGAGGAGCTGCTGTGGATCGCGGACGTCGTGGCGTGGTGCTACGGCTCCGGCGGTGAATGGCGGGAGCGCGTGATGCCAGTCGTCGAGTCGATCGTCGAACTGGACTGTCCTTAGAAAGCGCGATACCCAGCCGCCGACCGTCCGGACGTGGGCTGGGTACACTTCCTCGGCTTACGGGCCTCGGCTGTCTCCCACTCTACCAAACGGCGCCGCCGAGGCAAGGTCGTTCACCCGATGGTGAGCCCGTCACGATGTGCCCCCGAACACGTGTCGGGAGGATGAACGCACAGGTCAGATAGGCTCTCGAGGTACCGCCAGCCCCTCCAAACCCGGGAGCAGTCTGTCGTGGCCCGAGTCGTCGTCGACGTCATGCCGAAGCCCGAAATTCTCGACCCCCAAGGCCAGGCGGTGGCGAACGCCCTGCCGCGCCTCGGCTTTGACGGCGTCACCGCCGTCCGCCAGGGCAAGCACTTCGAGCTGGAGGTCGCCGACGACGTCGACGACGCCACGCTCGCCAAGATCGCCGAGACCTTCCTCGCCAATCCGGTGATCGAGGACTGGACCGTGCGCAGGGTCGAGGCATGAGGGTCGGTGTCATCACCTTCCCCGGCACCCTCGACGACGTCGACGCGCAGCGCGCCGTCAGGTATGCGGACGGGGAGGCTGTGCCGTTGTGGCACGGCGACCACGACCTCAAGGGCGTTGACGCGGTCATCGTGCCTGGCGGGTTCTCGTACGGCGACTACCTGCGGTGTGGCGCCATCGCGCGGTTCGCGCCGGTCATGCAGGAAGTGATCGAGGCCGCGAACAAGGGGATGCCGGTTCTCGGCATCTGCAACGGCTTCCAGATCCTCGCCGAGGCGCATCTGCTGCCGGGCGCGCTCGTCCGCAACCACAAGCTGCACTTCGTGTGCCGCGACCAGTGGCTGAAGGTCGAGAACAACACCACCTCGTGGACCGGCAGGTACGACCTCGGTGCCGAGATCCTCGTGCCGTTGAAGTCCGGCGAGGGCGGCTACCAGGCGGACGAGGACACGCTCAAAGAGCTTGAGGACGACAACAGGGTCGTCTTCCGGTACGTCGGCGAGAACCCGAACGGCAGCCGCAACAACATCGCGGGCATCACCAACGCCAGGGGCAACGTCGTCGGCCTCATGCCGCACCCCGAGCACGCGATCGACGCGCTCACCGGGCCGACGGACGACGGGCTGGGCATGTTCCTGTCCCTGCTCGACTCGGTGGTGAAGGCATGATCGACACCGTCAAGAACGCCGAGAGCACGCCGGACCAGGAGCAGCCCTACCAGGAGCTGGGCCTGAAGGACGACGAGTACGCGCGCATCAAGGAGATCCTGCGACGGCGCCCTACCGATGCCGAGCTCGCGATGTACTCGGTCATGTGGAGCGAGCACTGCTCGTACAAGTCGTCCAAGGTGCACCTGAAGTACTTCGGCGACACCACGACCGACGAGATGCGCAGCAAGATGCTCGCGGGCATCGGCGAGAACGCCGGCGTCGTCGACATCGGTGACGGCTGGGCGGTCACGTTCAAGCTCGAGAGCCACAACCACCCGTCGTACGTCGAGCCCTACCAGGGCGCGGCCACGGGGGTCGGCGGCATCGTGCGCGACATTCTCGCCATGGGTGCCCGGCCGCTCGCGGTCATGGACCCGCTGCGGTTCGGCAAGCCGGACGCGCCGGACACGAAACGCGTCCTGCCCGGCATCGTCGCGGGCGTCGGTGGCTACGGGAACTGCCTCGGCCTGCCGAACATCGGCGGCGAGGTCGTGTTCGACGAGTCCTATCAGGGCAACCCGCTGGTCAACGCCCTGTGCGTCGGTGCGATGCGCGTCGAGGACCTGCACCTCGCGCATGCGAGTGGCACCGGCAACAAGGTCATCCTCTACGGCGCGCGCACCGGCCTCGACGGCATCGGCGGGGTCAGCGTGCTGGCGAGCGAGACGTTCGACGACAGCGCCGGCAAGCGCAAGAAGCTGCCGTCCGTGCAGGTCGGCGACCCGTTCACGGAGAAGGTGCTGATCGAGTGCTCGCTCGAGCTCTTCGAGAAGGGCATCGTCGCCGGCATCCAGGACCTCGGCGGCGCGGGTCTGTCCTGCGCGACGAGTGAGCTGGCGTCCGCCGGTGACGGTGGCATGCACGTCTACCTGGAGCGCGTCCCGCTCAGGGCGACCGGCATGACCCCGGCGGAGATCCTCTCCAGCGAGTCCCAGGAACGCATGTGCGCGGTCGTCGAGCCCGCGAACGTCGAGGCGTTCCTGGAGGTCTGCGCGAAGTGGGATGTCATCGCCACCGAGATCGGTGAGGTGACCGACGGCGACCGGCTGGTGATCACCTACGACGGCGAGGTCGTCGTGGACGTGCCGCCGCGGACCGTCGCCCATGAGGGCCCGGTCTACCACCGGCCGATCCAGCGGCCGGCCGACCAGGACGAGCTGCAGGCGAACACGCCGGACAGCCTTCCGAGGCCGGAGAACCTGCTCGAACTGATCAAGACCATGGCGGCCAGCCCCAACCTGGCTTCCAAGAAGTGGGTCACCCAGCAGTACGACCGGTACGTCCGCGGCGGCACGATCCTGGCGCAGCCGAGCGACGGCGGCATGATCCGGATCGACGAGGAGACGGGCCGCGGCGTCGCTCTCTCGACGGACTGCAACGGCCGGTACACCAAGCTCGACCCGTACGAGGGCGCGAAGCTCGCGCTCGCCGAGGCCTACCGCAACGTCGCGGCCACCGGCGCCACGCCGGTCGCCGTCACGAACTGCCTCAACTTCGGCTCGCCGGAGGACCCCGCGGTCATGTGGCAGTTCGAGCAGGCCGTGAAGGGCCTCGCGGACGGGTGCGCGGAGCTCGGCATCCCGGTGACCGGCGGCAACGTCAGCTTCTACAACCAGACCGGCTCCACGGCGATCCTGCCGACGCCGGTCGTGGGCGTGCTGGGCGTGATCGACGACGTGCGGCGCCGCATCCCCACCGGGATCGGAGCCGAGGCCGGCGAGACGTTGTTGCTGCTCGGCGAGACGCGCGACGAGTTCGGCGGGTCCGAGTGGGCGCACCACGTCCACGGTCACCTCGGCGGGCTGCCGCCGAAGGTCGATCTGCAACGCGAGAAGCTGCTCGGCCAGGTCCTCGTCGCGGGCTCGCGGGACGGCATGGTCTCCGCCGCGCACGACCTGTCCGAGGGCGGTCTGGCCCAGGCGCTGGTCGAGACGTGCCTGATCGGCGAGGTGGGCGCGCGGGTGTTCCTGCAGGGCGACCTGTTCACCGAGCTGTTCAGCGAGTCGGCCGGCCGTGTGCTGGTCGCCGTGCCGCGGACCGAGGAGCAGCGCTTCACCGACATGTGCACCGCGCGCCGACTGCCGTGGCGCAAGGTCGGTGTCGTCGACCCGGAGTCGAACGCCCTGGAGATCCAGGACCTCGGCGAACTCCCGCTGGACGAGCTCCGCGAGGCCTGGGAAGGCACTCTCCCGGCGCTGTTCGACTAGCTGTTCCGGCGTCTGCAAGTACTACCGACTCGCAGTTGGTGGTACTTGCAGACGCCTTCAGCTCGACGCGATCCGCTGCAGCTGCTCGAACTTGCCGTTGAAGAGGTTCTGGTCGCCGGGGAAGAGACCGGCCGCCTGCCACTGCCAGATGGTGTGGAAGTCGAACCCGAGCGGGAGCGGGCCGAGCTTCGAGTTGTAGTGCGCGATCCACAGCGGGTTGTTGTCCCCGAACTTCACCGAGCCGCCGACGCACTTGTTCCACCAGCTCGTGGACGTGTAGATGGCCGGATGCCGCTTGGTGCGCGCGAAGACCGTGTCGCTGAACGCCTTCACCCAGGCGGTCATCGCGGTCTGGCTCATGTTGTAGCAAGTCTCGCCGTACGGGTTGTACTCCATGTCCAGCGCGGGAGGCAGCGTCTTGCCGTCGGGCGACCAGCCACCGCCGTTGTTGACGAAGAAGTTCGCCTGCGCGGCGCCGTCGGCACGGTCGGGCAGCGCGAAGTGGTACGCGCCGCGGATCATGCCGATGTTGAGGGAACCGTTGTACTGCTGGGTGAACTTCGGGTTCCGGTAATGGGTGCCCTCGGTCGCCTTGACGTAGGCGAACCGGGCGCCTTTGTCCCAAGAGGACTTCCAGTCGACGTCGCCCTGATGGCTGCTGACGTCCATCCCCGGCACTTTGCCGTCTGTTGGTGGCGACTCCGCCGAGCGCAGATCGCCGATGCCTTCGTGCTTGAGGATCTGGGAACCCGCGGTGTGGTCCGCGGAGCCCTCGGGCAAGGGCGCCGCGGACGCGGGTGCCGGCGAGAGGCCGGCGACGATCGCCACGATGCTGATCAAGGTCCGCATGGAGTAGATCGTCCGACCATTTGTCCTAATCTGCTACCGGGGTCACCCGTCCAGGCGGGTCAACTCGTCCTCGGTCAACTCCAGGTGGGTGGCCGAGGCGGAATCCCGGATGCTCGCCGGCCGGGAAGCACCCGGAATGGGGACTACCACTTCGGACTTCGCCAGCATCCAGGCAAGACACACCTGGTGGGCGCTGACGCCGTGCGCCTCGCCGACCTCCTTGAACGGACCGCTCAGCGCACCCGCCTTGCCGATGCCGCCGAACGGGCTCCACGGCAGGAACGCGATGCCGAGCTTCGCGCACAGCTCCAGCTCGGGTTCGCTCGATCGGAACACCGGCGAGAACTGGTTCTGCACGGCCGCGAGGCGCCCACCCAGGATCTCGTTGGCCTGCACGATCTCGTCCGGGTTGAAGTTCGAGACGCCCGCGTAGCGGATCTTGCCGTTGTCCAGCAGCTCCTTCAGCGCGCCGACCGACTCCGCGATCGGCGTCTTCGGGTCCGGCCGGTGGAACTGGTACAGGAAGATCTGGTCGACGCCGAGCCGCCGCAACGACGCGTCCACGGCCTTGAGCAGGTACTCCGGGCGTCCGTCGAGCTCCCAGCCGCCGCCCGCCACCCGCGTGTGGCCGCCCTTGGTCGCCACGAACACCTCTTCTGACCTGCCGCGCAACCCCTCGGCGATCAGCTCCTCGTTGTGGCCGAAGTCGGTGTCGTCGAGCGAGTAGGCGTCGGCGGTGTCGATGAACGTCACGCCCGCGTCCAACGCGGCGTGGATGGTCTCGATCGCCTGCGCGCGGTCCGGCCTCCCCTGCACGGAGATGGGCATGCCGCCCAGGCCGATGGCACTGACTTCCACTTCTCCGATACGACGCTTCTGCATGGACTCCACTCTGGACCCTCTGGATTAAGCTGTCCAACGCAAAGAAGTGATCTCATTGAGCACTGGAGGTGATGAATCGTGGAACTCAGACAGCTGGAGTACTTCCTCGCGGTCGCCGACGAGTGTCATTTCACGAGGGCAGCGCGCCGGATGCACGTCTCCCAGTCGGGCCTGTCCGCGTCGATCAGGGCGCTCGAAGTGGAGCTGGGCGCGCCGTTGTTCCTGCGCACCACCCGCCAGGTCGAGCTGACCCAGGCCGGGCGTGCCCTGCTGCCGGAGGCGCGCCGGGCCCTGAGCAGCGTCGAGTCGGCGAGGGACGCGGTCGCCGCGGTGCAGGGGCTGCTGCGCGGCACGTTGTCCGTCGGCAGCCTGCAGTGCCTGCACGTGGTGCACCTGCCCGCGGTGCTGGCGCGGTTCCACGAGATCCACCCCGGCGTGGAGATCAGGATGCGCCAGTCCGGCAACGCCGAACTGGTCGAGGAGGTCCGGGCGGGCCGGCTCGACCTCGCGTTCGTCACGAGGCAGTCCAAGATCGCGGACGACCTGCGGGTGTCCACGTTGGCCAGCGAACCGCTCATGCTCGCCTGCGCGGTGGGAAGTCCGTTCGCCGACAGGGACTTCGTCGGACTGGAGGAGCTCGCCGGGCAGGCTTTCGTCGACTTCAACCCGGACTGGGGCACGCGCGACGACGTCGACCGCATGCTCGCCGCGGCCGGTGTCGAGCGGCACGTCGCCGTCGAGGTCAACGACGTGCACTCGCTCCTGGACTTCGTCGGGTTCGGCCTGGGGGTCGCGCTAGTCCCGCAGTCCTTCGTCGTCAAGACGAACCGCGCGTGCTTCATCAGCCTTCGCGGCGACCTGCCCGTTGCCGAGACCGTGGTCGTCACCGGCAACACCGTCAGCGCCGCCGCGAGCGTCCTGCTGGACATGGTCGGAGAGGCCAAGTCCGGCCGCCTCCGTGTGGCCGGTTAGCGGCCAGTCGTTCATGAGCCCCCGGAACTGCGTACCGGGCAACAACTTCAGCTCACCGGAGAGCCGGGCCGGTCGTCGCACCGACGGGTGGATGAACGTGCCGACCTCCGCGTTCAGCTCGACCAGGCCCGCGAAGGTCGTCTCCTGGAACGAGATCCCGCCCTCGAACCGCCCGCCGGTGAGGTCGAGCCTGCCGTGGAACGCGCCGCCGGAGAACAGCGTGGGCTTCTGCACGTGCATGTTGCGCAGGTTCGTGATGCCGTAGAACCGCGCGCGCCGGGCGACGAACCTGTTGACGTGCCTGCCGTCCAGCGAGAAGTACTCCAGCACGGCACCGGTGAGGTCCAGGTTGAGGTGGTCGTGGTCGTCGCGGTCGCCCCACGACAACGTGTCCTTGATCAACCGTTGAGCCGTCAGCCGGACCTGGTGCTCCAGCCGGATGTCCTGGTCCACCTCCAGGAACACCTGGTCCGGGTCCTCTGGCTTCGCCTGGTGGGCCGGGTGTTCGAAGGGGCGGCGCAGGTACGCGCACAGCACGTCGATGACGGTCTGCCGATAGCGCGGAGTCGACTTCGCCAACCACGCCAACGCGTGCATCGCGCCCACCCGCACCTGGTCCGCCTCGTTGCCGAGCAGTTCGACGGAACGGGCGAACCGTTCGTCCGCCACCTTCTCGCTCTCCAGGCTGTGCCGGGATTCCTCAGTGCGGCGGCGTTTGTCGTTGAGCCACAACGCGTACAGCGCGACCACAGCGCCACCCGCGACACCCGCCGTCTTCACGATCTCGACCGGGGGCGCCTTCACCAGCCACAGCGCCACCCCCGTCACCCCCGTCGTGATGAGCGCGGCGACCACCGCCACCAGCCAAGGTGCACGCACTTCAGTTCCTCCACGCTTCGGGTAGCTCGGCCTTCGTCGCGAACGTACAGCCGTCCGCCTTCACATCCGTCCACTCCGAGCCCTTGAACTTGGTCTCGCCCAGGAACTTCGACTCGGTGAGCACCGCGAGGCCGCGCGCCTTGAACCGGCTGAACCACGCCTTGCCGCGGACTTCGGTGTGGTGCATGTAGAACCGGCCGGTCGACTCGACCTCGGTGAGGTAGACGTCGCCGTGGATCACCATGTGGTGGAACGCGTTCGCCTCGTTCAGCCGGGCGACGCGCATGATCAGGTCGCCGACGTGCCGGTACGACAGGTCCATGTACTCGAGGTGCGCCTTGGTGAGGTTGAGGTCGTAGCGGACCGGGTCCTTCTCCTCGACGCGCGGCAGCAGGTCCTCGATCAGCCGCTGCGAGGTGAGCCGGACCTCCAGCTCGATCTCGTTCTGCACGGCGTCGAAGTCCTCCAGGTCGTCCTCGTGGTGCTGGAACGGCCGGCGCAGGTAGGCACAGAGGATGTCGAGCACGGTTTGCGTGTATTCCGGCCGGGACTTCGCGAGGCCGGCCAGCGCGTGCATCGCGCCCACCCGGACCTGGGCCGCGTCGTGCCCCAGCAGCTCCACGGCGCGCGCGAACCGTTCGTCGGCCACGCGCGACCTGTCGTGCTCGATGCGCTGGCTCTCGAGCTCCTGGCGGGCCTCCTCGACCTTGCGTCGCCGGTCGTTGAGCCACAGCGCGTAGAGCGCCACGATCGCGCCGCCCGCGAGGCCGCCGGTTTTGATCGCCTCGTGCTTGGGCGCGCCGGGGTCGATGAGCAGCAGCGCGCCGCCGACCAGCGCGAACGCGCCGAGCGACGCGAGAATGGTCAGAAGCAGCAAACTTTGTGCGCGGCGGTGCTTGCGTGCACCGGCGGCCGGCAGGAACCTCACGAGATCGGCATTCTGCCAAGCAGGCGGTGTGCCAGGCTGACTTATCGGCAGATGATTGGGTTGAACTGTCCGAACTCGAACGGGGTGAGCGGGTGGAGCGGCCGAACTGGGCGCCGGGGGACATCGACCTGGAACGGCCGAGCGTCGCACGCGTCTACGACTACTGGTTGGGCGGCGCGCACAACTTCGCCGCCGACCGCGCCATCGCGCAGAAGACCCTGGAGACGATGCCGCAGGTGCGCAGCGTCGTGCTGAACCACCGCGCGTTCCTCGGCCGGGCCGTCCGCTATCTGGTCGGCGCCGGTGTCCGGCAGTTCCTCGACCTCGGTTCCGGCATCCCGACCGTGGGCAACGTGCACGAGATCGCGCAGACCACGAACCCAGACGCCCGCGTCGTCTACGTCGACATCGACTCGGTCGCCGTCGCGCACAGCCGCTCGCTGCTCACCGGCAACGACCGGGTGAGCGTGCTGCAGGCCGACGTCCGCGACACTGCGACCGTGCTGGCCGCGCCGGAGGTCGCCGAGCAGCTCGACTTCGCCGAGCCGATCGCGGTCCTGATGATCGCGCTGCTGCACTTCGTGTCGGACGAGGACGACCCGGAGAGCATCGTCGGCGACTATCGCGACCGCCTCGCTCCCGGCAGCTTCCTGGCGGTCTCGCACGCCGGCTACGACGAGTCGGACGAGGTGCCGGCCGCGTCGCGGGAGGCGCGCAAGATCTACGACCGCGGCGTCACCTCGACGACTTTGCGCAACAGGGCAGAGGTGACCCGCCTGTTCAAGGGCTTCGAGCTGGTCGAGCCGGGAGTCGTGCGCATTCCCGCGTGGCGCCCGGAGTCGGTGGACGACGTCGAGGAGTTCGGCGGAGCCTTCCCGGGCTTCGCGGCAGTAGGCCGGAAGGCGTAGAGGTGACGACTCACGGCGACCGCCCGTATGCTGCGCGTTCGTGGCGTTAGGGCCGAGCAGATGACCGAACGGGTTGACCAGCGAGTGCGTGAGGATCGCTCTCCTTTGGACCCGGCCGTTTTGGCCGGTGCCAAGTCGTTCGCGCGCAGCTGGGCCACGGCGGTGATCGGGTCGAGCTACGTGCCGATGACCCGCGCCGAGGTGGCGCAGCACCTGCAGGACCTCACCGAGATGCTGGTCGAGGCGCTGTTCGCGAGCCCGTTCCGCACGGCACCCGGCTACGAGATCGGCTCACGGCTGGTCGACGCGCACTTCACCGGCACCGACACGCTGGGCCGCACCGTCCAGCTGCTCGGCGACGACCTGCTGACCGAGCTGGGCTTCCCCGGCGACGACCGCCTGCAGTCCCGGCTGGCCGCGCTGCAGGGCGGGCTGGCCGCCGGATACGCCCGAGCGCTGCGCGAACGCACGCTCGCTGAGCAGGAGGCGATCAGGGCGGCCGTCCTGGACGCCCGCGACCAGGCGGAGTCGATGCTGCGGGCCTCGGAGGCCCGGTTCCGCGCGATGTTCACCGAGGCCGCGATCGGCATCGGCATCGCGGACATCGACGGCCGGATACTGGACGTCAACCAGGCATTGCAGGACATGCTCGGGTTCAGCGTCGAGGAGATGCGCCAGTACAACGTGCGCGACCTCATGCACCCCGAGGACGCGGGCAGCGTGTGGCGGCTCTACGACCAGCTCATCGCCGGCGAGTGCGATCACTACCGCGCCGAGAAGCGCTTCCACCGGGCCGACGGCGAACAGGTGTGGACGCACCTGACCCTGTCCCTGGTCCGCGACGACCACGGCGAGCCGCAGTACCAGGTCGCGATGATCGAGGACGTCACCGACCGCCACCTGCTGCAGAACCGGCTGCGCTACCAGGCGCTGCACGACCCGCTGACCGGCCTGCCGAACCGCGCGCTGTTCCTGGAACGCCTCGGCCGCGTGTTCAACAACAGGGCCAGGCACGTGCGAGCCGGCCTCTGCTACCTGGACCTGGACGGCTTCAAGGTCATCAACGACTCGCTGGGCCACGACACGGGAGATCAGCTCCTGGTCGAGGTGGGCCGCCGGCTCGACCACTCGGTGTCCGGCGAGGGCAAGCTGGTCGCGCGCATGGGGGGCGACGAGTTCGTGATCCTGGTCGAGGGTTCGGCCGGCGAGCAGGACATCGTCGACGTGGCGGACCGCGTGCTGACCGAACTGGAAGCGCCGATCCGCATCGCCGGCCACGAGCTGTCGGTCTCGGCGTCCATCGGCATCGTCGAACGCCAGCTCTCCGGCACCACCTCCGCCGACCTCATGCGCGACGCGGACATCACGCTCTACTGGGCCAAGGCGGACGGCAAGGCGCGCTGGGCGCTGTACGACCCGGAACGCAACGCCCGCGAGGTGGCTCGGTTCACCCTGTCCGCGACGATGCCGCGCGCGTTGGAACGCGGCGAGTTCTACGTCGAGTACCAGCCCCTGGTGCGGCTGGAGGACTCCACCGTCACCGGCGTGGAAGCCCTGGTGCGCTGGCAACACCCGGAGTTCGGCCGACTGGCGCCGGACCGCTTCATCGAACTGGCGGAGGAAACCGGCCTCATCGTCCCGTTAGGACGGTGGGTGCTGCGCAAGGCGTGCGAGGAAGCGCGCCGCTGGCTGGTCGAGTTCGGCGACGCGGCACCGTTCGTGTCGGTGAACCTGGCCGTGCGTCAGTCCCGCGACCCCGAGCTGGTCCGCGACGTCAAGCGCATCCTCGACGAGTGCGCCCTGCCGCCACACCACCTGCAGCTGGAACTGACCGAGTCGGCGATCATGGGCACCGCGGACGAGCCGCTGGAAGCGCTGCGGGCGTTGTGCGACATGGGTGTGCGCATCGCGATCGACGACTTCGGCACGGGGTATTCGAACCTGGCCTACCTGAAGCACCTGCCCGTGCACGAGCTGAAGATCGCGGGCTCGTTCATGGAGGGCCTGCGGGCGGAGAACGAGGAAGACCCGGTCGACTCGCAGATCGTGGCGACCCTCGTGCAGCTCGCGCACGCGTTGTCGTTGGGCGTGACGGCGGAGGGCGTGGAGACGCCGGCTCAGGCAGCCAGGTTGCTGCGGCTGGGGTGTGACACGGGGCAGGGCTGGTTCTTCGCCCGGCCCGGTCCGCCGGAGAACATCGACAGCCTGTTGCGTGGTGATCTCTAGCTCGGGGAACTCCCAGTGCCATGAAGTCATTGGCCCTGGTCGTGCTCCTGCTCGTCACAATGACTCCGGTCGCCCGTGCGGCCCCCGACGTAGTGCCGCTGCCCGCTGACAAACAGGCGTTCGGTACGGCCAGGTCCACGGCGAGCCCGGTCTGGTTCACGCTCGGCCACCAGGGCCTGTCCGAGATCTTCCACCCTGACCTGAGCACGCCCGCGACCCGCGAGACCCGGCTGCTGGTCGACGGAAAGCCCGGTCAGGCGTACACCGAGCCCGCGGACGACAGGTCGCTGACGTTCCGCCAACGGCTGCGCGGCGACGGCTGGCGGGCTGAGATCACCTACGTCACCGATCCGCGGCGGGCCGCCGTGCTGGCGGACGTGTCCGTCAGGGCCGAGCGCCCGGTCCGGTTGTCGATCGACCACGTGCGGATCAAGGGTTCCAGCGACGTGGCCGGCTCGTTGCCCACCAACCCGGTGCGACGCGCGAAAGGCACGTTCGCGGTCGGGTTCGGCGATGGCGTCGCCCAGGCCGCTCTGAACCGCGGGTTCGCCTCGGCGGCGCGGGAGTACGCGCGGGGCTGGCACACCTACCTGGACGGGCTGAAGCGTCCGAAGTCGGCGGATCGGCGCCTCTACGACCAGTCGGTGATGGTGCTGGCCGCGACCGAGGACAAGGCCAACCCCGGCGCGTCGATCGCCTCGCCGAGCTTCCCGTGGGCGTTCGGGTTCGACCGGGAGCTGGCACCGGAGCTCGGCCCGTACGCGCTGGTGTGGCCGCGCGACCTCTACCACGTGTCCACGGCCATGATCGCGGCTGGAGATCGCGGGTTCGCTGGGCGTGCCCTGGACTTCATGCTCCGGAAGCAACAGCGGCCCGACGGCCACCTGCCGCAGAACACGCGGGTCGACGGCACGCCGGTGTGGACCAAGGTCCAGCTGGACCAGACCGCCGCGCCCCTGCTGCTGGCCCACCAACTGGGCCGCCACGACAAGTCCACAGTGGACTCACTGCGCCGCTCGGCCGACTACCTGCTCGCCTACCCGAACTCGCCGTTCAGCGAGCAGGAGCGGTGGGAGAACCAGGACGGCTACTCGCCCGCCACGATCGCCTCGGTCGTCGCGGGTCTGGTGTGCTTCGCGGACCTGTTGCAGCGCAACGGGGAGAACGCCGACCGCTACCTCACCGCCGCCGACGAGTGGCAGCGCAAGGTGGAGAGCTGGACCGCGACCAAGACCGGGCCGTACTCGCCCAAGCCGTACTACCTGCGGCTGACCAAGGACGGAAACCCGGACGCGCCGACCAAGTACAACCTCGGCGACAACAACCCCACCGACATCGACCAGCGGGCCGTGGTGGACCCGAGCTTCCTGGAACTGGTGCGGCTCGGCGTCAAACGCGCCGACGACCCGGTCATCCGCAACACCGTCGCGGTCGTGGACCAGCAGCTGAAGGAACAGGGCTACTGGCACCGGTTCACGCAGGACGGCTACGGCGAGACCGCGGACGGCAGGCCGTGGGGCATCAACTGGCCGACGCCGACCCGCACGTACGGCCGGCTGTGGCCGTTGCTGAGCGGTGAACGCGGCGAGTACGAGCTGCTCCTCAACGACAAAGCGAGTGCCGCCAAGCGACTCAGCCAGATCGCGGCAACGGCGAACAGCGGCCTCATGCTGCCCGAACAGGTGTGGGACGGCCGGGGAACCACCTCGGCCACCCCACTCGCCTGGACGCACGCGCAGTACGTGCGGCTGGCGTGGTCGCTCGACCGAGGCACCCCGGTCGAGCGACCATCCGTTGTCGTGCGGCGTTACCTCAGCTGAAGGACTTCTTCGCCACGTTGTGGCCGGAGATCTCCACGACGGGCTGCGCGGAACCGAGCGACGAGCTGCGGTACTCGGCCTTGAGCGTGAGGGTCTCGCCGGGCCACAGCGTCACGTAGTTGTCGCTCCACTGCGTCGGCAGCACCTCGGCACCGCCCTGGCCCTTGCGCAGCGACGCCCGCACGAAGAACGCCACGGTGGTGCCGGTGTTCTTCAGCGTCACGGTGGTCTGCTGCTTGTCGTCACCGACAGGGGTGGTGGCGACGGTGGAGGTCACCGTGCCGGGCTTCAACGTGTTGAGGCCCTTCAGGTCGGCGTAACCGGACTGCGGCGTGTGGTACCAGGTGGAGCCGCCGTAGTTCAGCGTGTCGGCCTTGGTGGACAGCCAGTAGACGTTGCGGTCCACCACGTTGCCGGCCGCGTCCTTCAGCAGCAGGCGGACGAAGTACGTGGTGGAGAGCCCGGACGGCTGCGGCAACGAGCCGACCTTGGTCGGGCCGTTGGCCGTCGCGTTCACGTTGCGCGTCTCGTCGGCTTTCTGCGTGCCGTCCAGGTTGAACAGCGTGACCTGCAGCTTGTGGTTGTTCGCGTTCTGCAGGCTGGTGTTCATCACGGCCAGCGACTTGTCGTCGTAGGAGTACTGGGCGTGCAACGGACGCAGGCCCGTCTTGGCTCCGAAGTACGAACCCGCCGTGGCGAGGTAGTAGTCGTACAGGTGCCAGTACAGGGTCGGCCACGCGTTGTTGAGCATCCAGTAGATGACGCCCGTGGACGGGTTGCTGGAGTCGTTGAAGTTGTCGCCGAACGCCTCGAACTGCGAGCGGTTCGTCTCGTAGTTCGCGAGCTGCGCCTTGCGGACGAAGTCCTCGACGTTGGTGGGCTTGCCGTAGCGGTTGTCGAGCGCCGTGCCCCAGAAGGTGAGCTTGTTGAACGTCGACGACGGAGACAGGTGGTACTGCGTCGCGTTGTAGTCGGTCAGCTTGCTGATCTCGCCAGAGGAGAGGAACTTCTTGAGCTCGTCCATCTCCGGGATGGTCGCGCCGGGACCGATCTCGGACGCGAAGCCCGCCGCGCCACCCTTCTGCTTGTTGAACCAGTAGACCGGCGGCTCCCACCAGTACGGGCCGTCCATCTTCATGCCGGGGTTGCCCAGCTGTGGTGAGCTGATGTTCTTCGCCGAGGAGATGACCGGCAGGTTCCACTCGGCCCGCTTCAGCGCGTCGAGGTAGATCTTCTCCAGGCCCGCACCCGGTGCGGCGTCGGAGCCGATCATGAAGCCGATCATGCTCGGGTGGTTGCGGATGCGCTTGGCCTCGCTCTCCGCGGACTCACCGGCGACGCGGTTGTCCTCGGCGTCGAACGTGTCGTACTTCTCCCACTTCGAGCAGCACTCCCAGCCGGTGAGCAGCATGATCCCCAAGCGGTCGGCCAAGTCGTAGAGCTCGTCGTTCTCCGGCTTGCCCTCCAGCCGGATGGTGTTCATGCCCATCGCCTTGACGAGGTCGAGCTGGTCCTCGATGTAGCGCAGGTCGGTGCGCAGGAACAGGTCCGACGCCCAGCCGCCACCGCGGACCAGGAACGGCTTGCCGTTGATCGTGAACTGCCGGCCGCTGCCGCGGATGCTCGACGTGACCTCGCGGACGCCGAAGGTCGTCTTCGCCGTGTCGGACTCGGCGGTGCCGACGTTCGCGGCGAGCGTGGCCAGGTAGAGCGGCTGCGCACCCATCTGGAACGGCCACCACACCTGCGGGTTCTGCAGGTCCTGGGTGAACGTGACGGTCTTGGTCTGGTTCGCGGTCAGCTGCACCTGCTGCTTGAACACCTGGCCCGCGACGGTCGCGGTGACCTCGGCGGTGACCGCCTGGCCGGTGTTGTTGCGCGCGTCGACCTTGGTGGTGATCTTCGCGCTGCTCAGGCTCGGCAGCGGCAGGTCGGAGTCGACGCGCAGGTTCCGCAGCGAGACCGGGCCGCTCGGCGTGAACTGCACGTCGCGGAAGATGCCCTGGTTGCGGTCGGGCGGCAGTTGCGCCCAGTCGATGAAGTGGATCAGCAGGTCGTTCTGCGGGTCGGACGACGACGCCCTGATCGCCAACGCGTTGTCGCCCTTGCGCAGCAACGAGGTCACGTTGAACTCGTGCGTCGGGTAGGCGCCGACGACCGTGTCGGTGCCGGCGACCTTCGTGCCGTTGAGCCAGATCTCGCCGCGGGAGATGATGCCGCCGTTGAGCTTGAGGAACGTGTTGACGCCCGGCTGCGGGTCGGCCTGGAAGACCTTGCGGTACCACCACGGCACCTTGAAGTCGTTCGGGTTGGCCTGCTTGAGGTTCTGCGAGTAGTTGACGTCCGGGTACTTGTTGTTGGCGATCAGGCCCGCCATCACGGTGGACCGCTTGGGCACGGTCAGCCAGCCGGCGTCCGAATAGGCTGGACCGGAGATCACGTTGCCGGCCTGCGTGGCCGTGGCGCTCGACTGCATGCGCCAGTCCGGGATGGTGGAGGTCGTTCCTGGGCTCGCGGCCACCTTGAGCGCCGCTCCCGTGCCGGGCACGGGACCCGCGTTGGCTGATGTTCCTGGCACCAACAAGGCCAGGCCCACCGCCGCCACGACCAGTGTCGGTAGTGGTCGGTTGCGCAGCATGTCGCTCCTCGACGCATCGGGGCGGCGGCGCTTCGGGGTATCGTAAAGAAGGTTTCCTTTTTGTGAGGTCACCGGCAATGCGCCTTACGGGTGACGCGGGACACATCGTTCGCCACACTCCGTGCCCGGCCATCCGATACGTTTGCCTTCATGCTTCGACTTGCCGTCCCGTTCGTGCTGGCAGCGGTCCTGACCGGGTGTTCTTCGCAGCAACCGGGGACGCCCTCCGCGGGAGATCAGACCGGCGCGGCGCCGACGACCGGTTCTTCGGCCGGGACTGCGCCGGTGGACAGGCCCAAGGCCGTCGACATGAAGACGCTGGACCCGTGCTCGCTGGTCACGCCGGAGACGAAGGCCGCGCTCGCCATCCGCACCGTGCAGTCGGCTCCCGTCGACGCGGACTACGGCGAGGGCAGCAAGGCGTGCGGCACCAGCTTCGAGGACCGGAACTTCACCTGGGGCATCCACACGGTGGTCAACGGCGGTGTCGACAGGCTGAAGAGGACGGTCGGCAAGGAGAGTCAGCTCACCGAGCTCAAGGTCGCCGGTTACCCCGCCTACCTCGCGAAGGGCGAGTCCGGCGCCGGATCTCCCCAGTGCGAGATCTACTTCGACGCCCACGACGAGCAGTTGTTGCTGGTTTCGGTGATCGCGGGATGGGGTAGTTCGGCCACTGCGGACAGTGCGTGCGAGAAGGTCAAGCCGCTCGCGGAGGCCGCGGGGGCGGTGCTCGCGAAGAAGTGAGTAGAAGTACCCGGCTTGTACCGGGAACCGGTCACTCGCGTCATGCATCAGAGCTAAAGTCGTTCCAAATGCACACGCGGCCCAAAACTGGGGGGCCGTACTGAGGAGGGTGTTCCGTGTATCTCGCGGACGGTGGCGGCAGCTCGTCGCCTCCTGAGTTCGGTCAGCGCAAGCTCAAGGTGGAGCCGTCTGCGATTCCGCAGGCGAGGAAAGCCTTCGAGCACGCGCTCGACGAGTTCGACAACAAGATCAAGAACGCGATCGAGCAGCTCCCCACGAAGCCGTGGGCGCAGGACCCGATCAGCAGTGAGACCTCGAAGGCCTTCAACGAGCAGACCTCGGAGAAGGCGCTCGCCGCGATGAAGTTCTACCGGGAGCAGCTCGTCGGGGTCATCAGCCAGCTCACGATGATCGAGGCGCAGTACCGGCAGACCGAGGGCGACAACGAGGCCATGTGGGGCAAGCACCTGCGGGACCGGGACTGAGAGGGGGCTGACCGATGACTGACCACCGTTTTCAGGGGTACGCACACCCCGAGCTGTACAAGATGATCAACTCTGGTCCTGGCGTCTCCGCCTCCATCCCGGTGGAGCAGGGCTGGAAGACGATCGCGGCCACGCTCGCCCAGATCGACGCCGACCTGCACGCCGGGCTGGCGAAGATGGGCGCGGACTGGGAGTCCGACGCCGCCGACGCCGCCCAGGGCGCGCTGTCGCCGTTGGCCCAGTGGGCCGGGTTCGCCGAGCAGGGCGCCACGACGATGGAGAGCTCCGCGCGCTTGCAGGGCGAGTTCATCGCCGACGCGCGCAAGAAGATGCCCGAGGTCGTCCCGATCACCACCGAGAAGCCCGGCTTCATGGACATGGCGGTCGGCGCGCTCACGGGTCCGGTCGGCATGGCGCACGTCGTGGGCCAGCAGATGGACCACGAGAAGCAGGAAGCCGCCGCGGACAACGCCGCGGCCCAGGCCGTCAAGGTCATGGAGGACTACCAGTCGGACAGCCGCTGGAACTCCTCGACGCTCGGTGAGTTCCCGCAGCCTCCTCAGGTCGTGATCGACACGCCGCCGCCCGCCGACACCGGCACCGGCAGCACGCGGGCCGGCTACACCTCGACCGGCACGCACTCGCCGTCGGGCAACACCGGCACCACGAACCCGTCCTGGACGACGCCGCCGGCGACCACGCAGCAGGTCTCGACCGGCTGGACGCCTCCTCCCACGGACACCACGCACACGTCGTGGACGCAGCCGACGCCGCCGCCCGCGCCGCCGATCCACACGCCGCCGCCGACGAGCCTTCCGCAGCCGACCCCGCCGCCCACCGTGACGCCTCCCGGCGGACCGGTGTTCACCCGGCCGACCACGGGCACGCCCGGTGGCGGTTCCGGTGGTGGCCGCGGTGGTCAGCTCGGCAACGTTCGCGGTGGTCAGCTCGGTTCCGGCAAGGCGTTCGGCCCGATGTCCGGCTCGCTCGGCACGTCCGGCCAGCAGAACGCGATGAAGCCCGGCGGCCTGTCCGGCATGGGTGCCGGTCCGGACGGGATGCGCGGCGGTGCCGCCGGCTCCGGCGCGGGTGCCGCGGGCAAGGGCGGTGCCGCTGGTGCGGGTGCCGGTGGTGCGCACGGCCAGAAGGGCGAGGGCGAGGACGACCTCGAGCACAAGGCAGCGGACTACCTGGTCGAGACCGGCGACGTGTTCGGTGACGACCGCATGGTCGCGCCGCCCGTCATCGGAGGCTTCACGGAGTGAGCTTGTTCGGCGGCCCGGCGGAGAGGGAGCCGATCACTCTCTCCGCCGAGGAGTTCGACGTGCTGTGGGACCGGATGAACGTCGGTCCCATGCCGCTCGTGCTCAAGGTTCCCACTCCCGGTAAGACGCGGGACGAGCGCATTCAGCTCGAAAACCGCGTCTACCAGCAGTTGGATCACCGCCGCCTGGGCAACTCGCGCGGGCTTTCGTCCGAACTGGACGGACTGCTGCGCATGTTCGTCAAGCCAGAGCGGGAGGCGGACGGCCGCCTCTGGCTCGGGCACAGCCTGCGGGTCCTCGCCGTCGCGAACGGCGACTGGGGCGCGCTGGCGACGTTGCGGGACGATCAACTGACGTTCCAGCCGTGGGCGGGCTCCGGGCTCGCCTCCGCGGTGCTCTCGATGCTGCCGTCCCACCCCGCCGGCACGGGCCTGTCCGTGACGCTGCCCAGCGCCGACATCGAGAAGGCGATCTCGCAGACCGACGGGTCGCCGAAGTCGATGGAGGCCGCGTTCCGGGGCATCGGCCTGCGCGAGGACGACGCCAAGGCGTTGATCAAGATGTTCACCGGCATCGTGCACACCGGGAACTTCGGTGCCGCGGCCAGGGACAAGTACGGCAAGCGCTGGCGGCCCGAGCGCGTGGTCGCGTTCTTCGACACCGAGGAAGGCCGCTACCTGCAGCAACGCCGTGCCTCGAACGGCCAGCCGCCGTGGAGCACGTTCACGCCGACCGACGCCCGCCGGATGATGCACCAGGTGGACGAGCTGATCTCCGAAGCGGTTCGTTCCGCAAGCGGCTGATGTCTGGTTTGATCTGACCACCGCCGCCGTGGCCAAGACCCCTTGGAGACGGCGAAATGAACATCGACAGACGGCGATTCCTGCTGGCTACAGGGGTCGCACTGGTCGGGACGTCAGTGATGACGGGGACTGCCTCGGCAGCGTCCTCCGCTTCGCTGTGGCAGGAGTTCGTTGCCAACCCGTACAACCACCCGCAGATCCCGAACATCGCCTACGCCGGCTACCGGATGGGCGAAAAGCCTGCTCACCGGCCTGTTCTGGCCAATGTGCTGTTCTTCGGCGCGCGCCGGGACGGCTCCGCCGACGCTTCCGCCGCGATCAACAAGGCGATCGAGTTCGTCGGCCGGCTGGGCGGCGGCACCGTCTACGTGCCACCGGGCCGCTACCGGATCGACGACATCATCCGCATCGGCTACGACAACGTGGTGCTGCGCGGCGCGGGCAGCAAGAAGACGACCTTCTGCGCGACCCGGTCGCTGGAGGAGATCGTCGGCATCAACCGCAGCCGGTACGGCTCGGAGAACTCGGCCTGGAGCTGGTCGGGCGGCCTGGTGTGGGTGTGCCACCGCGACCGCTACCAGCCGCTGGTCGACGCGATCAAGGCGAAGAAGTGGCCGTTCGAGGGCTGGACGGGCAACGAGCTGGAGCAGGGGTCGACTCTCACCAACGTGACCGGTTCGGCGGCACGTGGTGCGTTCGTCGTGACTGTCGAGAATGGACGCAAGCTGCGCGCCGGCCAGCGCGTTCTGTTGCGGCTGGACGACTCCGAGTACTCGCTGCCGAAGCACATGTGCGGTGATGTCGCCGGTACGACGTCCTACAAGTGGGACGACAAGGACAAGCTCCTGTCGTACTTCCCGTTCCTGTGGCCGGTGGGGGTGGAGTGGGTGCGCGGCAACAGGGTCAAGCTCGCGCAGCCGTTGCCGCTGGAGATCCGCCCGGAGTGGAAGGCGCGGCTGACCACGATGGCGCCGGTCGTCACGGGTGCGGGCGTCGAGGGCATCAAGATCGAGATGTTCAAGGTGCCGACGCCGAGGCACCTGCAGGACAAGGGGTACAACGGTCTCGCGTTCCAGTGCGCGTGGGACTGCTGGGCCGACGACGTGCACGTGCAGGACGTCGACAACGGCTTCCTCCTGGTGTCCTCAAAGGGAATCTCGCTGCTGAACACGCGTGTGTCCGGCCGCGGTCACCACCACGCGTACGCGACGCGCGAGCAGTCCCACGACAACCTGACCGACGGGTTCGTGATCGAGGCGCCTTCGGAACCCTCGCAGGCGGGCGCGGGCAACCACGGCCTGAACGTCGAAGGCCTGTCCTGCGGCAACGTCTGGACTCGCGGCCACATGGACCACGACGTCTTCGACACCCACCGCGGTCTGCCGTTCGCCAACGTCCGCACCGAGATCACCATCAACAACGTTGGTGCGCACGGCGGCAGTGCGAACGCCGGCCCGTTGTACGGCGCCCGGTTCGCGCACTGGAACGTCACCGTGACGAACCAGCGCGCCGGCAACGTCCGGATCGACCAGGTCGCTCCGTGCAGCGCGACCGTGGCGATCTCCGAGGTGCGCGACTTCGGCCAGATCGACAAGCCGGACTTCATCGGGCCGTTGAACTCGCGCCTGGAGCTCTACGGCACCACGGATGTCACGCCTCGCAACCTTTACGACGCGCAGAAGCGGTTGCGTCGCTCATGAGCTAGCGGCCCGCATCACTCCTGGCAGCGATCGCGTCACGTCGTCCAGGTCGGTGGGGAGCACCAGGTTCTCCACCGACCTGCTGATGCGTCGGGTCCAGCCCTGCCCGGTGAGCTCCAGGCGGTACGACAGGAAGTCGAGCCCCAGCGGTGCCGGGCCGGACAGCAGCAGGTGCTGGCCGTAGGTGCGCCCGGCCTGGCCCAGTGTCCGCAGGACGTCCAGGAACTCCGGGGGCACCTCGGCCAGACCGTCCACGCAGACGAGGAGTTCCGGCAGCGGACCGAGTTCCGCACCGTTGGACCGGGCCGCGCGATAGTCCCAGATGCTCCGGTAGCCGTTGGCCGCGAGCGTCCTGGTGCGTTGCTCGTGGTCTTCCAGCAGGTCCACGGCCCGCACGTGCGGTGCGTCTGCAAGGCCGTCGAACACCGCGGCGCCGTGGAGGGCGATCAGGACGACCTGCAGCTCGTCCGGCGAGTGCCGCAGCATCTGACCGAGAACCAACGCGCGCAGGGCTTCCGCACGTCGTTCGGCCGGGGCGACCACCTCGCCGTGCGGTCCCATTCCGTCTTGCAGGGCGCTCGACTTGAGGTCGATCTCGACCGGCTGGCCGTACACGTCCGCGCCCACCGCGACCCGGTACTGCATGGCGATCGGGCGTGGCCGCCACGCGTGCGGCTGGTCGAACCGGTTGGGCATGTCGTGCAGGGTGAAGAAGTCCGGCGGCGGCTCGTCCTGGTGCATCAGCAACGGCAACGACACAGCCATCTCGTCGAGGTCCGCGGGCACCGTGCAGTCGTCGATCTGCAGTTCCGCTGCCTCGTGCGGGCAGTCGAGGAGCAGCTGCATCCCCGACTGGCCAACGTCTTTGGCGATGATCGCGAGGTCGGAGGCGAACGAAGGTTCCGCGGCCTTGATGTCCTCGAACCCGGTGACGCAGACCAGGAGTTGCGGCAGCACCTGGTCGAAGCCGCGGTGGTGGAAGATCGTCCAGGTGTTGCCGACGACCTCGAGCCGGCGCTGGGACTCGGCCAGCAGCACGTCCGCGAGCCGCCCGGGATTCCGTGCCGCGTTCCGATGATGTGCCTGCACGTGCGGTGCCTGGTCGAGCCCCGCGAACACGTCCGTGTCGTGCGCGTCGATGAAGATCGCCTGGAACATCTTGGGCGACTGGGTCGTCATCAGGCCCAGCACCAGGCTCCGGAACGCGTCCGGCGCGGTGACGCTGAGGTGTGATCCGGTGCGCCACTTGCCGTCGACGAAGTGGGTGAGCTCGACGACGACCGGCTCGCCGTTGCTGTCGAGACCGATCGGAACCTTCCACCACCGGCCCTTCCACGCGAGGGCCCTGGTGAAGGTGCTCAGGCCGTGCAGAGCGAGGAAGTTCAGCCGCACCAACGATCGCAGGCCTGTCGGCACGTCGCTCAGCGCACCGGCCCTGATGATCACCTGGGCGTTCCTGGCGGTCGCGGCGATCCAGCGCACGGAGTCCGCGAGACCCGGATGGCTTGCCGCGCAGAGCTTCCAGTCGTCGATCAGGAGGGTCGCGCCGGGTTCGCCACCGCGCTCGAACCACGTCAGCAGGTTCTGGCAGCGGCGGTGGTCAGCGGGGTCGAACGACACGTTGACCGGCTCGGGCGGGGTGCCGCGGCCGATGCGGTAGATCTGCCCGGTCACGTGACCGCGATCTGGACGGCGGCCTTGTCGTGCACGGAAAGCCCCATGCCGGGCAGGTTCGGCACGTGCGCGGCGCTGCGGCCGTTGATCAGCGAGGTGTCCGGGTCGTCCAGGCGGAGCTCGATGCCGAACGCCAGGCTGTCCCTGATGAACGGCGGCACCTGGTCCCAGGTGCGTGCGGTGACGACGATGTGGCGTTGCGGGTCAAGGGGTTCGCCGGGCCCGTCGAGCAGCTGGTACGCGCTGAGATCACCGAGAACGGTCGCGAGCGTGCGCAACGTCGTGGACTTGCCGGTGCCGGGCGCGCCGACGATGGCGCCGTGCCGCAGTTCTGGCGTGAAGTCCGGGACGAACGGGTCGATGCGGTGTTCGTACGGCTTGTCGATCAGCCCGACGGCACCGGGCGGGAGCATGTCCAGCGTCAGTGGATCGCCCAGCGGTGGAAGCATGATCTCGTAGGCGAACCCGCCGCCGGCGACGTCCGGCAGAACGTCCAGCATCTCGGCGAAGTCGTAGGTGGGAGTGGCGAGCGGCCACTCCGGGAGTTCGTGCGGAAGCCCTTGTGGCACTTCGCCTGCGAACATGACGTGCACGCCCAGCACCCGGCCGGCCCGCATGCCCATCAGCAGTGCCGCGAGGAACTTCGGCTCCCTGGCGATGAAGGCGTTCGCGCCCGACACGCAGACGATCAGCTCCGCGACCGGGTCGAGCGGGGCGCCGTTCATCAGCGCCTTCCGGTAGTCGTTCAGGCTCTTGAACTTCCCGGCGGTGTGCACGATCTCCTGGCGCCGGTTGATCTCGCCGTAGAACGCGTCCAGCAACCGGACCACCGTCGCGTCGTCCGCCGCCGGCGTCATGGTGTGCGCGACCTGGGACATGAAGGCCAGCGGCTCGAACACACCGCTGCCGTCGCCGTCGATGAGCAGGTACTGCACGTGGTCGGCCGAGTGCGTGACCAGGAAGCCCAGCAGCAGACTCAGCAGCTGGTCCGGCGTGCCACGATGCACGGCACTGCCCAGCGCGAGCTCGGCGTTGACCGGCCACCCCCGGTCATCGACCCCGGCGGCGGCCCTGAAGTCGTTGCGCTGCCACATGTTGCTCAGATCGGCCTCGATCTCGTGCAACGCGAGGAAGTCCGTCGGCTCACCGAGCAGGTGCTTGCGCAACCGGTCCGGCACATCAGCCCACCTCCGCGCCGTGACGACGACCTGTACGCCCCGCGCGGGCCCGAACGCCGCGATCCACTCCACCGTCCCGCCGAGCCCAGGATCCTGCCCGGCGCACAACGCCCAGTCGTCCACCAGCAGCACCGCCCCCGACGGCGCCCCGCGCTCGAACCAGTCCAGCAGACTCCGGCACCCCGACTGGTCGGACGGATCGAACGTGGCCGCGACGGGCAACGGGTCGGCACCCCGCCCGATCCGGTAGACGGCCAGGTCCGGCGCGGCCGCGAGAGCCGCCGTCAACCGCTCCCTGGTCGCCTGCCCGGGACCGACGACGGCGAAGTTCCTCATCACCGCCCACATATACCAACAGCCCAGGGACCGCCGCTGCCCCTTCGCTAATGTGGGCGACGTGCCAGCCAAAGCCGTGGACCCAGCCGAGATGCGCGCCGCCGTGCAGGCCGTGCTCCCCTGGCTGCGAGGCGAGGCCGACCAGCCGGAACGCCCTGTTCTGGCCGCCGCCGTCCGGCTGAGCCTGCGCACCCTCGAACAGATCGCACCGGGCCGTACCGTGGAAGTCCGCGTGCCGCCGTTCGCCGCCGTGCAGTGCGTCGAAGGTCCGCGTCACACCCGCGGCACGCCCCCGAACGTGGTGGAAACCGATCCCCGCACCTGGCTGGAACTGGCCACCGGAGACCTGGCCTGGTCCGACGCCCTGGACGGCGCCCGGGTCACGGCGTCCGGGACCCGAGCGGACCTCTCACAACTGCTGCCGGTCGTGCGCTTCTAGAACCAGGACCCGACCGTCTTGATCGCACCGCCGACACCGTCGACGACGTCCCGCCCGACCTCCACCACGTTGCCCACGGTGTCGACCACGACGTCCCCGGCATCGCTGGCGACCTCCTTGGTCGTGTCCCACGCGTGGCCGGCCGCGTCGCCCCAGTTGCCCTGCGAGATGTCGTCGACGACCTGACCGCCTCCGCGCCAGACGTCCTCGCCCATGTCCACGACTTCCTTGCCCGTGTTGACACCCCAGTCGATGACGGGCCCGACGCCCGGCAGGTCCGAACCGGGCACCTCACGCGGCGTGGGAGCGTCCTGCCAGCGCTGCTCGCTGACGTCGCCGCCGTGCCCGTTGGCGATCTTCGCGAGGTTGTCGAGCGACTCGGAACCCTTGTCGTAGTAGGACGAGTGGGCGTGTCCGATACCGCTCTCGCCGGACGTGCCGAACGTCTTCGCCCCGAACGACGAGTCGTACGGACCGGTCGACGACCCGTCCTTGGTGAACCAGTCGCCACTGGTCGCCTGGATGACCGGGTCGTGTTCCGTGCCACCGACGTAGACGTGTCCGTTGCCGGCCGACAGCTGGTCCACGTTGGACGCACCAACGCCTGGTGAGCCGACGAACGCGATGTCGTCCGCCTTCAAGCCGTTGTCCATGGCGGAGTACCCGACGACCGTGCTGCCGTAGCTGTGGCCGATCACGGTGACGTGGGCGTTGGGGTTCGCGGTGCGGTAGCCCTCGACGTCCTTCGCGAGGATCGCGCCACCCTCGCGGGCCTGCGCGGGGTCGTTCACCTGACCGGGCAGGAACTCCGGTGCGTCATAGCCGAGCCACTGGATCGCGGCGCCGTCCGGGCCCATCTTCGCGCTGAGGTTCGAGGCCTGGTCGAGGCCGAAGCTGCTGAGCGTGGACGTGGTGCCGGGCACGCACACCGCGAGGTTCTTCGCGGTGTCCGGGTTGCCGAACGCGACGGCGATCGCGCCTTCCTTGGCGCCGGCGCCGTCCGGGCTCCACGCGAGCACGTACGCCTTCTTGCCACTCTCAGCGCCCAAGTTGTCGGCCTTCGTCAGGGCACCGACCGCGTCGTCCGCGTTCTTCGCCCGACGTGCCGCTTCGTCGTACTGCGACATCAGCTGCGAACCCTGGGCGTCGTTGCGCAGAGCGCGCTGGCCTTCCGGCGAGTTCGGGTCGACGCCGAGCTCGCGTGCCCGGTCGGCCACCTGCTGCTTGAGCTGGTCCTTCTCCGCGTTGAACCGCGCCGCGTCCTCGGGGATCCGCTTGCGGTTGGCGTCGTTCAGCACGTCCGCCGGCAGCCCGCGGAGCTGGCCGAGCTCCTGGTACTTGGTGTTCTTGAGCGCTTCCTGCTGGTCCTTGCTGAGCGACTTCCACCAGTCGGCAACCGCCTTGGGGTCGCTGCCCGGCGGCGGAACCGGAGGAAGCGCACCGCCCGCACCACCGCGCTGGGCGGCGCGGTCCCATCCGCAGTCCGTGCGTGCGGACTCCTCGAACCCTGGCGGGATCTTGGTGAGAGCACCGGCGTAGGTGCGCAGAACGTTGTCGTAGCCCGACTTCACCTTGTTCAGGTGTTCGTTGACCTGGTTCGCGAGCTGGCGGGTCTGTGCCTCGTCCATGCCGGGCGGGCGGCCGCGCCACACGCCGATCGCCTGGTCGGCAGCGCCGCGCATCTGGCCATAGGCCCGCGAGGCGGCCTGGACGATGTCGACACCCGCACCGAGTCGTTCGACAGCGGCCTTGGCGGCGCGCGCGGACAGTTCGGCGCGCGCGGTGAACTTCGTCGCGGCGTCGCCGGTCCAGTTGCTGACCGCGGTCTTGCCACCGTTGGCGACGGACTCGCCCGCGCGCCCGACCGCGCTGATCGCGCCGGTAATGGGGTCGGCAGCGGCGGCGATGCGGCCTGCGTCGCCCGAGGCGAGCTTGCCGTAGAGGCTCTCCGGATCCGGGTAGCTCACTTGCCGCCCCCAAGTCCCCCGAAGAGCTTCGTCAGTGCGGCCGCGTGATCTTCGTCCGTGCGCTGGTAGGCATCGGCGTTCGACACCAGGCCCTCGGCCGCGTCCGTGATCCAGGCGGAACCACGCTGCAGGTCCTGGGAGTGGGTGCCGACGAACTTCGACAGGGCGTCCGCGAACTCCGCGGCGGCGTCGACCTCCCCGAACGCGCCCGCGTCGAGCTGGAGCATCGAGATCATCTCCGCTGCCTCGCGCACCGCGTCGGAGCCGTTGCCGAACTCCTTGGACGCGTTGCGCAGCAGTTCGGGCTCAACGCCGAACATCGCCACCCCCTGGTTGGTCTCTGATCCATGCGACGCAGAAGCATCATGGCCGGTTCCCCACTCACGCGTGGGACGTTTCCGGCACGATGTCGCTCATGGTGCAGACAGGGTGGACGGCCCAGCGGTGGACCGCTGTGTTCATCGAACAGGCGGAGATGTTCCGCAAGGCAGTGACGGAAGCAGACCCCACCGCCGAGGTCCCGACACGTCCTGGCTGGACCGTGCAGGACCTCGTCGTGCACCTCGCACGCTTCCTGGAGACCTCCACCGCCTACCTGAGCACCGGCAGCCGCACCGCGATGCGGCCACCGCCTCCGCCTGCCGGGCTGGCCCCGCTCGAATACCTCGACCTGCAGCTGACCGCGGCCGGCGAGATTCTGACGGCTGTGCCGGGAAACCGCCCCGTCTGGACGTTCTCGGCGGCTGCGCCTGATCTCGCCTGGGTGTGGCACCGCCGGATCGCGCATGAGACCGTGCTGCGCCGGTTCGACGCGCAGACGGTCGTCCGGCAGGTCGTCGCCACGGACGCCGACCTCAGCGCCGACGGCATCGACGAGGTGCTGACCACGATCGTCGCGGCGAAGCTCGACGGCGACGTGCCGAACACGGTGTCCGGCAGCGCCGTGGTGCGACCGACCGACGTGCCGGAGTCGTGGTTGATCTCCCTGGCGGCGGACGAGGTTCCCGAGGTCCGTGCCGCGGCCCCCGGCGAAGAGGGTGACGCGCAGGTGACCGGTGAGGCCGAGCTCGTCTACTTCTGGCTCTGGAACAGGATGAACTTCAAGGAGATGACCGGCGACCGGCGCGTGCTGGACGTCCTCCAGGTCGGACGGGGGCACTGATGCGCAAGCTCGCGATCGTCCTGCTGAGCTGCCTGGCGCTGTCCGGCTGCGCTTCCTCGTGGGATGGCGAACTCCGGTACAAGATCGTCTCGATCGACAGGAGCAACGCCCCGACCGAGTACTTCGAGCTCGAGTTGGTGGGCGATCCCCCGAAGGGCCTGCTGTGGCAGGACGGCCTGACTCCCAAATTCGAGGTGCCGAGCCGCGTCGGCGGTGGCGCGACCGTCGGGGACGAGGTTGTCTGCACGGCCAAGCAGGAGGAAGGCAGCCCGTTCGCGCACTGGTCCAAGGACACCAAGCTGAGCGGCTGCAAGAAGGCTTGATGCGCAGGACCGTCGTGGTGCTCGCGGCCAGCCTTCGGCGGCTTTCGTACCTCAACGGGATCCCGCTGCAGCTCTCGAAGTGCCGGATGGCATGAGTTTCATCACCTCACCAGGGGTCTGGAGGGGGTAGTTCACCCGTTGCTCCACTTACACTCGGGTTGCAGCCAGCCCCATCGTGAGGGAGCCAATTCGGTGGTCGACGACCATTCCCAGTCCGAACAGGAACCCCGTGAGGAGTGCGGCGTCTTCGGCGTCTGGGCTCCCGGTGAAGACGTCTCCAAGATGACCTACTACGGGCTCTACGCCCTGCAGCACCGCGGCCAGGAGGCAGCGGGCATCTCCGTCGGTGACGGGTCCCAGGTCGTCGTCTTCAAGGACCTCGGACTCGTGAGCCAGGTCTTCGACGAGCAGGTCCTGCAGTCGCTCAAGGGCCACGTGGCCGTCGGGCACTGCCGTTACTCCACCACCGGCTCCACGACCTGGGAGAACGCGCAGCCCACGTTCCGGACCACGGCCGCCGGGTCGGGGCTCAGCCTCGGTCACAACGGCAACCTGGTGAACACCGCCGAGTTGCTGGAGAAGGTCAAGGAACTCGGCATCTCCAGCCGCAACGGCGCCACGACCGACTCGGACATCCTCACCGCGCTGCTGGCCCACGCGGCGGCCGACAAGGGCATCGAGCAGGCCGCTCTGGAGCTGCTCCCCACGGTCAAGGGCGCCTACTGCCTGACCTTCTCCGACGAGTCCACGCTGTACGCGGCGCGTGACCCGCACGGCGTCCGCCCGCTGGTGCTCGGCCGGCTCGACCGCGGCTGGGTCGTGGCGAGCGAGACCGCGGCGCTCGACATCGTGGGCGCGAGCTTCGTGCGCGAGGTCGAGCCCGGTGAGCTCATCGCGATCGACGAGGACGGACTGCGGTCCAGCCGGTTCGCGACCCCCGAGCCCAAGGGCTGCATCTTCGAGTACGTCTACCTGGCGCGGCCGGACACGACGATCTCCGGGCGCGGGGTGCACGCCACCCGCGTCGAGATCGGCCGCCGGCTCGCCAAGGAGCACCCGGTCGAGGCCGACCTGGTGATCCCGGTGCCGGAGTCCGGCACGCCGGCCGCGATCGGATACGCGCAGGCCAGCGGCATTCCGTACGGGTCGGGCCTGGTCAAGAACGCCTACGTCGGCCGGACGTTCATCCAGCCGTCGCAGACCATCCGTCAGCTGGGCATCCGGCTGAAGCTGAACCCGTTGCGCGACGTCATCCGCGGCAAGCGGCTGGTCGTCGTCGACGACTCGATCGTGCGCGGCAACACCCAGCGCGCCCTCGTCCGCATGCTGCGCGAGGCCGGTGCGCTCGAGGTGCACGTGCGGATCGCGTCGCCGCCGGTCAAGTGGCCGTGCTTCTACGGCATCGACTTCGCCTCACGGGCGGAGCTCATCGCGAACGGCCTGGACGACGACGGCATCCGCCGGTCGGTCGGCGCTGACTCGCTCGGGTACGTGTCGCTCGAGCAGCTCATCGCCGCGACCGAGCAGCCCAAGACGAGGCTGTGCTCTGCGTGCTTCGACGGCGAGTACCCGATCGAACTGCCGCCGGACGCGCTCATCGGCAAGCACCTGCTCGAGGGCCTCAAGGGCGTGGCGGGCTCAGCCGCCCCCGTTCTGGCCAACGGCTATGGTGCCGAGGACGCACTCCGACGCCCCTGATTTTGGGTGCGTCCCTGAGCCTCCCAGAACCAAGTGGAAGAAGTTGACGTGACCGACAGCGCCAAGGCCACCTACGCCGCCGCCGGAGTCAGTATCGCCGCAGGTGACGAGGCGGTGGAGAAGCTCAAGCCGTGGGCGGCCAAGGCGCATCGGCCCGAGGTGCTCGGTGGCATCGGCGGGTTCGCCGGCCTGTTCCAGCTCAAGCTCGACCGCTGGAAGGAACCGATCCTCGCCTCCTCCACGGACGGCGTCGGCACCAAGATCGCGATCGCCCAGGCGCTCGACAAGCACGACACGGTCGGCATCGACCTGGTCGCGATGGTCGTGGACGACCTGGTCGTGTGCGGTGCCGAGCCGTTGTTCATGCAGGACTACATCGCGGTCGGCAAGGTCGTTCCCGACCGGATCGCGTCGCTGGTCAAGGGCATCGCCGAGGGCTGTGTCCAGGCCGGTTGCGCGTTGCTCGGCGGCGAGACGGCCGAGCACCCCGGCCTGATGGGCGACGACGACTACGACATCTCCGGCACCGGCGTCGGCGTGGTCGAGCAGTCCAAGCTGCTCGGCCCCGACCGGGTCCGCGACGGCGACGTCGTGATCGCGATGGGCTCGTCCGGCCTGCACTCCAACGGCTACTCGCTCGCCAGGCACGTGCTGCTGGAGATCGCGCGCATGCCGCTCGAGGGTCACGTCGAGGAGTTCGGCCGCACCCTCGGCGAGGAGATGCTGGAGCCGACCAAGATCTACGCCAAGGACTGCCTCGCGCTGATCGCCGAGACGGAAGTCCGCGGGTTCTCGCACGTCACCGGTGGTGGCCTCGCCGCGAACCTGGCCCGCGTGCTGCCGGAGGGCCTGCACGCGAAGCTCGACCGCGGCACCTGGACGCCCGCGCCGATCTTCCAGCTCATCGCCCAGCGCGGCCGCGTGGAGCGCGAGGAGATGGAGAAGGCGTTCAACATGGGCGTCGGCATGGTCGCCGTCGTCGCGCCCGAGGACGTCGACCGCGCACTGGCCGTCCTGACCGCACGCCACGTGCCGGCGTGGGTCCTGGGCGAGATCACCAAGTCGCCCGAGGGCGGCGCCGCACTCGTCGGCGACCACCCGCGTTTCTGAGGCAACCTCCTGAGGTGGTCGCCGCGTACTAAGCGGCGACCGAGGAGGGGGCACTTGGACCGCGACCGCGAGTTCGGGGAGTTCGTCGACGCACGCGCTCTCGTCATGCGCCGCACCGCGTACCTGCTGTGCGGCGACTGGCATCGCGCGGAGGACATCGTCCAGACCGCGTTGACCAAGATGTACGTGGCCTGGTCACGCGTGCGCCAGGACAGCGTCGACGCCTACGCCCGCAAAGTGCTGGTGCACACCGCCATCGACGAGCAGCGCCGCGGGTTCTTCGCGCGTGAACGGACCGTCGACGCCGTGCCCGAACTCGCCGTCTCGGACGACTCCGCGGACTTCGACCTGCGCCGGGCGCTCGGCGCGTTGCCACCGGGGCAACGCGCTGTCGTCGTCCTGCGGTACTGGGAGGACCTGAGCGTCACCGAGACCGCCCGCATCCTCGGCAGGACGGAGGGCACGGTGAAGAGTCAGGCGGCCAAGGGGCTCGCGGCGTTGCGCGAACTGCTGGAGGACGAGCCCGCATCGAAGATCCACACTGCCGACGTCATCAGGGCGGGCAGGTCCCGGCTGGCGCGCCGGCGCACGGCGATCGCGACCGCGTTGACCGTGCTGCTGGTGTTCTCGCTCGGAGGTGTGGCCTTCCTGGCTCGTCCGCAGGAGAACGCCGCCCAGCCGGTCCTGCAGGTGAACCACAACGCCGAGCTGACCAGGGTGCTGCGCGAGGCGAACGTCGTCCCACCCGGTTTCGCGGTGGAGGACGTCGCGGAGATCCAGGCGCCGGCGTTCGAGTTCCGCAGTCGCGACAGCAAGAGCTGGGCGGCGGCGCGGTTGCGTGACGCGCAGGGCGTCGGTGGCGTCACGATCTGGCTCGACCGCGAGCCCCGGCGCAGCACCGGCGACTGCAACGACCCGGTCACCCAATGCCAGACGTACGAGCGCAACGGCATCAAGGTCACCATCGCGCCGGCCGCGGTGCCGGGAGCGACGACGCAGAAGGTGCTGATGGCGGAGGCGTGGCGCCCTGACGGCACCCACGTTCAGGTGACCAGCGACAACATCGGCAGGTTCAACCCCTCGTTCTGGGGCAAGGTCGACCTGCTGGGCGAGCCGCAGCGGCCGGAACCCGTGCTCGACCGCGAGGCGCTGATAAAGATCGCGACACTTCCGGGCCTGACCTTCTAACCTGGAGGCATGAACGACGTGACCGTGACTCGGACGCTGGTGCTGCCGGCGTCTGAGTTGCGCGAACGTTTTTCCAGGTCAGGTGGGCCGGGCGGGCAGGGAGTGAACACGGCGGACAGCCGCGTGGAGCTCTCGTTCGACCTGGCTGCCTCGCCGTCGATCCCGGAGCACCTCAAGCGCCGGATGCTCGACCGCCTGGAAGGCCGGCTGGTCGACGGCGTGCTCACGATCGCCGCGTCCGAGCACCGCGCGCAGTTGCAGAACCGCGCCGCCGCCCGTGAACGCCTCGCCGCGATCCTGCGCAGCGCGGCCGCTCCGCCACCGCCGATGCGCAGGCCGACGAAGCCCACCAAGGGTTCGCAGGAACGCCGCATCGCGTCGAAGAAGCGCCGCGCGGACACGAAACGCGGCCGCGGCCGTTCAGGCTCCTGGGACTAGCGCGTAGATCCGTTCCGGGCGACCGGTTCCGCCGTACCGCAACCGAACCTCGGCCCGTCCCATCGACACGAAGTGCTCCAGGTACCGCCGCGCACTTACGCGAGCCACCCCCGTTGACGAAGCGCACTCCGAGGCCGACAACCCGTCCGGACGTGCCCGCAGCGCACCCTCCACGAGTCGCGCGGTCTCCGGCGTCAAACCCTTGGGCAGCAACGGCTTCGAGGACGGCCGCGCGCCGAACACCTGATCCACGTCCGCCTGTCCGGCCGAGTCCAGCCGGTGCAGCTTGTCCCGCAACGACGCGAAGTGCGCGAGCTGGTCACGCAGAGCCGAGTAGTCGAACGGCTTGATCAGGTAGTGCAGCACCCCGCCGCGCATCGCACTGCGCACGGTGTCGACGTCGGTCGCCGCGGTGATCACGATGACGTCCACGTCCTCGTTGGCGCGCAACGACTTCAGCACGTCCAGTCCGCTGACGTCCGGCAGGTAGATGTCGAGCAGCACCAGATCCGGCTTCAGCGACGACACCAGCCGCAACGCGTCACCGCCGGTGTGCGCGACCCCGACGACCTCGAAACCCTCTGTGCGCGCGACATATCCGCTGTGCACCTTGGCCACCATGAAGTCGTCGTCGACGACGAGCACCCGGATCACCAGGGCAGCCTTGCGGTGAAGACGGAGCCGGAAACGCTCACCGAACCTCCGCGCCGCAGGCACGCCCGCCTGATCAACGCGAGTCCGATGCCGCGTTCGCCATGCGATGCCGCCTTGGTCGTGAACCCGTGCCGGAACACCTCTTCCGCCAGTTCCGGCGCCACCCCGGGACCCGAGTCACGCACCACGACCTGGACCTCGTCGTCCAACTGCATCACACCTACCTCGATCCACTTGCCGGCTCCGTTGGCGCTCAGCGAGCTCAGCGCGTCCAACGCGTTGTCGACGAGATTTCCCAGCACCATCACCAGATCCGCCGACAACGCCTCGTCCACGCGGCCCAGCACGCTGTCCGGCCCCAGCCTCAGCTCCGTGCCGCGTTCGGCCGCGAGCGACGCCTTGGCGATCAGCAGCGCGGCCACGGCGGGGTCGCCGATCGACGAGCTGACCTCGGCCCGCCACTGGTCCTGCGCCGAGCTGATCTGGTGAATGTAGTTGGTGACCTCGTCGTACTCCTTCAAAGCGATCAGCCCGGCGATCGTGTGCAGCCGGTTCGCGAACTCGTGCGCCTGCGCCCGCAGCGTGTCCGTCGCGTGCTGCGAGGCGTCGAGTTCGTGTTGCAGCGCAAGGAGTTCCGTGCGGTCTCGCAACGTCACGACGGCGCCGGCGCCCTCGATCGGCATGCGGTTCAACGTGAGCACGACGCCCTGCCGCAGCACCAGCTGGTCGACACCGGTCGCACGGCCGGTCAGCACGTCGCGCAGCCGGTCGTTGAGCTCCAGCTCCTCGACCGAGCGGCCGACGGCGTCCTCCGGCAACGCCAGCAGATCGCTCGCGTGGTCGTTGACCAGCATGATCCGGTTCTGCCCGTCGAGGCCGACGACGCCCTCCCGGATGCCGTGCAGCAACGCCTCGCGGTTCTCGACCAGCGCGGTGATCTCGTGCGGCTCCAGGCCGAGCGTCTGGTTCTTCACCCGGCGGGCCAGCAGCAACGAGCCGGTGACGCCGATGAGCAGCGCGATCGCCAGGTAGCGCAGCACGTCGACGGGCTGCTCCAACGCTCCGGCGAAGATCCCGGGGTTCTCCGCGCCCGCGATCACCATGCCGTTCACGCGGCGGCTGATCGGGTCGAACACCGGCACGTGCGCCTCGATCGAGTCGCCGACCGTTCCCGTCCACGACCTGCCCTCCAGCGCGGTGGTCCCGGTGTCCAGAGTGGACCCGATCTGGGCGGGGTCCGGCGAGGCGATCACGAGCCGCTTGGCGTTGAGGATCAGCACGTAGGTGGCGCCGGACAGGCTGCGGGCCGTCTCGGCGGGCGCGGACAGCAGCCGCCAGTTGCCCATCTGCTCCTGGACCAGCGAGTTCGCGGCGACGGTCTCCGCGACCGACAGCATCCTGCGTTCCTCGTTGGAGCGAAAGTTGCTGCCCGTCTGGACGACAGTCAGCGCGCCGACCGCGCACAGTAGCAAGGTGACGACTACGAGTTGCCACACGAGAAGTTGGCTGGCCAGGGAACGGCGGCGACGCATGAAACCTCCCGTGACCAGAAAGACCGAAAGAAACCTTAGAAGCGCAAGAGCGACATCAAGGTTTACACCAGAGCAACATGTCGAACCACGCGGACGAGAGGCGGGGATCACAGTGTCGGTGAAGGTGTGGGTGGCGGTGGCGACGGCGTTGCTCGCCGTCCTGCTGGTGCCACCGCTGCTGACGCCGGGTGCGGACAGCGGCGACACGAACCAGGTGAGGGCGCTGCGGGTGCTCGTGCCGAACGCGCCCGGCGGCGGGTACGACATCACCGCCAGGACCGCGGCGAAGGCCATGGAAGACGCTGACCTGCTGCGCAACGCCGAGGTGTTCAACCTCCCCGGCGCCGGCGGCACGGTCGGACTCGGCCGCACGGTCGGCGAACGCGGCAACGGCAAGCTGATCATGTCTATGGGCCTGGGCGTCGTGGGCGCGGTGTACACGAACAAGTCGCCGAACTCGCTGCTCGACACCACCCCGATCGCGAAGCTGATCGAGGAACCGGACATCGTCGTGGTCGCGAAGGACTCGCCGTACACGTCGATGCAACAACTCGTGGACGCGTGGAAGGCCAACCCCGGCACCGTGACCGTCGGCGGCGGCTCGGCTCCCGGCGGGCCCGACCACCTGGCGCCGATGCTGATCGCGAAGGCCGTGGGCCTGCAACCGAAGACCGTCAACTACATCCCGTTCGACGGCGGCGGCGAACTGCTCGCCAGCGTCCTGGGCGGCAAGGTCGCGTTCGGCGTCTCCGGCGTCGGCGAGTACCGCGACCAGATCCAGGCCGGCACGTTGCGGGTGCTCGCGGTGACGAGCAAGGACCGCATCCAGGGCATCGACGCGCCGACGCTCAAGCAGGCCGGCGTGGAAGTCGAGTTCACCAACTGGCGGGGCATCGTCGCGCCGCCGGGCATCACGCAGACCGACCGCGACAAGCTGGTCGACGTGTTCGCGCGGCTCCAGAAGACGCCGCAGTGGGCGGAAGCGTTGCAGCGCAACGGCTGGACCGACGCCTTCGCACCGGGGGACGAGTTCAAGACCTTCCTGGAAAACGAGAACAAGCGGGTGGCAACGGTGCTGAAGGACTTGGGGCTGGCATGACGACCGAGACGAGGACTGGAGCCAGGGCGTGGCTCCGCGAACGCTCCGAGCTGGGCATCTGCGCCCTGCTGGTCGTGCTCGGCGTGCTGGTGCTGACCGACGCGCTGCGCATCCCCACGGACTTCGCCCAGCGCGGCCCGGTCGGCCCGAAGGCGGTGCCGATCCTGGTCGGCTCGCTGCTGCTGCTCGTGGCCGCGCTGCTGGCCCGTGACGTGCTGCGCGGCGGTCGTGGCGAGGCGGAGGGCGGCGAGGACGTCGACCTGACCGCACCGGCCGACATGCG
Source organism: Lentzea miocenica (assembly GCF_033949945.1). Classification (NCBI taxonomy): domain Bacteria; kingdom Bacillati; phylum Actinomycetota; class Actinomycetes; order Pseudonocardiales; family Pseudonocardiaceae; genus Lentzea; species Lentzea miocenica. The sequence continues at coordinate 339,263 of NZ_JAXAVW010000004.1, forward strand.
CACGGTTCTGCTGCTGTGCGGGGCTTTCCTCGCCAACGCCGTGCTGATCGGCGTGGTCGGGTTCCCGATCTCCGGCGCGATCCTGTTCTGGGGCGCGGCCTACGCGCTCGGCAGCCGCAACCTGGTGCGCGACCCGTTGATCGCGGCCGGCATGTCGATCGCGACCTTCCTGATCTTCAACAACCTGCTCGGCGTCCCCCTGCCCGGTGGCCCGTTGATGGAGGTGTTCTAGGTGGAACAACTGCTCGACGGCTTCGCGACGGCGCTGACGCCGACACATCTGCTCATGGCGGCGATCGGTGTGCTGCTCGGCACCGCGATCGGCGTCCTGCCCGGCATCGGCCCGGCCATGGCGGTCGCACTGCTGCTCCCCGTCACCTACGGCATGGAACCGACCGGCGCGTTCATCATGTTCGCCGGCATCTACTACGGCGGCATGTTCGGCGGCTCGACGACCTCGATCCTGCTGAACACACCGGGCGAAAGCGCCGCGGTGGTCACCGCCTTCGAAGGCAATCCCATGGCCCGCAAGGGACGTGGTGCGCAAGCGCTTGCCGCCGCCGCCATCGGCCACTTCACCGGCGGCATCATCGGCACGATCCTGATCGTCCTGCTGGCGCCGTTCGTGGCCAGGCACGCGGTCGACATCGGTGCGCCCGACCTGTTCGCGATCATGGTGCTGGCCTTCATCGCGGTGACCTCGGTCCTCGGCGCCTCCCGGATCCGCGGCGTGGCGTCGTTGCTCATCGGCCTGACGCTCGGCCTGGTCGGGCTCGACGAGATGACCGGCCAGCAGCGCCTGACGTTCGGCTCGCTGCACCTGGCCGACGGCATCGACGTGATCGTCGTGGCGGTGGCGTTGTTCGCGGTCGGCGAGGCCCTGTGGGTGGCGGCTCACCTGCGCCGCAAGCCGTTCGTGCCGATCCCCGTCGGTCGTCCGTGGCTGTCGAAGGCGGACCTGAAGCGCACCTGGAAGCCGTGGCTGCGCGGCCCGGTGATCGGCTTCCCGTTCGGCGCGATTCCGGCCGGTGGCGCGGAGATCCCGACCTTCCTGTCCTACGTGACGGAGAAGCGGCTCTCCAAGCACAAGGACGAGTTCGGCAAGGGCGCCATCGAGGGCGTCGCGGGCCCGGAGTCCACGGCCTCCGCGTCAGCCGCCGGCACCCTGGTCACGATGCTGACGCTGGGCCTGCCGACCACCGCGGTCGCGGCCGTGATGCTGGCGGCGTTCCAGCAGTACGGCATCCAGCCCGGTCCGCTGCTGTTCCAGCGTGAAGCCGGCCTGGTGTGGGCGCTGATCGCGTCGCTGTTCATCGGCCTGACGCTGCTGCTGGTGCTGAACCTGCCGCTGGCGCCGCTGTGGGCGAAGCTGCTGCGGATCCCGCGGCCGTACCTCTACGCGGGCATCCTGTTCTTCGCTTCGGTGGGCGCGTACGCGGTGAACGCGGACATCTTCGACCTGCTGCTGATGTTCGTGATCGGCCTGCTGGGCTTCGCGATGCGCCGCTACGGCCTTCCGGTGCTGCCGGCGATCATCGGCGTGATCCTCGGCCCGGCCGCGGAACAGCAGATGCGCCGCGCGTTGCAGCTCTCCGACGGTTCCCTGACGGGCCTGGTGAACACGCCGATGGCGATCATCGTCTACGTGGTCGTCCTGGTGATCCTGTTCTTCCCGCTGATCAGGAAGTTCCTGCCGAATCCCGCGCCTCCCGCCGCGCCGACGCCGGACCGCGAGAAGGTCGACGCCTGATCGCGTCGTGACGAAGGCCCCCGCTCAGCTG